>JBEICA010000417.1:0-2254 GCA_040373665.1 Burkholderiales bacterium | reverse complement strand
CGCGCCCTGCTCATGGCGCTTGGTGACAGGAACGGCGTGTTCTATCGACGGGCGCTGGGGTATGCCAGATCCGAGACGACAAAATGAACGTTCCCGGATTGGTTCGGTCATCAGGCGCCCGGAGCGACCCCGGGCGGACACGTGCGCCTGGACGAGTTTGCGTGTCGAGGGCCTGGCCTGGTCGCTTCGAAGCCCAGGCAGCACCCATGCATCGTCCCCGCCGGTCCCTCGCTGTGTTCCTGTCCCTGTGGCTTCTGGCAGGGCTCCTTCCAGCCGTTGCGCAGGCCTACGACGCATCCGCGGTGTTCGATGCGAAGGCGGGAACGCTGCCGCTGCTGCTCACCGTTCCCCACGATGGCGCGGAGTTCCTCGGGCTGTTTCCGCACCGGACGAAGGGTGTGACGGTTCGTGACGTGGGCACCCGGGAACTGGCCGAGCGGGTCGCCGATCACCTGGAGAAGCAGACCGGCCGTCGTCCGTATCTCGTCATCGCGAAGGTGAGCCGCAGACAGATGGATGTGAATCGTGCCGAGGTCGACGCCGTCGAGTCCGCTGGATTGCTGCCTGCGTACCGGGCCTACCACGAGCAGGTTGCAACCTACGTCGCCGAGTTGCGCGCGAGGTTCCCGTCCGGCGCCCTGCTGATCGACGTGCACGGGCAGTCCTACGAGCCGGCGACGACGTTTCGCGGAACCCGGGCGGGGCTCACGGCTACCCGACTGGTGGATCGCTTCGGCCCTGCTGCGCTCCAGGGCAGCAACAGCATCACCGGCATCCTCGCGGCCAGAGGGTACGGCGTGCACCCCTTGCCTGACGCGCCGACCCTGCGCGAAGAGCCCGGGTTCGCCGGTGGCCATACGGTGTTCACCTACGGCAGCCACCGGCCCGACGGCATCGATGCAATCCAACTTGAATTCGGCCGGCAGCATCGCGCTGACGCGCGGCTGCCCGAAGACCTCGCGTCGGCCATCGTGGGCTTCATGAAGCACCACGGTCTCGCCACGCAGTGATGCGCGGCCATTCCCGGCGGAACCCGTTCGCGGGCATGGTGCAGGCCCTGCTTGTTGTGCTTAACACAAGTTAAGTATCATCAAGGGATGAAAAGAAGCAGCTCCTCTCTGGCCAAGCCCGGCAAAGTCGCCCTCCAGACCGGACGCGAAAGCATCTCCCGGGCAGGCAGTGTCCTGCGCCCGGCGCTCCACCGGTTCGCCCTGGAACCGCGGCAGATGTTCGACGCTGCGGCCGCGGCCGACATGTTCCAGGCTGCCGATGCGCCGGCTGCCCGCGCGGATGCGCCGCGCGAAGCGAGCGCCGCCGAAGCGCCGCTGCCGCCGGTCGCACCGGCCGTCGAGGCGGCGGCTGCGTCCCCGCGTGCGTCCGAGGGGAAGGCCGTCTATGTGATCGATGCCGCGGTGCGCGATGCGGCCGTGCTCGAGGGTGCGATCCCGGACGGCGCCACCGTGCTGCATCTGGCACCGGGTGTGTCCGGCATGTCCCAGCTGGCCACTGCCCTGGCCTCGATGGGCGATGTCGGCGCGCTGCACCTGATCAGCCATGGCGCACAGGGCCAGTTCACCCTGGGCGGAGACACGCTGGATGCGGCGACTCTGGCGGCTTTCCAGTCGCAATGGACCGCGGTGGCGGCAGCCTTGCGCCCGGACGCGGACATCCTGCTCTACGGCTGCCGCATTGCCGCCGACGGCGGGCTGCTGGTCGAGCAGCTGGCGCGGATGACCGGCGCGGATGTCGCGGCATCGATCGACGATACGGGTGCGGCTGCCCGAGGCGGCGACTGGGTGCTCGAGGCGGGCGCGGGCGAGGTGACGGCGACCGTCCTGTCCGTGGAGGGGTATGGCTGGATGCTGGCCGCCCCCAACCTGGCTGGCCCCGCCGGGGTTGTCGCCGTGGGCGAGAACACCGGTGGCACGGTAGGTGGCGGCATCACGGTCGGCGGGACCGGCGCCGACGTGCTGCGGGCGACGGCTTCGGTCACCGCGGGCAAGGGCGCGCTCGCCTTCGGCGGGCCGCCCGCCGGGGTGACGATCGTTTCAGGCAGCGGCAGTAACTCCCTCGTCTTCGAGGGTACGGCGGCTGACCTGCAGGCTGCGCTGTCCGTGCTGAACTACAGCTATGTCGGTACTTCCGAGACGGGTGACTCCGACACCCTGTCGCTGTCGGTGACCAACCAGACCACGGGTGGCACGGCGACGCTCGCCGGTGGCAGGGCGATCACCGTCCAGCCGCAGAACGATGT
>JBEICA010000371.1:0-2802 GCA_040373665.1 Burkholderiales bacterium | reverse complement strand
GATGGCCCGATCGCGATCCTCAGACGTGAACGTGGCCGCGTGCACCAGAAGGTCGGCGCCCCGCGCGGCGTCCCTCGTGGCGTCGCACGGGCGCGTGTCACCCGAGAAGACGACCACGCGCCCCTCGCGGGCCTCTCCCATCACCTGATCGGGACGCACCACCGAGCCGTCGGCCACCGTCACCTCGCCACCGCGCTGTAGAACGCCGAAGTCGGGGCCCGGCGCCACGCCGAGTGCCCGCGCGGCATCCACGTCGAACACCCCGGGGCGATCCTCTTCCACCAGTGCGTAGCCCAGCGACCGCACCCCGTGGTCGGTGTGGAAGGCCTGCATCTCCATGCCGTCCTCGCGCATCACCGCACCCGGCCCGGCCTCCATCACGTCGAGGCGGAACGGCAGGCGCCCGATGACCGGCCGCAGCGTGTCGAGCAGGTCCTCCAGCCCGGGCGGCCCCACCAGCAGCAGCTCGCGCGAGCGACCCCGCAGGCCGTACGTCTTGAAGATGCCCGGCAGCCCCAGGAAGTGGTCGCCGTGAAGGTGTGTCAGCAGGATGGCGTCGACGTCGGTGAGACCGAGACCCGAGCGCAGCAACTGCCGCTGGGTGCCCTCGCCGCAGTCGACGAGCCAGCGCGCACCGCCACGCGCGATGAGTGTGGCCGATGTGCCCCGCGCGGCGCTCGGCACCGATGCGGACGTGCCGATGAATGTGACCTGAAGATCCACGCGCTGACCCTACTTGGTGATGCGCCTCAGCTCGGCCCCGGCCCCGGCGCTGCATACGGCACCGACCGCCGCCACCGATAGCTCAAGCGCTATTGCCGCAGCCGCTGCAGGGCGGGTTCACGACCACGATCTCAGCCAGTCGGGGCGATATAGCAACCCGAGATCTGAGTACTGCCGAAGAGCATGTTGGACCCGACACAAGCGGGAGTGGATCCCCCATTTGCACTCGTGAGGAACGATTCCGTTTCCACATAGATTCCCCATTGCTGGGTCCCGGTCGAACCGGCCGATATTGCGCACACCAGTGATGTAGCACCCTGACTGACACCGGCGAGTGCTGCCGTGGCCGTGAGGACCCCGGACTGCGACAGGGTGAACTGCCCCGGATAGCCCTGATAGACCCCGTTGGTGCAGGCGCCGCCGTTGGGTGCCAGCTTCCAGGTGCAGTCCGAGCCGCAATTGAGTCCATACAGTTGCCAGGAAGTGCCGGAGGCCAATTGGGTGCCCGGGAAACCGACGGCCAGGAATCCGGGCGACATGTCCAGGTCAACGGTCGTCGGCGGAGTGGCCACGACGTTGTTGCTCGCCACCACGGTCAGGGTTGCCGGCGGCGTGACACCCGATGGAATCGTCAGCACGCCGGCAGCGGTGAGCGACGAACTGCTGAAGCCAGACGGGGGTCCGCTCGGGCCCCACGCCCAGGTGCACCCGACGCTCGGGCAGCCGCTGAGCGCGCCCAGGTACACCGTCTGCCCAGAGCCAACGAAATTCGCGTCCATCTGCGGAGCGGTCGGCCAGCTGGCCCCCTGCGTCCACGGCCTGGAGAGCAGGAAGGCCGCCGCGGGAAGGGTCGGGAAGTTGCTGAGCGGGAAGCCCCCGGTCACGCAGTTGGTCGGGCAGTTGCTGAGGACAACCGGGTAGGACATGGAGATGGTCATCTGACCGTTCCCGCTCGCCCATGGACTCACGAGATTCTGCGCACCCGTGGCAACTACCTCCGCGCACCACAGACTGTCGGATTCGCACTTGGAGTTGGTGCTGGTGCTGAAGGTGTTGCCTGAGCCGACCACCTGCCAACTCGGGGACGTCGATGATCCCAGGACGGGGCCCGTCGAACTGCTCCCACGCGTCGCATTCAGCTGCTGGTTGAAGAAGCCGTTGAGTGGCGTCAGGTTGTACCCGCTACCCAGCGCGGCCGTCTTGTCGGCCTGGGGAGCGAACCAGGCCTCGTAGGGAGCCTTGTACGACCCGGTGCCG
This sequence comes from Burkholderiales bacterium, assembly GCA_040373665.1. Lineage (GTDB taxonomy): Bacteria > Pseudomonadota > Gammaproteobacteria > Burkholderiales. The sequence goes on along the minus strand of JBEICA010000371.1, from coordinate 822 downwards.
GCGGCATTGAAGCTCGACAGGGCATTCGAGGCCGAGTAGCCGCTGAGCGTCGCCGAGCAGTTGCCCTGCAATGTGCCGGCGGTACTGCTCTGGCAGAGCGCCGCGATGGCCTGCGGGGTTACCATCTGGCCCTGTCCGACATCTGCGGGGTTCACCGCAGATGAGGTCCCGAGGGCGTATGGCACGGCGCTGACGGCAAGACCACTGAGCGAATTCGTGCTCGCAGACGACGGGACCGTGGTGGTGTCGCCCCACAGGCCCACCTCATCGCTGTACTGGGTACCCGGCCAGACATTCGCGATGTTCTGCTGCCACTGGCACCCGTTGTCGGTGCCGCTGATCACCCCGCTGACCGAGCTCGTCTGCTGGCAGGTGCCATATGGATTGGATGACGTTGTCGTCCAGCCCAGCTGCATCTGCTGGTTCTCCACCTGGGGGTCGGCCGGGCTCAGAATGTTCGCCTGGTAGTTGTAGTACTCGTTCCAGAGCACGGACTGCTGATATTCCAGCGTGCTCCAGTAGGCCAGGAAGTTCTGGAGAAACGCCGTGGTGGAAGGCGAAAGCGCCGCGGTGTCAGAGGAATTGAAGACCCCCGTCTGGGCCTCGAAGACCGCCTGCTCCCAGCCACCGGTCTCGCCACTCGCCGCAGCGGGGAACAACATTCCGTCGATTCCACTGCCGCACGCGGTGAGCAGCGATTGCCAGTTCGCAATGTCGGCCGCCAAACTGGTGTTGCTCGAGTTGAGCGGGGCATAGCCGGTGCTCCCGGGCGCAAGCTGCGCGTTGTCCACCAGGGTGACGTACTGATCGTATGCATCGGTG
>JBEICA010000233.1:0-5793 GCA_040373665.1 Burkholderiales bacterium | reverse complement strand
GCCGAAGGGGTTGCCGATGGCGAGCACGAAATCCCCGACCGAAAGGGCATCGGAATCGCCGAAAGGCAGGGCGGTCAGTGCCTCTGGCTGGATCTGCAGAAGGGCGATGTCCGTACCAGCATCAGCCCCCACCAGCCTGGCGGGAAACTGGCGCCGGTCCTTGAGGTTCACCATGATCTCGCGGGCGTTCTTGATCACGTGGTGATTCGTGATCACGAAACCCTTCTGGGCGTCGATGATCACGCCGGAGCCGGCGCTCGCCTGGGGACGCTGACGCTGGGGCAGCTCGAAGAAACGGCGGAAGAACGGGTCGCGCAGCAGCGGGTTCTCGGCGCTGTCGCCGCCCGCGAGCACCGCGATGTTGACCACCGCCGGCGTCACCTGCTGGATCACCGGGGCCAGGCTCACCACCCGCCCGTCCGCCGTGACCGGCAAGGCACCGGCCCAGCCGCCGGTTGCGAGGGGCATCGACAGACAACACGCAGCCACCACCAGACCAGCCAACCCGCCTCGGATTTTCATGCGCCCGCGCCTTTCCACTGCCACCTTTGCGGATGGTAGCAAACCCGGACAGCCCCCCTCCGTCCGAGGTCTGGCGGCAGATCGACGCGCCTCAGAAACGTCCTGTCAAAGTGAAACGGATCTGGCGCCGTTCCACCGGATGGAAATGCTGCCCGAAGACACCGGGCCCGCCACCGCCGGCCGGACAGTTGGGGTTCACGCCGACCTCCTGCCTCAGGCAGGACTCGTAGGCGTAGGTGATGTCGTCCCGGCGGCTGTTGAACAGGTTGAGGATATCGGCGTGGAGGCGGAAATGCCGGTCGATCTGGTAGCCGACCCGCAGATTGGTCACCGTGGTACTGGCGGATCGGGTCGAGTTGTCCTCCGCCAGAGGCCGGGGACCGAAGTGGCGCAACTGCAGCGCACCGAACCAGGGTCCCATCTGATCGACCGTGAAGCCGAGTGTCGCGACGCGGTTGAGCGCGCCGGGGATGTGCCGGCCCACACCCTCGGGATCCCCGTCGTCGAACCTCGCTTTGGTCATCGACAGTTCGCCGTCGACCAGCAACCAGTCCACGGGACGCGCATAGGTGATCCACTCGAGGCCATGCCGACGGCTCGGACGGCTGGCCTCGGTCGTGCCGGCATCGCCGACGAAGAGCAGTTCGGAATTCTGTTTCAACATCCACAACGCGAGCGAGCTCTGCACGCCGGGAACGATCTCGGTACGCACCCCGAGTTCGGCACCGCGGGTACGCACCAGGGGATCGACCCGCTGCACCGGCGTCAGGGTACCGGCCTGGAAGTCACGCGGGTCGTAGCGGATCACCGTCCCTCGGGCGTCGTTGCTGTGGAAACCCGTGCCGGCATTGACGAAATACTCCGTCTGGTGCCAGGGTCCGAAGACCAGCGAGGCCTTGGGAGAGACAAGAGTGTCGTTGCGCGTCCCGGAGTTGTCCGCAATGCTGCTGGAGACATCGAATCGGAAGTGGTCCACACGGGCGCCCACGAGAGAGCGCAACCAGGGAAGCCACTGAGTCGAGTTCTGGGCATACAGGCCCAGGCTGGTCTGCCCCACCTTGTCCTGGCGTGTGGTGTCGTACACCTGCCGCGCCTCGGTGCTGTAAAGACCCACCCGACCGATGGCGTCGTGCCGGGACTGCAGCCCCACCGTCGTCACGCCTTCACGCCCGAACAGGGTGGTGGGAAAGGCGTGACTGGGATTGATGCCGAGCACGGTGCGCCGGTCGGACTGCTGGAACTGGTCGCCGCGGGCGGGGTTGTCGAGGAAGTAGGTGAAATTGGACCACAGGTCCATCGAGTAGCTGATCAGGTAGGCATCGACCGAAGCGGTACCACGACCCAGTGGATGTCGCCCGGAGAATGAAAGGCTGTAGCGGGAGGAACGTCCGCCGTCGGTTGGGTCGACATTGCCGTACAGGCCGATCAGACCGGCGTCCACCGCCCGGCGCGGAATCTGGTCGGTTGCGTTCCACCTCGAGTCATAGCCCATCAGCGTGAGGCTGAAACCCTCGGTCTCGCCACCCTGCACGTAGCGCAGCACACCGTTGAACTTGCGCAGGTCCTGGGGCAGGTTCCAGGGTCCGTCGTTGTTCACGCCCTCGAAGGCGTAGGTGAGGCTGCCCGGACCGGCATCCACCGAGTTGGCCACCACGCCGCGCAGGAAGTGATTGGACCCCAGGGTGATGGACCCCAGCGCCTGCGGCAGACGGTCAAAATAGCGGATGCGGGCCACGCCGGCGCTGGAGAAGTCGCCCTCCTCGGCGAAGTAGGGACCCTTGCGAAAGCCCACCTTGGAGACCAGTTCCGGGATCAGGAAGTTGATGTCCGCATAGCCCTGACCATGCCCGTGGGTGGGCTTGTTGACCGGCATGCCGTCGACCCAGATGGCGAAGTCGGTGCCGTGGTCGAGGTTGTAGCCGCGCAGGAAGTACTGGTTCGCCTTGCCGTCGCCACTGTGCTGGGTGACGATCATCCCGGGCACCAGTTCGATGACCTCACCGGTGCGCAGCAGTGGCCGCGTCTCGATGCGCTTGGCCGTCACCCCGCCCTCGCTTGCAGCGTCCGAGGTGCCGACCCCGGTCTGATAATGGCCGACGACATGCACGGTCGGTGCGGCCACCTCCTGATGCGCATGGGCCGGAACCGCTACCAGCAGACACAGGCCACAGGGAACACCGGCGGCGGCCCGGGCGGCGGCCCGGGCTCGTGGGAATGTCATCCGGAAGATCTCCAACCACCGCTGCGTATCGGGGACCGGCCTCTACCGGCGGGCGCCGAGCGCGGTACGAATGAAAGGTGAGAACATTTAATAAACCTTCTCACGCAGACTACGCGCAAAATGTGGCGAGGACAAGAAACGCACTGCGCCGGTGCGAGGCGTCAGTACGGGGAAATGCATGGAACGGTTCACCATTTCGCTCAGCGAGGAACTGGCGCGTCAGTTCGACGAACACATCCGCCGAAAGGGCTATGGCAACCGCTCGGAAGCGGTGCGCGACCTGCTCCGCGACCTCCTCAGTGCGCAGAGCCTGGAGCGCGAGGAGGCGCCGTTCTGCGTGGCTGCCCTCAGCTACGTCTACAACCACCACGCCCGCGATCTGGCTGAGCGCCTGACCAGCCTGCAGCACGACCACCACGACCTCGTGCTGTCGTCCATGCACGTGCACCTGGACCACGAGAACTGCCTGGAGACCGTGATGCTGCGCGGGCCCACGGCGGCCGTTCAGGCCTTCGCCAACACCCTCACTGCCGAGCCGCAGGTGCGGCATGGTCGTCTGAATCTGGTTCCGGTGGACGTCGATACCCGCAGCCACGACCACCACCACCCTCACCACGATGCTCCGGGCGCCCATCCCGACGGCGATCACCTCGTCTACCAGCACGTGCACGCGCGCCCGCGCAGTTGATCACGCACCGGCCAACCGGGCCGGAAACCGCAACCCGAACCATCACATTTCACGCCATGACCCAACCGCTTCTGTTCACGCCGCTGCAGCTGCGCGGTCTCGAGCTTCGCAACCGCGTCGTCATCTCCCCGATGTGCCAGTACTCGGCCCACGAGGGGGTGGCGAACGACTGGCATCTGGTGCACCTGGGCAAGCTCGCCAGCGGCGGCCCCGGCATGGTGTTCGTCGAGGCCATCGCCGTTCAGCGCGACGGACGCATCACCCACGGTGACCTGGGACTCTGGAATGACACCCAGGTGGAGCCGCTGCGCCGGATCAACGCGTTCATGCGCTCACAGGGCGCCGTGCCCGCGGCCCAGCTCGGGCATGCCGGCCGCAAGGCCTCCATGCAGCGACCCTGGCACGGCAACGGGCCGCTGGACGACAGCGATCGCGCCCGCGGTGAGGACGTCTGGGCGGTGAAGGCGCCCAGCGCCGTCGCGCTCGACGACGGCTGGCTGGTCCCGCACGAGATGACCCTGGCTGACATCGATGCACTGCGGCAGTCCTTCCGCGATGCGGCTCTTCGGTCCCAGGCCGCCGGCTTCGAGGTCATCGAGGTCCACGGCGCCCATGGCTATCTCCTGCACGAGTTCCTGTCGCCGCTCTCGAACCGGCGCCAGGATCACTACGGCGGCAGCTTCGACAACCGCATCCGTCTGGCGGTGGAGATCGCCCGCGACCTGCGCGAACTCTGGCCACAGGACCGGCCGGTGTTCTTCCGCGTGTCCTCGGTGGACGGTATCGACGGCGGCTGGACGCTGGAGGATTCCATCGCGCTGTCCCGCGCACTGAAGGCAGTGGGGATCGACGTGATCGATTGCTCCTCCGGCGGGCTGATGGGTTCGGCGACCGCGGCGCGCGTGACCCGCTACCCCGGCTTCCAGGTGCCCTACGCTGCAGCCATCCGGCGAGACGCGGGGCTGCCCACCATGGCGGTCGGGCTCATCCTCGACGGTCCACAGGCAGAGGCCATTCTCCAGGCGGGCGAGGCGGACCTCATTGCCATCGGCCGGGAGGCCTTGCACAACCCGAACTGGTCGCTGCATGCACAGGCTGCACTGGGCATCGAAAACGGCTTCGCCGACTGGCCGGTGCAGTACGGCTGGTGGCTGGACAAGCGCAAAAAGAGCCTGACGCCGCCACCGCCGCATCGTTGATTCGGGATCGGAGCCCCCGGTCCGGCAGAGCCTGACCGGCTTTCAGCGCGGGGAGGCCCGCGCCTCCTGACGCAGGCGCTGCGCCCGCTCCTCGATTTTCCGGCGCAGTGCCGGAATCACTTGCAGGGCGGCCTTTTCCCCCTCCAGCACCGCCAGATGCCGACTCTGGAAGTCGGCCGTTGCCAGTTCGTCGGTGGCGGGCAGGACCACAATGTCCGCGGACCGCAGTTCCTGCGCGGCGATGGCCCGGCCCATGATGAGGAAGGTCTGCAGCAGCACGTCGATGGTGTCCCGGACCTTGGCCCTTTCCGGGTTCCTGGCGATGTCCACGGCGACGACGATGTCGGCCCCCATGTCCCGCGCCGCCTGCACCGGCACCGGACTGGTGAGGCCGCCGTCCACATACTCGCGCCCGGAGATAGTCACCGGCTGGAACACGCCCGGCACGCTGCTCGAGGCGCGCACCGCCATGCCGGTGTTGCCGCGACGGAATACCGTCTGCTGGCCACTGCGCAGGTCGGTGGCAACGACCCCAAGGGTGCGCGGCATCTGCTCGATGGTCTTTCCCTTCACGGCCTCGTTGATGTACCCCTGCAGGGATTCGCCCCTGAGGAAACCACGGTTCGGCAGCGCCCAGTCGCTGACGGACTTCTCGTCCAGTTCCATGGCGCGGCGCTGCAATTCGTAGCCACTGAGCCCGGAAGCGTAGAGTGCCCCCACCACGCTGCCGGCGCTGGTACCGACCACGATGTCAGGCGCCAGCCCCTGCGCTTCCAGCACCTTGATCACCCCGACGTGGGCAAAGCCTCGCGCGGCGCCGCCGCCGAGCACGAGCGCAATCCGGGGGGGTGGCACCACGATCTCCGGGACAGGTTCGGGCTGAACCTTTGGTGCGCTCGGTTCGGAGGGCCCGGCGGGGGACACCGCCGCGACGACAGGAGGTTGCGGCTTCGGCGCCGCGGTTCTTGTGCCTGCGCAACCCGCCAGCAGCGCGACTCCGACAACCGCCACGGCGGCCTGCAGGGGCACGCACCGGAGCCGCCGCAGTAACGCCCAGGGCCGCTCTCGCGGCCCTGGGCGCCCGGATGCCGACCGCTGGAGCAGTGGGTCAGGCATCTCCCATCTGACTCTGCATGTAGTTCTGGATGCCGATGCTCCCGATG
>JBEICA010000294.1:0-4555 GCA_040373665.1 Burkholderiales bacterium | reverse complement strand
GGTCCTTCAAGGTCGGTGACCATGAAGGGTACTGCACGAACACACCGCCAGACGTGATCGTCGTGGAGGGCAAGATCAGTTCCGTGCGACCATTGGTCGATGGCGGCGAGTGGTGTGCAAGATGGCATGACCGGGGGCAAGATCCCGGCGCAATGGCGTTCCCAAGCAAACGGGGGCGCCGATGAAGACGAGATCCCAGATCGCCATCGAAGCCCTCGATGATGTTGCCAGCCACATGGAGGCCAAGTGGGGCGTCGATCGGCTCCCCAAGCTGGTGCCAGTAGATCTCGCCGAGAAATTCCACCGGCAGGTGGCAAAGCTCAACGATGCCATCTCGGATGAATGCACGGGCGGCTCCATCGCCAACGTCGAGTATGAGGCCAAGCGGATGTTCAACGCCTGGATGGCGCTGGATGAGGCAGCGTTGGCCGCTGGGCAGGCTCCGGCTACAGGACAGTGGATGGCTGCTCGGATGAGCGATGGCCGCTCCTTGGTCATCTGTGATGGCCTGGAGGGCGCCCACGTCTGGCGGCAGCAGAACCCGGATCAGCCGGCAGCACTCTGGACACTCGAGGAGATCGTCAAGGTGCTCGAGGGGTTCGACCTCGTCAACCGCACCAAGCACCTGTTCGAGGGGGCGGTGGTCGAGGATGCGCGGGCGTCACGTCGCGTCAACTGGGCGCGGGGCGATGAGTTGCCAGACGACATGCGCAATTCGTATTTGGCTGCGGGTTGACGCTCGGTTATGAAAGACGCCTATCATCAAATGAAAGATTGACATCAGTCATGGCAAGAAAACCACCAAGCGCGGCCTCGCTGGCCAATCTGCGGCCGGCAAAGCCCGGCGAATGCCGCAACCCGGCAGGCCGGCCGCCGCTGCCCGAGGACGTGAAGGCGGCGCTGAAGGCGGCAACGCCGCAGGCGGTGGCAACCTTGATCGAGATCATGACCGCGGGCAAGTCCGAGGACACGCGGGTAAAGGCGGCCAACATCATTCTCGAGCGGGTCTACGGCAAGGCCACGCAGGCGGTGGACGTGCGGGTGACGGACGTGGGCGCCATGCACCTGCAGCTGCTCGAGGAGATCCGTGCTCGCCGGCAGGAGCGGCTGGGCCAGGCGCCGATCGATGTCACGCCGACCCATACACAAATCCCCTCCGAAAAAGACGTGATCGAAGGCAATAAAATCAATGCTCCCGATGATGACGCTTGACAGCACACAAATCAGATGTTATGTGTAGGTCATCAACGGAGGACGACATGGACATCGAGAACCTGATCCGCACCAAGATCGCCCAGCGCAAGGCTGCTGGCCTGTCTGTCAGCTTCGACGGCAACGAGCCGGGCTCGCGCCCGATCCGCACGTTCGCAACCGAGGCCGACCGTGACGCTGGCCTCGCCCGCCTGACGGCGCAGGGTCGCAACCCGAGGGTCGAGCAGTGAGCGCCGCCAGCGCCCCGGCGCCCGAGGCCCCCCCGGAGGGCATGGGGCCCCCCGCCCCCGCCGCCGGTGACGGGCAGGGTGGCGCGGCTGCGAAAAAAAATAAAACCCGCGTTGCCCTCTACCTCCGCGTCTCGACCCGCGGCCAGACGGTCGAGAACCAGGAGCGCGAGCTCCGCGAGGTCGCCGACCGCGCCGGGTGGGAGGTCGTGGCGGTCTACAAGGACGAGGGGATCAGCGGCAGCAAGGGCCGCGACAAGCGACCGGCCTTTGACGCCCTGTTGAAGGATGCGGTGCGCCGCCGCTTCAGCATGGTGGCGTCATGGTCCGTTGACCGCCTGGGTCGCAGCCTCCAGCACCTGATCGGGTTCCTGTCGGAGATACAGGGTGCGGGTGTTGACCTGTATCTGCACAAGCAGGCGATTGACACCTCGACCCCGGCAGGCAAGGCGCTGTTTCAGATGATGGGCGTGTTTGCTGAATTTGAGCGTGCGATGATTGTGGACCGTGTGAATGCTGGCTTGGACACTGCTCGCGCCAAGGGCACGAAGCTCGGTCGCCGCAAGTTACCGGAGGTGAAGAGGTTTGCCATCCGCGAGGAGCTTGCGAGGGGCACTGGCATCAACCGGACTGCTACCCTCCACGATGTCGGCGTTCTGACTGTTCAACGCATCAAGAAGGAGATGGTGTCATGAGGAAGCTGGTGATTGTTCTGATTGCGTGCGTGCTGGCTGGACCGGCGTGGGCCTATGAGTTGGGCCCATCGGAGATGGTGCGGCAGGGGATACCCGTGCAGCATGCTGCCGTGCCGGATGCGGATCAGCTTGGTTTTGAGCCCCCGCCCGGCGTCACGGGATTGCCGTCCTACACGCCGTCCTACAAGGGCGCGGTTGCGCCGAAGCAGACGGGCACGGAGTTGTATGTTCCGTTGACGGACGAGCAGCAGGAGTTGCCGACGATGCCGACCACGGCGAAGGTGATCACCGACCAGGTTCCGGTGCAGTGATGGGCAAGGCTGGCGGGACACCGACACCGGCGGACAACCAGGCCACGGCCGAGCTTGCGCAGATGCGCGCCTTCCAGCGTGCGATGATGCAGGCGCAGGCGAACTACCAGGCGCCGCCCTGGGTGCGGGATGCTGCCGCCAACGTGGCGAAGCCGTTTTCCGTTCCGCCTGACCTCTACATCGCCGGGCAGCGGTTTGACGGGATGACGGGGGAACGGAAGTGACCATCGGCAACAAATTCGGCGGCAAGCGGGTGAAGAGCGAGGTGGAGGTGCCCCCGGCCCCCCCGCCTCCCCCGTTTGTGTTGGCCCCACCGCCTGAGAAAAAAAAGAGGGTGACGAAGAAGGAGGCCGAGAGGATTGCGAAGGAGGAGATGATCGCATTGACGAAGAAGCTCGAGGCTGAGAACGAGGCCGCGGGCCTGGCGGCTGCGGTTGTGGTTGAGGACAAGCCGGCGACTGATCCCAAGGCGATCGAGGCGAGCCTGCGTTTGGTGCTGGTGGATTACGCGAGCGACCCGGTGGGCTTCGTGCGCGACGTGCTGGGTGCGGAGCCGGATGAGTGGCAGGCGAGCGTGATGATGTCGGTGGCTCGAGGCGAGCGCCGGATCTCGGTGCGCGCCGGCCACGGCGTCGGCAAGTCCACCTTCGTCGCCTGGCTGGCGATCTGGCACATGGTGACCAGGTATCCTCAGAAGACGGTGATGACCGCGCCGACCGCCGGGCAGTTGTTTGACGCGCTGTTTGCGGAGATCAAGTTGTGGATCAACCGCCTGCCGGCGCCGATCCGCGCGTTGTTTGAGATGACCTCGGAGAAGGTGACGCTGAAGAGCGCGCCAGAGGCGTCTTTCATCAGTGCAAGGACGAGCAGCGCGGACAGGCCCGAGGCCCTGGCCGGCATACACTCGGACAACGTGCTGATCCTGGTCGACGAGGCCTCGGCCGTGCCCGAGGCGGTGTATGAGAGTGCGGCGGGCTCGATGTCGGGCCACCAGGCCTGCACCATCCTGATCGGGAACCCGACGCGGAACAGCGGCCTGTTCTTCAAGACGCACCATGCGCTGGCGAGCGAGTGGAAGACCTACCATGTGTCGTGCCTCGACAGCCCGCGCGTGGCGCGGGATTTCGTCAAGCAGATCGCGGACACGTACGGGCCCGAGAGCAACGCCTACCGGGTGCGCGTGCTGGGTGAGTTTGCGCTGCGCGAGGACGATACCTTGATCCCGGCGGAGTTGGTGGACAGTGCGATGGGGCGGGATGTCGTGCCGGATGCGAAGGAGCCGGTCGTGTATGGGCTCGACGTGGCGCGCTTCGGCGACGACAGATCTGTTCTGTGCAAGCGGCGTGGCAATGTGGTGCTGGAGTTCAAGGTCTGGCAGGGGCTGGATCTCATGCAGCTGACGGGTGCGATCGTGAACGAGGCGAAGATCGACGCCCCGAGCGAGGTCTGCGTGGACAGTATCGGCCTGGGGTCGGGTGTGGCCGATCGCCTGCGCGAGGTGGGCCCGCAGCTGAAGCTGGCCTTCTCGGTGCGCGACGTGAACGTCTCGGAGGCTTCGGCCATGAACCCGCAGGCGGCGAAATTGCGCGATGAATTGTGGTTGAGCGTGAAGGAGTGGCTCAACGCGCGGGCCTGCAAGCTGCCGAAGATGGATGACCTGCGGCAGGAGCTTGTGGCGCCCACGTACACCTTCACGTCCAACGGCAAGATCAAGGTTGAGGGCAAGCAGGAGATGAAGCGCCGGGGCATGCGCTCGCCTGACTTGGCCGACAGCCTCTGCATCACGTTCGCGTCGATCGCCTCGAGGGTCGGGGGCAGGGGCACCCGCTGGGTGAAGGGGCAGCCCCTGCGGAGGGGGATCAAGGGGGTCGTCTAGCACAAAGCTGGAACGCCGCTTTTCAGACCCGACCGTTTTTCAAAGAAGGCCCGTTTTGCGGGCCCTTTCCTTATTTCTCTCGGCGAAATAATGCTCTTTTGTTCCAGAAAAGTGGTCTAGTCTAATGCGGGAATAGCTTAGACCACTTATTGCCTTGACACAGATTGTGTGTTATGGGTGGGGCACCACCAATCCGTAGAGGGATGCCTCCATGTCCGCACGCGACGACTTTGG
>JBEICA010000048.1:0-16444 GCA_040373665.1 Burkholderiales bacterium | reverse complement strand
GACATCCCGCCGCGCGCCCTGGGCGAGCAGTTGCCCTGAGCATCGTGGTCAGGTCCGTCGGGCCGGTGCATCGCCCGGCTTTCGACGGGCCAGGCCGCGGGGTGGCTGCACCCGGGGCAGGGCTTTTCCCCGGGAACCTCTGCAGCGGGTCGGAACGCCTGGCCTGCCGCCGACGGCAGTGAGCTCTTTCTCCTGGCGAATCGCCACGCGGGCGGACCTGCCGCGCGTGGTCGAGATCTACAACCAGACGATCCCGTCTCGTCAGGTCACGGCCGACCTCGAGCCGGTGAGCGTGGACAGCCGCGAAGCCTGGTTCGCCCTGCACACCCCCGGTGTCCGCCCCCTGTGGGTGGCCGAGCGCGACGGACGCATCGCCGGTTGGCTCAGCTTCTCGTCCTTCTACGGCCGCCCGGCCTACGACGGCACGGCGGAACTGAGCGTCTACATCGATCTGGCTTGTCGTGGTGCGGGCCTCGGACGGTTTCTGGTGAGCGAGGCGCTGCGCGAGGCCCCCGCACTTGGATTGCACACCCTGCTGGGGTTCATCTTCGGCCACAACGAACCCAGTCTGGCGTTGTTCCGGGCGCACGGGTTCGAGACCTGGGGGCACCTGCCAAGGGTCGCTGTCCTGGATGGTGTCGAACGGGATCTGATGATCCTGGGCAGACGGGTGGGCGACGGCTGAGGGACGGCGCCTGGACCAGACCGTGGCAGTGGCGACAGCGCCCAGCCCGTGCCTGAAGCAGAAACGCCCGGCATACCGGGCGCCTTGAACAAGAACGCCCGGCTCACCGGGCGCCTTGAACAAGAACGCCCGGATCACCGGGCGCCTCAAACAAGAACACCCGGATCACCGGGCGCCTTGAACGAGAACGTCCGGATCACCGGGCGCCTCAAACAAGAACGCCCGGATCACCGGGCACCTCAAACAAGAACGCCCGGATCACCGGGCGTTCGTGCACACCAGACTGATGGAGGGATTATTCCATCGGGCGGATGTTGGAGGCCTGCTTGCCTTTCGGGCCGGTCGTGACGTCGAAGGAAACCTTCTGGTTTTCCTTCAGCGTCTTGAAGCCTTGGCCCTGGATGGCGGAGAAATGCGCGAAGACGTCTTCGCCGCCGCCATCAGGAGAAATGAAGCCGAAACCCTTGGAGTCGTTGAACCACTTGACGGTACCAGTTGCCATGACGAGTCATCCTTACATGCACTATTGAGGAGTCGGGTGAATACCCGAGCGGGCGCGGATCAAGCCAGCACTGCTGGTCGAACTGATATTCCGAATAAGGTGGGGCACAGCGGACAAGCGAACGTTGTACGGTGAGATCCTGCGAACAGTCACAATAAGGGCAGCCCTCCGGAATTGCAAGCATTTATTTCGGTTTCCGGATCGGGGACACCGCAAACACGGTCACACGGCCCGGATGTCCAGGTCACACAACCACGGAAACACGCATGCTGAGTCTGGTCGATGTCCACAAGTCATTCGGTGGCGCGCGCACCCGCGCAGTGCTGTCCGGGATATCGCTGGAGGTGCGGGCAGGGGAGTATGTGGCCATCGTCGGTGAGTCCGGCGTGGGCAAGTCCACCCTGCTCAACCTGATCGCGGGTCTGGACCGGCCGGAACGGGGCGGGATCGTTCTGGATGGAATCGATCTCGGCGGCCTCGACGATGATGGCCTGACCCTTCTCCGGCGCGAGCGCGTCGGTTTCGTGTTCCAGGCCTTCCACGTCCTGCCTTACCTGACGGTGGCGCGAAACGTTGCCCTGCCCTTGATGCTGCTGGGGCGGACCGACGGCATGGAGGCGCGGGTGGCGTCCATGCTCGAGGCGGTCGGTCTGGCCACCCGTGGCGCCAGCCGGCCAGCCGAACTGTCCGGCGGAGAATTGCAGCGCGTGGCCATCGCGCGCGCCCTGGTGCATCGGCCAAGCCTGCTGCTCGCAGACGAGCCGACCGGCAATCTCGACCCCGACACCGCCAGCCACGTGGTGACACTGCTTCGCCGATCCCTGGCCGAGTCCGGGGCTGCCGGCCTGCTCGTCACCCACTCCCTGCAGGCCGCGGCGAGCGCTGACCGGGTGTTGCGCCTGACGCCGGCGGGGCTGGTGCCGGCGTGATGCGGGTATCGGCGCGCAGACCCCAGCTGCTGCATCCCGCCCTGGTGTTCGGGTCGCTGCTGCAGCACAAGGCGCGCAGCTCGGTATCGGTCCTGGCGATTGCCGCCGGCGTTGCCCTGGGGCTGGCCGTCCAGCTTGTGAACGAGGCGGCCGTGGCCGAATTCGCCTCGGCGGCGCGTCAGATCTCTGGCCGCGCCGACCTGACTTTGCGCGGGCCGCGCAGCGGTTTCGATGAAGCGCTGTACCCGGCCCTTGCCAGACGGGAGGGGGTCGCGGCCGCCAGCCCCGCCCTCGAGATCGAAGCGGGACTGGCCGATCGCGACGGCAGCCTGCGCGTGGTGGGGATCGACCTGTTCCGCGCGGCAGCCATCCAGCCGGCGCTTCTGGCGGGCGTGGAGGACCCCTTCGATGCGCTGCGCGGCGACGTGGTGTTTCCTGCGCGCTCCTTCCTGCAAAGACACGGCCTGAGCGTGGGCCAGCACATCGCGCTGCAGTCCGGCAACCACCGGGTCGAGGTGCGCATCGGTGGCGTGATGGAGGCGGACGCTGCGGGGGCCTCCCTGGCGGTGATGGATCTCGGCGGTGCCCAGACGCTGTTCGGGCGCGAGGGCCTGCTCACGCGCATCGACATCGTGCTGCGGCCGGGGTTGGACCCGCAGCGCTGGCGCGAGTCCGTCGAACTGTCCGCGGGGCTGGCACTGGAAGCCCCCGGGGATGCCGGGGACGCGGCGTCCCGCATGACCCGCGCCTACCGCGTCAACCTCAATGTTCTGGCGCTGGTGGCCCTGTTCACCGGCGGGCTGCTGGTGTTTTCCACCCAGGCCTTGTCGGTGGCGCGGCGGCGCACCCAACTGGCCTTTCTGAGGGTCATGGGCACGACCGCCCGGCAGGTGAGCCTCCTGGTGCTGACCGAGGGCGCAGCGATCGGCCTGGCCGGCGCGCTGGCCGGTGTGGGGCTCGGACTCGCGCTGGCGTGGCTGGTCCTCGGCCTGCTCGGCGGTGACCTCGGTGCCGGCTTCTTCGAGGGGCAGCCCACCCGGCTGGTGGTCGCACCGGGCACGGTGGTGCTGTTGGCGCTCGTGGGCGTGGCGGCTGCGCTCGCCGGCAGCCTCGGGCCGGCGCTGGAAGCGGCGCGTGCCCCGCTCGCGCTGGCGCTCAAGAGCGGCGACGACGTCAGGGCGTTCGGCCGTCTGCCGGTCGCCTGGCCCGGGTGGGTCTGTCTCATGCTGGCGGCCGGCTTCACCCTGCTCCCGCCGGTCGATGGTCTGCCGGTGTTCGGCTATGGCGCGATCGCCTTGTTGCTGCTGGGCACCCTGCTGTTGCTGCCGCGCTGGGTCGCTGGCCTGCTGGGGTGGCTGCCGGCGCCGCGCGCCGTGGCCGCGATCCTCAGCCTGGAGCGGCTGCGTGCCTATCCGCTGCACGCAGCCGTCAGCCTGTCTGCGATCGTGGCCGCGGTCAGCCTGATGGTGGCGATGGGCATCATGGTCGGGTCCTTCCGTGCCTCCCTGTCCGACTGGCTCGACGGCATCCTGCCGGCGGACCTGTACCTGCGTTCCGGGGCCCGGGGCGATTCCGCTTTCCTGTCAGCGGCCGACCAGGCGAGGTTGCGCGCCGTACCCGGCGTGGGGCGGGTGGAGTTCCTGCGCTGGGACCAGATTGTCGTTGCCCCAGGCGGGCCACGGACCACGCTGCTGGCGCGGGACGGCGTGGAGCGCGATGCCGGCCGGTTGCCGCTGGTGGGTCAGGCAGTGCGGGCGCCGGGCGGGACTCTGGAGGTCTGGGCAAGCGAGGCCGCCGCCGCCCTGCACGGCCTGCAGCCCGGCCAGCGCTGGCGCCTGCCCCTGGGCGGCCTGCAGCGGGAGGTACACGTGGCGGGTGTCTGGCGCGACTATGCACGACAGAACGGCGCGCTGCTCGTGGATCGCGGCAGCTACGTCCGCCTGACCGGCGATGCGCGCGCCAACGACGCCGGTCTGTGGCTGGCGCCGGGCGCCGATGCCGCTGCGGTCCGCCAGGCGCTCGCCGCCGTCGCGGGCGAAGACGCCGAAATCCTTAGCCCCGGCGACATCCGTGATCTTTCCATGGCGGTGTTCGACCGCACCTTCGCCGTGACGTATGCCCTCGAGGCGGTGGCGCTGGTGATCGGACTGCTGGGTCTGTCCAGCGCCATCGGGACCGAGGTGATCGCCAGACGCCGGGAATTCGGCATGTTGCGTCACCTCGGGGTGTCCCGACGTGACATCGCCCGGGTGCTGGCGGCGGAGGGGGCGGCGGTGGGTGCCGCCGGCCTGGCGGTCGGCGCCGTCCTGGGCTTCGCCATGAGTCTCATCCTGATCCACGTCGTCAACCGCCAGTCCTTCCACTGGAGCATGGAGCTCCATGTACCGTGGCTGGGCCTGGCGGTGTTCTTCTCGGCCCTGCTGGGTCTTGCCACGCTGGTTGCCGTCCTGGGCGGACGGCAGGCCATGGGGGTGGACGCCGTGCGCGCGGTCAGGGAGGACTGGTGATGTCACCTCCGATGGATCGCCCCAGAGCAGTCGGCCCTGTGACAACCCGGCGCCGACTGCTGGCCCTGCCCGCCCTGGGCTTGCTGGCCGGTGCGGCGCCACCGGTGCGCTACCCGGTGGCATCGCCGGGTGTGGTGCTGACCTTTCCCCGCGATCACGGCGCACATCCGGATTTCAGGACCGAGTGGTGGTACCTCACTGCGCGGGTACGCGATGCCACCGGCGCGCCCCTGGGGGTGCAGGTCACTTTTTTCCGGCACCGTCCCGGTCTCCAGGAGGGCAGCCGCAGCCGGTTCGCGCCAACGCAGTTGCTTTTCGCGCATGCCGCGATCGCCGATCCACGACGCGGCCGCCTGCAGCACGACCAGCGTGCCGCCCGCGCAGGCTTCGGGCTGGCGGAAGCCGCGACCGGGAACACTGATGTCCGCATCGACGGCTGGACCCTGGCGTTGGAGGACGGACGCTACCATGCGCGCCTCGCAGGACGGGCCCTGGCCCTGGACCTGAGCTTCGGCGCCGACGAGCCGCCGCTGCTGCAGGGGCGGGCTGGCCTGAGTCGCAAGGGGCCTCGTGAGCATCAGGCCAGCTTCTACTACAGCCGGCCGCGGCTGAGTGTCGCCGGCACAGTCACCCTAGAAGGCCGGCGGTCGCCCGTCGAAGGTCTGGCGTGGCTGGACCATGAGTGGTCCAGCGAGATTCTCGATCCCTCCGCCGTGGGGTGGGACTGGACCGGCCTGCGTCTGGCAGATGGTGGCGCCCTGACGGCGTTCCAGGTGCGTGACGCAGGCGGAAACGCCCTGTGGGCGGGCGGGAGCCTGCGGGATCGGCGGGGTGGACTCCGCGTGTTCGAGCCTGCGGAGGTCAGGTTCACGCCGCGGAGCCGGTGGCGCAGTCCGCGCACCGGCATCGCCTACCCGGTGGCCGTGGTCCTGGAAACGCCGGCGGGTGTCCTGACCCTCGCCCCGCTCATGGATGACCAGGAACTCGATTCACGCGCGAGCGTGGGCACCGTCTACTGGGAAGGGGCGGTCGATGCGCTGACCGACGGGCGGGTCGTGGGCGAGGGCTACCTGGAACTCACAGGCTACGGCGGCAGGATGCGGCTGTGATGCCGTCCCCGTCGCCGGCCTGTCGGGCGGATCAGTCGAACAGGTATCGGACGCCCGCTTCGAAGTTCCAGTTGTAGATGTAGGGCAGCTTGTCGCCCAGCAGCGCGATCCCCGGGCGTCCCCAGACAGCCCAATGCTTGTCGAGAAACCGCCCCAGTTCCGTCTCGATGGTGAAGCCGACGCGGCTGTTGCGCTGCCAGTCGACGGTGAGCTGGTTCTCGATTCCGGTGTAGAACCGGTTGGGCCAGCGCGTCAGGATGAACAGCCTTGCCTGGGTGTAGCTGACATGCAGCCGGTTCGCCTGGCCGGCCACCGACTCATAGTGCTGGATGCCTGGAAAGATGGTCGAGTTGAGCGAGGGCGCGTCGTAGGCCGCGAAGGCAAATGGCGCCACGATGTGCTTCCCGAAGCCCAGCATGGGCTCCGAGGCGGTGTCGAAATTCCCCTCCACCCCGGCCACCACGGCGAAACCCGGTGAACGCATGAGGCGCCAGGCGCCGCGCACCGAGAGGTCGCCGGTGCCTGACTGCACCGGCTCACCGGTCGAACCAGGGTAATACCTTTGCAGCGGCAGTTCGATCCGCAATTGCGTGGTCTTGCTGATGGCGTAGTCCAGGCGCGGCGAGAGAATCTGGCGATGCCCGCCCTCCTGGGTTTCCTGGTGCTCGAGGCGCGTGTCGACCCGGGTGCGGAAATCCGTCGGATCGAGGCGTTTGACGAGGTCGGCGTTCGATTGCGCGACGGCAGTGGCCGATGCAAAGGCCAACGTCACCGCCAGGACAGGCCGGGCGGTGGCCTCGATGATGTGCTGCATGTGGTGAAACTCTCCCGTTGGCAGGGCGTGCCCGCCCGGGTCCGGGCGGCGCATCGATGATGTCTGGTGTCCCGGCACCCCGCCGGGACCCGAAATTGTCTCAGAAACCCCGCGCCTGGCTCCACCTTCCAGAGGTCGTCCGGGTCGGCGGCGATCGTATCCGCCGGCTACTGGTCGGGCCCGGCGTGGCACATAATCGCCGGCATCCAAACCAGGTCGGAGAAGGCAGATGCGCATCGCTGTGGGCGGCTTCCAGCACGAGACCAACACCTTCGCGCCCAGCAAGGCCGATTTCGACGCCTTCGCCCGTGGTGGCGGCTGGCCTCCCCTGCTGCAGGGTGACGAGGTGTTCGACGGGACTGCCGGCATCAACCTCCCCATCGCAGGGGCGGTCGAGGCCTTGCGCAAGGCGCGCCACGTCCTGGTCCCGACCGCCTGGGCGGCGGCCAGCCCCTCGGCACATGTGACCCGTGACGCCTTCGAGCGCATCGCCGGCATGATTGTCGAGCGGCTGCGCCGGGACGGCCCTGTGGAGGGGGTCTACCTGGACCTGCACGGCGCCATGGTCACCGAGCACGTCGACGATGGAGAAGGCGAACTGCTCGCGCGGGTGCGACAGGTGGTCGGGCCGGATGTCCCCGTGGTCGCCAGCCTGGACCTGCACGCGAACGTGACCGTCCGCATGCTCGAGCATGCGGACGCCTTCGTCGCCTACCGCACCTACCCGCACGTCGACATGGCGGAGACCGGCGCACGCGCTGCCGCCATGCTGTTGTCGCGACTTGCCGGCGCGCCCAGGCCGGCTCTGGCTGTGCGCCGGCTGCCCTACCTGATCCCGCTCGGTTCCCAGTGCACCATGCTCGAGCCGATGGCCTCGATCTACGGTGGCCTGCCGCGGCTCGAGGGGGCGGGCGTCACCAGCGTCTCGTTCACGCCCGGCTTTCCGGCCGCCGATTTTGCCGAGTGCGGCCCGGTGGTGATGGCCTACGGGCCCGATGCCGTGGCGGCCGGCCGTGCCGCCGATGCCCTCGCGAGGCAGGTGCTGGAGCGGGAATCGGACTTCGAGGTCGACGTGCTGTCGCCGGAAGAGGGGGTGCGCCGTGCCATGGCCATCGCCGGTGGCGCATCCCGCCCGGTGGTCATCGCCGACACCCAGGACAACCCGGGAGCGGGCGGCAACTCCGACACCACGGGCATGCTGCGGGCCCTGGTGGCCGCGGGAGCGCAACGGGCATCCATCGGTGTCATGGTCGACCCTGAGTGTGCCCGCGCTGCCCATGCGGTCGGCGAGGGCGGAGTGCTGGAGATCGCGCTGGGTGGCAGGTCTGGCATTCCAGGGGATGGCCCGTTCCATGGCCGCTTCACGGTGGAGCGCCTGTCCGACGGCCGCTTCACCTGCA
Organism: Burkholderiales bacterium; assembly: GCA_040373665.1. Classification (GTDB taxonomy): domain Bacteria; phylum Pseudomonadota; class Gammaproteobacteria; order Burkholderiales. The sequence goes on along the minus strand of JBEICA010000048.1, from coordinate 8,498 downwards.
CAGGGCCGTTCTACCTCGGGGCGCGCATGACGCTCGGGCCGTCGGCCTGTCTGCGCATCGGTGGCGTGCGCGTGGTGGTGGCCTGCGAGAAGGCGCAGATGGCCGATCAGGAGATGTACCGCTTCGTCGGCATCGAGCCGACCCGCGAGGGGATCCTGGTGAACAAGAGCTCGGTGCATTTCCGAGCCGATTTCGCCCCCATCGCCGAGACCATCCTGGTGTGCAAGGCACCCGGACCGATGCTGGCCGATCCGGGCGACTTCCCCTGGAAGCGGCTCGCGACCGGAATGCGGGTGCGACCGAACGGGCCGGTGATGGGCGGCCCGGCCGCCGTCTGAGCCGCAACCGGAGGCGTCAGCCGAACGGCCAGCGCCGGCGCCAGAACTGCAACAGGAAGAAGCCTCCGACCAGACCGCCGAGATGGGCGAAATGGGCCACGCCGGATTGCGTTCCGGTGATGCCGAGCACCAGCTCGATCAGGCCGTAGAGGGTCACGAAGGTGCGGGCCTGCATCGGGATGGGGGGGAACAGCAGCATGAGGCGGCGTTTCGGGAACAGCATGCCGTAGGCCAGCAGCAGACCGAACACGCCTCCCGAGGCCCCCACCGTCGGGGCGGGAGGCTGGTCGAGCAGGGCGACGACCAGCATCTGCGCCACGGCTGCGGTGACGACGCAGGTGAAGTAGTACTGCAGATAGCGGATCGAGCCGAACACGTCCTCGACGTCGCGGCCGAGCATCCAGAAGCCCAGCATGTTGAACATGAGGTGGGCCAGGTTGCCGTGCAGGAAGGCGTAGGTCACCGGCTGCCAGATCTGGAAGGGCATGGCGTCCCCGGGCATCACCGGGACCGGCGGCCAGAGCGCGAAGGTCATGGTGACCCAGGGGCCGAGCAGCTGCTGCAGGGAGAAGCCGACGATGTTGAGTCCGATCAGGGCCTGGGTGACGGGAGGCAAGTGCATATTCCGCGGCGGTTGATTGCCCGCATGATACTGTGCCGGCCGTCCCGTGCTCACCTGGGCGGCGGGCGTTTCCAGGGAGGAGTGTGGCGATGATCGATCTGTATTTCGCGCCGACGGCCAATGGCCAGCGGGCCACCGTGGCACTCGAGGAGTGCGGGCTGCCCTACCGGTTGCACCGCCTGGACCTCATGAAGGGCGATCAGCGGTTGCCCGCCTTCCTGGCCATCAATCCGGCCGGGATGATCCCCGCCATCGTGGACTCCGACGGTCCGGGTGGCCGACCGCTGGTGCTTACCCAGTCCGGCGCGATCATCCTTTACGCGGCCGAGAAGAGCGGACGATTCCTGCCCGCCGACCCGGCGACGCGGCTGATCGCGATGCAGTGGCTGCTCCAGGCTGCCGCGGACATCTCGGCGACCAGTGGGACCATCTTCCGGCTCGAGGTCAGCGCCCCCGAGAAGAGCGCCGCCAATGTCGAATACTTCCGCCAGCGCCTGCTCACCTTCTTCGCCGACTGCGATCGTCAGCTGGCGGATCACGAGTACCTCGCCGGCGGGATCTCGGTGGCCGATCTGATGCTCTATCCCAACTACGCCGCGCGCCGGGCGCTGATCGAGTCCGCAGGCGGCTTCGCTCATCTGCACCGCTGGGCTGCGGCGATGGCGGCCCGCCCCGGAGTCCAGCGCGGCATGTCCGCGGGGACCTGAGCCATGGGCTGGTTCTCGGGCAGACGACCGACCGATCTGGGCGTGCGCGAGGGCCGCCTCAAGCCTGTGCCGGACACCCCCAACGCGGTCAGCAGCCAGGTGCAGTCCCCGACCCATGCCATCGCCCCCCTGGCCTATCGCACCAGCCGGGAGGCGGCGATGGCAGCGCTGGCGGGCATCGTCGCCGCCATGCCGGGCGCGACGGTCCTGGTCCAGGAGGCGGACTACCTGTACGCCGAATTCGAGAGCGCCTGGATGGGCTTCGTGGACGACGTCGAGTTTCATCTGCCCGCCGGCGAGCGCGTCATCCACGTGCGTTCCGCCTCTCGCCTGGGGCGCAGTGACCTCGGTGTGAACCGTCGCCGGGTCGAGGCCATCCGCGCCCGGCTGGCCGCCACCGGGGCTTAGCGCCCCCGCGGGCCGGATGCTCGCAGGGCCCCCCTGATCGCAGCGGCCGATCTGCCGGGACTCCGAGGCTGAGGGCGGCGGGCGCCGAACGGAGCCGCGGGGCTGTCGAGGTTCTTTACTGGGCGGCGATGGCGGACTTCACCCGCTGTCACGCTGCCTGTCGGCGTCGGACTGTGCGGCGACGGCCGTCTGGACCGGTCGTGCACGGAAACTGCTGTCCACCAGATACGGAAGACAAGCCGTCGCCATGGCCGTCTTTGCCGTCGAACGTCGTGCCATGGCCTGCCGCCAGGCGTCCTCCAGGTTGCGTGATCCCATCGTCTGTTCCCTCCGTGATGCATGACCGGGGCGGGCTGCACCGGAACGCGCATGCTGGCGCAGCCTGCACCGCCGGTCCGAAGAACACGATGGGTTGCGTACCGGGCGACTGCGGGTGGCGGCTGGTGCGACCGCAGACAGAACAGGAATCGAGGCGACGAGACCATGGCCGATACGAGCACCCTGACCGACTCCCTGAAGCGTGCCCTCCGGGCGCGGCGGATCAATTACTCGCAGGTGGCGCAGAGTCTGGAACTGAGCGAGGCAAGCGTGAAGCGTCTGTTCTCCAAGGGGGGGTTCACGCTCGAGCGCTTCGAGCAGGTGTGCGCCATGGCCGGTACCAGCCTGCTGGAACTGGCCCGCGAGAGCGACAGCGGTCGCGATGCCGTCAGCCAGCTCACCCTCGAGCAGGAGCGGGCCATCATGCGCGATCGCAAGCTGCTCCTGGTGGCGGTGTGCGCGCTCAATCACCTCGGGCTGGACGAGATCACCAGCCTGTACGACCTGACGAAGCCCGAATGCATCCGGCTGCTCCTCGAGCTGGAGCGCATCCGCTTCCTGGAACTGCTGCCGGGCAACCGCATCCGCCTGCGTGTCACCCACGCCTTCTCCTGGCGTCCCAACGGGCCGATCCAGCAGTACTTCAAGGCCAAGGCCCAGAACGAGTACTTCCAGGGCGCCTTCGACCGGCCCGAGGAGACCATGCTGCTGGTCAACGCCATGCTGCCGCCGAGCATGATCAGCCTCATGAACTCGAAACTGCGCCGGCTGGCCAACGAGTTCGCCGAATACCACGAGGACCACAAGCGCATGCCCTTGGGCGAGCGTCGCTCGGTCACGCTGCTGCTTGCCTTCCGGCCCTGGGAGCTCGAGGACTTCCGCGAACTGCGCCGGCCCCGACCGGAGAAGGTGGTGCCGCGGTCGGTCGCAGAGGGCTCGACCCCCAGGTCCGTCCCGCCCCCGGCTTGACAGTGCCGGCCTGACCGGTGAGGCTTCCCCTGGTCCACGGGCAGGCGGACCGCCTTCTGCGTCCCCCGCCAGCCGCAGCGCGTTCGCGGAAGCCCGCGGGCGGCTGAACGCCACGACCCCGCGTTGACGCCATCGCGCATCGGTGGGCGACGTCCGGGTACGGTCCGATCAACTCACCAGGGAGCCAGCATGCCATTCATCCACGTGCGACTGTTCGAGGGCCGCACCGCAGAACAGAAGAAGGCCTTCGCCGAGGCCGTCACGCGGGAGACCGCCCGCACCCTCGACTGTTCACCGGAGTCGGTGGACATCATCTTCGAAGACGTGCGCAGGTCCGACTGGGCCACTGGCGGCCGTCTCTGGTCGGAGCCGAAGCCCGACGCCTGAAGGCGCACCCGGCCGCCGCCACCCGTTCGCTCGGCTGAGTGCCGCGCCTCAGGGCCTCAGCACGCCGCCGGCTTCCTCGGCCCACTGGACATCGCAGCCCTTGCGCGCGGCGCGCTCCAGCAGATCCACCAGTGGGAAGGCGCGCTGCTGAGACGACACCGGCGGGACAGGAGGCTCACCATCTCGGTCGTCGGCCATCGCAGGGAGCGGGGCTGGCGCCGGGGTGGCGGCAAGGCCGGCGCGCAACGCCTCCAGTGCACCAGTCAGGTCGGCGGCTGCGATGGCACCCGGCACAGCGCCGCTGTGGCCCGTCATGCGGATGAGCGGAAGCGCGTGTTCGGCAAGCATGATGAAGCTGCCTGTCTTTGATTCGAAACGGATGATCATCGATCCTCCCGGGGTCTGATTCCGACATTCCTTCGTCCGGCAGTCTGGCGCGGTATGCCGGCCAGCCTCTTGATCCAGCGCAAGACCCGTCCTGGCCCCCATGGGAGGACGAAGCACTTCACCCACGGAGGTAATGAGGGTCCTGTTCAAAAGCCTCCTGTCCACCGACTACGGGCTGATGAGCCTGATCGTGATCCTGGGCGCCATTGTCATCGGCTGGTGGATGGCCCGCTGGTTCGGGTGCAAGATGGACGAGGATCCACCCCGCTGAAGGACCGATCGCCAGACGCCGGAGGATGCAGCCGGGGATCGCAGACGCCGGGGCGACACGCACCCCCCGTGTTGCGCGTGTCGCGACGAAGCGGGGACAATCCGGCGTCCCAACCACGACGCGTCCCGCAGCCCATGTCGCCCACGCCCTTCCGCCTCGCAGTCCCCGAAGACGTCATCGCCGACCTCCGGGACCGGCTGGCCCGCACCCGCTTCGCCGATCAGGCACCGGGCGAGCCCTGGGCCTACGGCACGCCGGTGGATTACCTGCAGGAGCTCGTCCGGTACTGGGGGCAATCCTTCGACTGGCGGGCCGCCGAGGCCAGGCTCAACGCGTTCCCGCAGTACAAGGTTCCGCTTGCCGGAATCGACCTGCACTTCCTCCATGTGCCCGGCAAGGGGCCACGTCCCTTTCCGCTGCTGCTGTCCCACGGCTGGCCGGGCTCGGTGCTGGAGTTCCAGAAGATCATCCCTCTGCTGACGGACCCCGGCAGTCACGGCGGTGACCCGGCGGATGCCTTCACGGTGGTGGCGCCTTCGCTGCCCGGCTACGGCCTGTCGTTCCGTCCCGGGCAGAAGCGTTTCGCCCTCGAGGAGATCGCCGACTGTTTCGCCGCGCTCATGACCGAGGTGCTGGGGTATCCACGGTTCGCCGCGCAGGGGGGCGACTGGGGCGCTTTCGTCACCTCGCGGCTGGGCTATGCCCACCCCGAGCGTCTGATCGGCATCCACCTCAACCTGCTCGCGGTGCGGCGTGACCCGAAGATGGTGGCATCGCCCACGCCCGAGGAGGCGGTGTTCCTGCGGGAACTCGAGCACTTCCTGAAGGAAAATACCGGCTACCAGTGGATCCAGGGCACACGCCCCCAGACACTGGCCGCCGCGCTCACCGACTCGCCCGCCGGGCTTGCGGCCTGGATCGTGGAGAAGTTCCACGCGTGGTCCGACTGTGGTGGCGACGTCGAATCGGTGTTCAGCCGCGACGAGTTGCTGGCCAACATCACCCTGTACTGGGTGACCGGGGCGATCGGTTCCTCCTTCTGGCCCTACTACGCGCGCATGCACGGCGCCTGGCCCATCCCGGAGGACGGAGTGCGGGTGCCGACCGGCTACTGCCAGTTCCCCTGCGAGATCCTGCGTCCGCCGCGTTCGGTCGCGGAGCGTCTGTACCGCAACATCCAGCGCTGGACGGTGATGCCGCGCGGTGGCCACTTCGCCGCCATGGAGCAGCCCCGGGCGCTGGCCGAGGAGATCCGCGCCTTCTTCCGGCCCCTGCGTGGTTGATTGAGCATCCGCATGGAACGCGATCAGATCAGACAGCGCCTGCGCGCGCTGTACCCGGCCCTGGAAGGGCTGAGCGATGAACGGCTCGATCGCCTGCTGGACGAGTGCGTCGTCCTGCACGTCAGGGCAGGGACGGTCATGTTCGACGACCGCAGCCCGTGTCAGGCCTTCCCCATGCTGGTGGACGGCACCATCCGCATCTCCAAGGTCGGTGCCAACGGGCGGGAACTGCAACTCTACCGCGTGGTGCCGGGCGAGGCCTGCATCCTGAGTTCCAGTTGCCTGCTGGGGCACGTGGCCTACAACGCCCGTGGCGTGGCCGAGTCCGACGTCGTGGCGGTGGCCCTGCCGCAGCCGGTGTTCAACCGCCTGATTGCCGAGCATGAGCCGTTCCGCGACTACGTGTTCGCGTTGTTCGCGGAGCGCATGTCCGAACTCATGCAACTGGTGGAAGCGGTGGCCTTCCAGCGCCTCGACCAGCGTCTGGCCGCCCTGCTGCTCGGCAAGGGGCGCGTGGTGCACACCACGCACCAGGCGCTGGCCGACGAACTGGGGAGCGTGCGCGAGATCGTCAGCCGCCTGCTCAAGAGTTTCGCCGAACAGGGGCTCGTATCGCTGGCGCGGGAACAGATCGAGATCGTCGACCCGCCCGGCCTCAGGCGCATGGCCGCGCCGGCCTGAGCCGCAGCCTCGGGCGCGACCCGCGTGTGACTTGCTCAGGAACGGAGGTAGTCGTCCTGGCCGGTGATCCAGTCCTGGCGCGCCGGAGTGAAGATGTCATAGGCCACCAGGGTCTCGACCGCTTCGGCGGTGTGGGGCACGTTGGCCGGGATGAAGATCATCTCCCCGGGCCCCACGTCCACGGTGCGGCCCTCCAGTTGGAAACGCCAGCGTCCGCTCATCACCCAGGTCACCTGCTCGTTGGGATGCGAGTGCACGGGTACGACGTAGCCCTGTTGGACCTCGGTCAGCCCGAGCATGATCTCGCCGTCCCAGGCCAGCTTGCGCATGAACTGGTCGTTCACCTTCTCGTAGGGGATGTCGGCCCAGTTGACGTGCTTCATGTGCAGCTCCAGGGAGTGTTTTTGGCTGGCGGCGAGTTTATCCCGGTTTTGGGGCCGGATCGGCCTCGAGGATCCGCGAATGGCTGGCGTCGACACTGTCGCAGCGTGACGGACGTCACCGACGGCATTCCCTGGGCGCGCGGATGATGCGAAGCGTCCGGTGCCGCCGGACCGGCGGGTCGGGCGGGCCGGCCGACATTCCGAACAATGGATCAGGGAGCAGCGCGATGAAGGCAAATGTGGGGGGCATCGATCGGGGTTTGCGTGTGCTGGCGGGCATCGGCCTGCTGGCGTTCTTCGCCCTGGGCGAGAGTGGTGCGAGGTACATCGGACTGGTCGGCATCGTGCCGTTGCTCACCGGTCTGTTCCGTTTCTGCCCGCTCTACGGCATTCTGGGCGTGAACACCTGTCCGCGTCGCGCCTGACGCCGGGCCACCAGCCTGCAGGCTCCTGTTGCAGGACGATCCGAGTGTGTCAGACCTGACCCAGAGCACGGGCGACCAGTGACGCCCCGCTGAGCACCAGCAGTGCACTCACGAAGCGGCCTGCGACCGCCGGTGGCAGACGTGGCTGCAGGCGGCGTCCCACTCGTGTACCCACCAGGGTCCACGGAAAGAGGTACAGGGCCAGCAACCAGACGGCGCTGTCGAGCAGCAGCCCGGACAGAAGCAGCAGGACGATGCGCAGGCCGGTGCTCAGGCTGAAGGTCGCCGACAGCGTGGCGCGCAGGCGCAACGGGTCGCGCAGCCGGCCCGAGAAATAAGTGGCATACACCGGCCCGCCGACTCCGTAGAGCGCACCCAGCAGGCCGCCGAGAAAGCCGATCACCGGCGCCCAGCCCCTCGCCAGCACCAGCGGGCGGTCGTGGCGCAGGGCATTGATCGCGCCGTAAGCGGCCACGAACATGCCGAGGGGAAGCAACAGGGCGTCTCCAGGCGCCCGTGCCAGCAGGAAGACCCCGGCCACGGCGCCCACGACCAGGAACGGCGCGACCGATCTGACCTCGGTCCGCACCACCTGGTGGCGGAAGCGCCAGCCGCTCAGGGCGGCGGCGCTGAAGTCCAGCAGCAGCACCGTCGGCACGACGAGCCGCAGCGGCAACATGTGGGCGAGCAGCGGAATCGAGACCAATGCGGAGCCGAACCCCGAAATGCCGAAGACCGTGTAGGCCAGCAGCATCACGACCGGTCCGGCCAGCAGGGTGATGGTGTCGATGGTCATCCGGCAGTATCCATCAGGTCGGTGTCGGACATCACCCCCTGCGACTGGACCGGTCGGGCCGGTCCGCCATGCCGCACGGTGCGAGGATCCGTGACATCCGGACCATCCCTGCATGCCGGGTGCCGGGCACTGGGGTAACCTCCGTGCGGGCGGGCCGAGCACGAGCCGGACGCAGACGGGGAGAACGGGTGGAGACTGTCGTGCTGGTGCACGGGTTGTGGATGTCCGGCTGGGTGATGGCCGCGCTGCGGCGCTGGCTCACACGACACGGCTTCCACGTGGTCCTGTTTTCCTATCCCGCAGTGAGCGCCGACCTGTCGACCAACGCTGCGGCCCTGGACCGATTCCTGGCGCGTGTTCCCGGCGAGCGCGTGCACCTTGTCGGTCACAGCCTTGGCGGACTGGTGATCCTCACGCTGCTGCAGCGGCATCCGCCCGCGCGGCCCGGCCGCGTCGTGCTGCTGGGCAGTCCCGTCGCAGGCTGCGTGGCGGCTGCGGGTCTGGCGCGCTGGGCCTGGGGGCG
>JBEICA010000047.1:0-16565 GCA_040373665.1 Burkholderiales bacterium | reverse complement strand
GTTGACGAGCGCCGCCGCCGGCCAGCGCAGCTCGTCCAGCAGCTCCAGGCAGCGCCAGGCGCCGACGCGGTTGCCGTACTCGCGCCAGCTGTAGTTCAGCACGTCGGGCTGCGGCGAGGCCGGGCCGATCATGGCCCCCAGTCCCTCGCCGAAGGCGAAGTGCTCGTGATTCACCGCCACGTAGACCGCCAGCCCGGCGCCGCCGGGCCACCGGTATCCGGGGCGCCGCGTGATCGGGCCGTAGGGAAAGCGGCCGTGGTCGGGCAGGGGGCCGAGGTAGGTGGCGGGCATGGCAGGTGGGGGGTCAAGGGGGCGGGCCGCGGCGGGCGAGCCTTGGGTCCTGGGTCATGCAAGGGGCGCACCAGCCCCGTGCAAGGTTCTCTCAGGGCTTGCTGTGCTGCAACTTGGTGCGCGGGCACTTGTGCAGCCCATCACGGCTCGAGACCGGCAAGCTTGCGCCCAGTTCTGGTGCGAGACCATGCATCGAGGGTGGTGTCAAGTCGCGGCCGACAGGCGTGCCATCTGCGGCGTCACCGCGCTCCAGTCGGCAACGAAGCCGTCTGCCGACCGCTGCGGGGCTGGGGCGCGGCCTTCCAGCAACACCTTCAGCCCGGCCTGGACGCTGTCGATCAGCGGCAGATCCACGCCGTCCTGCAGCGCCTGCGCGTAGCCGGCGAGTCCGGCGCCGCCCACGATGAGGCTGCGCACGCCCGGGCGCGCCGCGGCTCGGCAGGCCTCGCGCAGGTGGCGCAGCGCCAGCGCCGGGTCGGCCTGCATCTGGGCCCCGGTGGGGGCGACGGTCTCGACGTGGCGCAGGGCCTCGCCGAAGCCCAGGGCCAGCGCCAGCCGCTGCAGCATCGGCTTCCAGCGCTCGCCGCCGGTGACGACGGCGAAGGGCCCGAGCCGCGCGGCCTCGATGAAGGAGGCCTCGGCCAGCCCGGTCACCGCGCAGGCGCTGGACTCGCGCAGCGCGAACAGGCCTGGGTCGCCGAAGCAGCCGATCAGCACGCCGTCCAAGGGCATCGCCGCGTCGCCCCGGGCCTGAGCCAGATGCTCGGCCCAGGTCTGCAGCACGGCGGCCCCGGCCACGGCGTGGCTGGCCTCGCAGGCGATGTAGCGCGCGCCGAAGGCGGCGGTGCGCACGGTGAGTTGCACGTCTTGTGGCAGCTGCGGGCGCAGCGCCTGCTCCAGGCGCGCGGTGGTAGCGGTGCTCGTGTTCGGGTTGATCAGCAGGTGGTGGGGCATGGCGTGGGGGAGAGGCAGTGCGGAGTTTCCTGGGCTTCCTGAAGAGCAAGTCCTGTTCCGGGGGGGGGGCGCTGTCTCCGGCGTGCGTCGCCGGGCCTGCGGGGTGGCCAGGCCTGGCACGGTTCGTGCGAAGACCTTGTCATCGGGCGGGTTTCACAAAGATACAGGCGTCAGCGACCCCGCCCGGCATCGATTCAACCACCCAGGAGTTTCCATGAAGCGTCGTCTCGTCCTGGCCGCCGGTGCCGCGGCCCTGTCCACCCCGACCTGGGTCCGTGCCCAGAGCGCCTGGCCCACGCGCGGCCCCGTCCGCCTGATCGCGCAGTTCCCTCCGGGCGGTCTGGTGGACACGGTGGCGCGCCTGATCGCGCCGCACCTGTCTCAGGCCCTCGGCCAGAGCGTCGTCGTCGAGAACCGGCCCGGGGCCGGCGGACTGATCGGCACCGAGTACGTGGCCCGGCAGCCGGCCGATGGCTACGCGCTGCTCGTCAGCCATGCCTCGGTCCACATCTACGCCACGGCCACGCGCAACGTCATGCCCTTCGACGCGGTGGCGGACTTCACCCACATGGCCAGGCTGGTGGAAGCGCCGATGGTGCTGCTGGTGCGCGGCCAATCCCCGGACCAGACGCTTGCGCAGTACGTCAACCGGGCCAAGACCAAGCCGGTACGCTACGGCACCTCGGGCGTGGGCTCGGCCAACCACCTCTACGGTGAACTGCTGAAGATCGAGGCCCAGGCGCCCGAGCACGACCACGTGCCCTACCAGGGCAGCGCCCCGGCCATGCAGGACCTGCTGGCCGGCAACATCGACAGCCTGTTCGACCCGGTGACGACCAATGTGGCCCAGCTCAAGGCGGGTTCGCTGCGCGCCCTGGCGGTCTCGACCCCGGCGCGCCTGCCGGCCCTGCCCAATATCCCGACCTTTGCCGAACTGGGCTACCCCTCATTCACCGGCTCGCAGTGGCTGGGTCTGTCGGCGCCGAAGAACCTGCCCGCGCCCATCACGCAGCGCCTGACGGCGCTCATGCCCGAGATCCTGGCCAAGCCCGACGTCATGGCCCGCCTGGAGGACCTGCAGACCCTGCCGCGCAAGACCCCGGTGCTGGGCGACGATTTCGTCAGGCTGATCCGCTCGCAGATCGACACCTGGACCAAGGTGGCGCGGCGCGCCAAGGTCGAGGTGATCGTCTGAGTGATGCCCTGAGCTCACCCCCTGCGTTGCGCAGGGGGGGGGGCGGCTGCTGCATGCGTGTGCTCTCAGCATCGCGCCCGATCCTGGAACTCGAGCCTGAGGCCAGGCCGAGGCCAGCGTAACCGAGCGAGCCGCCCGGTGGTGCTCAGCGTCACATATGCCGTGCGCATATCGTCGCCCCCGAAGCACAGGTTGGTCACCGATCGGTCGGGCAGAGGCACGAACTCCTCGCCGCGGCCGTCCGGCTGCACGGAGCTGAGGCCTCCCCGTATCAGCGTGCCCACGCAAATCCGGCCATCTGCCTCGACCTTCAGAGAGTCAAGGCGCTGATAGTTCGCTGAACCCCAAACGTAATGCCCGCCACTCGGTGAGGGGTAGCCGCGAATCTCCGCCACGCCAGGCGATTTCAAGGTCCACCGCCACAGTCGTCCGGTCTCGGTCTCGGCGACGTACAACGCAGACTGATCGGGTGAGAGCCCGACGCCGTTGGGGAATGGGACCGGGAAGATCACCTCGCGGATGTTCGAGCCGTCCGGCTGTGCGTAATAGACGCCACCTCGGTCCAGTTCGCGCTCGCGCCGCTTGCCATTGCAGGTGAAGTAGAAGCCCCCAGCGCTGTCGAACACCAGATCATTCGGACCTTGCAGCGGATGTCCTTCGCAGGCCGTGTACAGCGTATCGAGCCGTCCCGTACGCAGGTCCACCCGCTGGATGCTGCCGCCCTGGTAATCGGCAGGCTGTCCACCCGGCCGGAGCAAGCCGAGCGTGCGCAGCCACTCGAACCCTCCGTTGTTGCACACATAGGCCGCACCGTCGGGGCCGATTGCCAGACCGTTCGGCCCGCCGCCGGTCTTCACCACGCAGACCTTTTCGCCATCGGGCATCACACGCGTGATCTGCTGCTGCTCGATTTCGACCAGGAGTACCGACCCATCCGGAAGGGCGACGGGCCCCTCGGGGAAGCCCAGGCCCGTGGCCAGCGTGTCGTGCGGCGCGAAAGGTCCTGGGGGAAGCGGCGTGTCGAGGCGGTCTTGAATCATGCGTCACCATCCTGCGCAAAGCGAACCAGGGAGATCTCGGGCGTGACATCGTCGAAGACCGCGTGTACCGGCAGTCCTTGCCTCTGTGCAGCCCCCTCTTCGGCCAGGGCGCCGACCAGGTTGCTGATGATCTGGGGCCCTTCTTCGAGCCGGATCACAGCCACGTTGTATGGCAGTTCCTCGACAAAGCTCGACCAGTACGCGCGATGGAACCATGTCCACGTCACCAAGCGTCCGCGACCGCTCACCACCTGCCAGCCCAGATCGTCGCCGAGGCATTGCTGGCATACCGGCGCCGGAGGGAACTGGTGATGCCCGCATGCACGGCACCGTTGGACGCTGAGCTCATGCCGGCGCGCGTGCTCCCAGTACGGGCGGGTCAGCTCGTCGATCTTGGGCAAAGGCTTCGTGTAGTCGCCCATGAGCATCAACCCCGCGTGTAGATGATCGACCTGCAGCACGGCGTGGCGGCCACGTACTGCACCACCTCGCAATTCGGCAACTGACGACTGCCACACTCGCCGCGAAGCTGGCGCACCGCCTCGATGTTCAGGGCCCAGCCCTGCATGTACGAGTTGGAAAGATGCCCGCCATCGGTGTTCGTGGGTAGCCTTCCGTCATGGCGCAGGGCACCTGCGGCGACGAAAGACCCGGACTCGCCGCGTCCGCAGAAGCCCAGTCCTTCCAGGCTGAACAGCACGGTCGGAGAGAAGTTGTCGTAGGCCATCAGCGCATCGATGGACGACGGACCGACACCGGCCATGGTGTAGACCTGACCGGCGACGGCCTGCAACTCGTCGTACCAGAAGTTGTCCGCGTAGTTGGAGATCGAGCTGCCGGTAAAGGCGTCCTGGGCTCCGACACCGCTGATGAGTACCGGCGGCTTGGCAAGATCGCGCGCGCGTTCGCGGGAGGTCAGGATCAGACAGGCGGCACCGTCATTGATGAGGCAGTAGTCGAGAAGCCCCAGCGGAGCGGCAATCCTCCGCGCGCGCGCGTGATCGTCTATCGTGATGGGCTCGCGCATGACCGCCGACGGGTTCAGCGCTGCGTTGGCGCGGATGGCGACGGGCACTTCCGCGAGTTGCCGTGTGGTCGTCCCGTAGCGCTCCATGTGGGAGCGGAACATCAAGGCGTGCGCAGCGCCGGGCGATGTCATGCCCCACGGATCCCAGAAGCCCGAACTCTCATCTCCCCCATAGTTCACCCGCCGCGAGCGCCCGATGTTCGCGTACAGCAAGGCCACGCAGTCCGCGGCGCCGCAGGCAATGGCCATCATCGCTTCGATGATCGCGATGCCCGACATGCGCCCGTGCGCAGGGGTCTGCATCGTCCATCTCGGATCGATGCCCAGCACCTCGCCCATCCGGACGTAGTAGGGGATGCGGCAGCACACGAGGCCATCGACGTCCTCCTTGCGCAGACCGCAGTCGGCTAGCGCCGCGCGGAATGCCTCGGCGGCCAGTCCGTAGTCGCTCTTCTCGGGAAAGCTGCCGAAAGCGGTGTGGCCGACGCCCGCGACGGCTATCCTGTCCTTCAGGTGCTTCATCGGCCGTCAGCGCTCCGTCCTAGATGATGTTTTCGCGCATGAAGCGCTCGATGTCCTGGTCGCTGTAGCCCAGCAGGTTCTTCAGCACGTGCACGTTGTCCTCGCCATAGCACGGCGCACCGCGGTCTATCGGCCCTCCCGCATGGGCGGGTGTTTCGCTCAGCCTGGCGGGAACCTCGATGACTGGCCAGCGTCCGATCTTCGTGCCCGTCACTTCGGTGAGCCAATCCAGTGCGCGCAACTGCGGGTCGCGGTCGCAGCGGTCCTCGGCCGTCTGGCAAACACCTGCGGGCACGCCTGCGGCCTGCAACGCATGCATGGCCTCGTAGGAGTCCACGGTTGCTGTCCAGTGCGAAATCGCCTCATCCAGCGCGTCCTGATGCTGCATGCGCAGCGCCAGCGACGTGAAACGCGCATCGCTGCGAAGCGGCCCCAGGGCGGCGACATCGGTCAGCGCGAGCCATTCGTCCTCGGTGAAGCAGGCGATCGCAAGCCAGCGGTCTGCTCCGCTACACCGGTAGGCACCATGCGGCGCGGCCGGCTTGTAGGGAGATCGGTTGCCGATCCGCTTCCATGCGCGCCCGTTCGCGCTCCAGTCGAGCACGGCCGGACCGGTCATGAAGATGCCGCCCTCGCATTGCGATGAGTCGATGATCTGGCCCTCGCCGGTACGATTGCGGTGGAAGATGGCGCTCATGATCGCCAGGGCGAATCCGTAAGCGCCGATCCAGTCGAGATAGGAATAGCCCCAGCCGGCCGGTGGCCCGGGCTCCGGCTGTCCCGACATCTCCGTGGTGCCGGCAAACGAGGCGGCCACCGGGCCGACGGTGCGGAAGCGCCCGTAGACGCCGCTGCCGCCCATGCCCGACTGGCGCACGTAGATGATGTCCGGGCGGATGGATTTCATGACCTCGTAGCCCAGGCCCAGGCGCTCCAGGACCCCGGGTGAGAACCCTTCAGCCACCACGTCGCACAGGGCGAGCAGCTTCTTGGCGATCACCAGGCCCTCAGGGTGACGGATGTTCAACGACAGGCCGCGCTTGCCGGCGTTCTTGTTGTTGAACTGCCCGCCCATGTCGGGATCGCTTACCCCCTTCAGCGGAGCGGTGGCTGACTCGCGTGCGGCCCGGCCGCCGACCGGGGCCATCGCGGCGAGTCGGGTGTCCGGGTTCTCGTGCCACTCGATCTTGAAGCATTCCGCTCCCAGGGCCGCGGCATAGCGCGTACCCCCGGCGGAGGCCAGGAACCAGGAGAAGTCCAGGATGCGGATGCCCTGCAAGGGGAAGGGTTTGCCGTGGGGCGAGAGGACGGCGCCATCGGCTGGCACTCCGGCCGCCGTGGCCGACAAGGCGGTCTTGCTCCCGCTTTCGGTCAGGATCTCGGCGGTGTGTTCGCCCAGATGCGGAGCGCGTCGGCCGGCCTGCCACCCGGTGGTGCTGCCGATCCATTTGGAGACGACGTATCGAAAACTCCTGCCGAGGTCTTCGTGTTCCAGGTCGGCAAAGGTGCCTCGGCCGAGCCAGTGCGGGTCGGTGGCGTTCTCGTGGGGCTTGCGCACGGGCGCCCACAGCAGGCCGGCAGCTTGGGCCTCGGCCCACGGCACGCGTGCGTAGGTGTGGGCACCCACGAAGCGCTGGATGACCTCGAGCTTGTGCGCCGTCCGCTCGTCCATCGCCCTGGTTCCGGGGATGTTCCGAGCCTTGAGGTCCGCACCCGTCTGAGATGGTTGCAGGTCTGCGGCCATGCCGTAGCGCTCGAGGAAGGGGACGAGATTGGCCTCGTCCCGGGCCGCGACGCCCCAGGTCATGATCCAGCGACCGTCCTTCGTGTAGGCCATGCTGGGGGTGCGACTGACATGCTCCGAAGCGTGGCGGCAGGTCTGTCGGAACACCGGCGCGCGCCGCATGATCCAGGACATCAGGTCGACCTCGGTGCACTTGGCCACCGCGTCGTGGATCGCGCACGAGACCTCCTGCCCCTGCCCACAGCGCTGCCTGTGCACGAGCGCTGCGGCGATGCCCATCGTGAGGTGCTCGCCGGCGATGTGAAAGGCATGCCAGAGCTGCGGCGCCACGGGTGGCAGGTCGTAATGTCCCGAGGGATCGGGGTCGTACCCGCAATTCATCATCACCCCGCCCAGGGCGAGGTGCACAAGATCGCTGCCCTTGAAGTGCTGCCACGGGCCCGTGTCCCCGAACGGCGTCAAGCGTGCAATGACGAGTTGCGGCCAGCGATCTCGCATGGCCGTCCGATCAAGGCCGAGGAGGCGGCTCACGCCACCTGCGGACGCGTCCAGCAGCACGTCAGCTCCGCCGAGGAGTGTGTCCAGCACCTCCCGCTCCCGTCCGGCAGGCAAGACCAGCGAGCGCTTGCCGCGGTTGTAGTGCCAGAAATGCAGCGACCGCTCGGGGTCGGGTACATCGCCAACGAACGGACCGATGCGACGCGAGGGCGCCCCATCGGCAGGTTCGATCTTCACCACGTCGGCCCCCAGCCCTGCGAGCAGCAGCCCGCAATGCTCGACCGACTCGTCACCGAATTCGACCACACGCGCAGGCCAAGGTAAGGGCCCGGCTTGGCCGGAACCGGGTCAGCCGTGTGAGGCAGAGGGCTTGGATCGTCCATCTGAAGCGTCCCGTAGACGGAACGAAGCTACTGCTGGGTAGGATGCATTAGCGCAGGTCTCTCGGCGTGTTGTCAAGATGCCAGCCGCTGCGAGCGACACCGCGCGCACGTGCCTGCATTGCTCCTGCGTCGTGATCAGCCAGGTGTGGTGCGTCGCGCCGCCAGGACAGTCATTGACATCCAATACTACCCTTGGGTAGGATGCTTTCTCCTGGCGACGGAGAAACGATGCTCGACTGGAAAATCGTGCTTGACTGGAGGTTCGCCGATGTCGAGCAGCGCTACGACACGCGTGATGTGATCCTCTACGCCCTGGGACTGGGATGCGGGCAAGATCCCATGGATGAGGCCGATCTGCGATACCTCTACGAGGATCATGCCGAGGGCTTCCAGGTGCTGCCCAGCCTTGCCGTTGTCTTGGGTGGCCCGGGCGCCTGGATGCGAGATCCGCGCACTGGTATCGAATGGGTCAAGAGCCTGCATGGTGAGCAGGGCCTGGTCATGCACGCGCCACTTCCTGCGTCGGCGACCGTGATCGGCCGCAACCGCGTCACCGACATCGTTGACAAGGGCCCAGGCAAGGGGGCTTTGCTCATGATGGAGCGCGACATCGTCGAAGCCAGCACGGGACGGCTCATCGCCACACGCACGTCCACCTCCTTCCTACGGGCCGATGGGGGATGCGGTGCCCCGGGCGTGGCCAAGCCGCGGCCGGAGCCATTACCCACGCGAGCACCCGATGCCGTCGTCGCCATCGGTACGCGCCCCGAGGGAGCTCTTGTCTACCGGTTGTCGGGTGACTACAACCCCGTGCACGTGAGTCCTCAGGTGGCCCGCAAGGCGGGGTTCGACCGCCCCATCCTGCATGGGCTGTGCACCTTCGGTATCGCGTGCCGCGCGCTCATCAAGGCTGCCTGTGGCGGCTCGCCCGACCGCTTGGGCGCGATGAGCGGCCGCTTCAGCGCCACCGTCTATCCGGGCGAGACGCAAACCGTCGAGCTGTGGCGGGAAGCTGCAGGGCGAGTTCGCTTCCGCAGCCGCGTGCTGGCCCGTGATGTGACGGCCATCGATTTCGGCGAGGCCACCATCCGATGACTGGGCCGGGCCCCACCACAGCGGCGAGCGGGGCGTCACCCCTGGCGGTACCGGCCGAGAGTGCGGTGGCGCCGCCGCGCTACTCGGGCGCCTTGCCCCGTGCCACGCCTGAGACGCAGCCCTTCTGGGCGGCGCTGAAGGCGGGCAGGATCGATCTTCCGTGGTGCGAGAGTTGCGGCCGGCCGCACTTCTATCCGCGTCTTCTGTGCCCGCATTGCGGTGCAGACCGGCTGTCCTGGCGAACGGCCTCGGGCCGCGGCACGATCCACACCTTCGTGATCAACCACAAGCCGCCCAAGGGATGGGCCGGTCCGGTGCCCTATGTCATCGCGGTGGTGGAACTCGACGAGGGGCCCCGGCTGCTGACGAACCTCGAGACGGTCGACCCTCCCACGCCCGAGAGCGTGCACATCGGGCAGCGGGTGATGCTCGTGCCCCGCGCGGTGACCGAAACCGTGACCCTGCCCTGGTTCAGGATCTCGGCCTCGGTGCCCATGCCCGCCCCAGCAACGACGACCGAGGCGGATCGCGCAGGCAACGCAGCACCGGTGTGGCTGCCCGGCTGCGCCGCCACCATCCGGCGCCGGAGACCCCTGGCCGCCATCGTCGGTGCTGCAGAGAGCGAGGTGCTCGGCAACCTTCCCCAGTTCTCCCGGCTGGGCCTGCATGCAGACGCGGCTCGTCGTGCGGTGGCCGATGCCGGGCTGAAGCTGACCGACGTCGACGGCTTGTTCTCCACCGTGGCAGGTCCGAACGAACTGTCCGAGTACTTGGGCCTGGTGCCACGCTACGTGGACAGCACAAGTGTGGGCGGGTGTTCTTACATGATCATGGTCAGGCATGCCGTGGCCGCAATCCAGGCGGGCTATTGCAGCGTTGCCTTGATCGTGCACGGCGAGAGCGGGCGTTCGCGCATCGACACCGACCTCGAGATCGCGCCCGCAAGCCCGCAGGGGCAGTTCGAGGCGCCTTTTGGCACGGCGGGCGCGCCGACAACCTTTTCCCTGCCGGTAGCCAGGCACTTCCACCAATTTGGTACGACCAAGGAGCAGATGAGCCACGTACCCGCCGCCACGCGCGAGTGGGCGCTGCTCAACCCGAAGGCCATCATGCACGCGGCGGGGTCGATCTCACCAGCGGACGTGATGGCATCGCGCGTCGTGTGCTGGCCCTACAACCTGCTGGACTGCTGCCTGGTCGCCGACGGCGGCGGCGCGCTGGTGGTCGTCGCGGCGGACCGCGCGCACGATTTCCCCCACCGCCCCGTCCATGTGCTCGGCACCGGTGAGGCCACCGCGCATCGGCAAGTGGCCATGATGCGGGATTTCACGGTTGCCGATTCCAGCGTTCTGTCGGGACGCCAGGCCTTCGACGAGGCCGGACTGGGGCCGAAGGACATCGGACACCTGATGCTGTACGACGCCTTCAGCTTCACCCCGATGATGTTCCTCGAGGATCTGGGCTTCGTCGGCCGCGGCGAGTCGGGTCCGTTCGTCGCGCAGCGGGTCACAGGCGCGAACGGGCGGTCCGTCTATGCCACCGGGCCCGGCGGCTTGCTGCCCATGAACACCAACGGAGGCGGCTTGTCCTACTGTCACACAGGCCGCTACGGCATGTTCGCGCTGCTTGAGTCGGTCTATCAGTTGCGGGGCGCTGCCGGCGCGAGGCAGGTGCCGAACCTGCACGTCAGCATCGCGCACGGGCCCGGTCGCCAGTTTGCCGCGGCTGGCACCGTGATCATGGGGAGGGCGCCATGACCCCGGTGACCGCCGAGACTGACGATCTGGCCGACGGGGTGGCCCGCCAGCGGCGAGCACAGGCTCTGCGTGAATATCCGCGGCTGGGCTTGTTCATCGACGGTCGCTGGTGCGCGGGCGATGGGCGTGACACCCGGCCCGTGATCGATCCCGCCACAGAGGAGGAAATCGGCCGACTGCCCGTGGCAACTGCAGTCGACCTAGACGCCGTGTTGGCCGCTGCCGAGGCAGCGCTGCGCGAATGGCGGTCACGCACACCGCAGCAGCGCGCCCAGGTCCTTCACCGCGCTGCCGCACTGATGCGCGAGCGCAGCGACGCGATCGCCGGGACCATCACGCTGGAACTGGGCAAGCCACTCCCCGAAGCGCACGCCGAGGTCGAGCGCATGGCGGCCCTGTTCGAATGGCATGCTGCCGAGGGATGCCGCACGTACGGGCGCATCGTGCCCGCCCGGGAAGGGCTCGAGAACAAGGTAGTGCGCGAACCCATCGGCGTCGTGGCCGCCTTCACACCTTGGAACGGCCCGGGAGCCTCCCCGTCGCGCAAGATAAGCGCGGCGCTCGCGGCGGGCTGCGCCGTCATCATCAAGCCCGCCGAGGAGACACCGGGTAGCGCGATTCACATCGCGCAGTGTCTGTCCGATGCCGCGCTACCCCCGGGTGCGCTCGGCATGGTCTTCGGCGACCCGGCCCGGATTTCCGAGCACCTGATCTCCTCCCCCGTGGTGCGAGCGTTCTCGTTCACAGGTTCCGTGCCTGTCGGCCGGGCGTTGGCCGAGCTTGGCGGGCGCCACCTCAAGCCCTCGATCCTGGAGCTTGGCGGCCACTCGCCGGTGCTCGTCTGTCCGGACGCGGACCCCATCGCCGCCGCACAGGCGAGCGCGGCCTACAAGTTCACCAACGCCGGTCAGATCTGCGTTTCGCCGACGCGATTCTTCGTACACCGGTCCCTCCTGGCCGAGTTCGAGGCCGCCCTGACCGAGGCAGCACGGCGGGTGAGGGTCGGAAACGGCTTCGTGCGCGGAGTCCAGATGGGTCCTCTGGCGAACGCGCGTCGCCGATCGGCGGTCGAGGCGATGATCGAACCGGCCGAATCGGCCGGCGCCCGCCTTTGCTGCGGGGGTCGGCGAATCGGGCGCGCGGGCTTCTTCCTGTCGCCTGCCGTGATCGCAGATCCGCCACCTGGCACACATGCCCTTCGCGACGAGCCTTTCGGACCGTTGGCTCTCTTGCTGCCGTATGACGACCTGGACGACGCGATCACGCGTGCCAACGCCACCCGCTACGGCTTGGCCGGCTACGCCTTCACCGATTCCGCGGCGACAGCGCAGCGCATCAGCCGCGGGCTCGAGTGCGGCACCGTGTCGATCAACCACTTCGCTGGCGCCGGTGTGGACACGCCATTCGGCGGCGTGAAGGACAGCGGCTGGGGCCGCGAGGGCGGCGTCGACTGCTTCGAGGGCTACCTCGCCACGAAGCTGGTCTCCCACCGCTGTCGCTGAGATCCCGTTCCACTTCTTCCAGGAGACCCGTTCGTCATGCGATTCAAGAACAAGGCAGCCATCGTGACTGGAGGAGCCAGGGGCATCGGCTATGCGATCGCCGAGGCCCTGGCCCGGGAAGGTGCGGCGATCCTGGTGCTCGACCCCGGTGGTGCCAAGGACGGCGCTGCCGAGGAGGGCTCGCCGGCGGAGCAGGCGGTCGCGCAGATTCGCGCCGCTGGCGGTCGCGCCGTGGCGTGCGCGGAGTCTGTGGCCGACTTCGATGCCTGCGGGCGGGCGGTGGCGCTGTGCATCGAACAGTTCGGTTCGGTGGACATCGTCATCAACAACGCCGGTGTGCTTCGGCCCAAGATGGTCTGGAACATGTCCCAGACCGACTGGGATCTCGTGGTGTCGGTCCACCTGAAGGGTCAGTTCAACATGATCCGCCATGCTGCAGGCCACATGCGCGAGCGCGGTTGGGGCCGAATCATCAACATGGGCTCGGAGGCCTGGCGCGGGACGGTGGGCCAGATCAACTACGGGGCAGCCAAGGGTGGCGTGTTCAGCCTGACCAGGGGTTGCGCGCGCGAACTGGGCCGCTACGGCATCACTGTCAACACGGTATGCCCGGCAGCGGCGACCCGCCTGACGATGGACGATGCTGTGAAGGAGGGTTTTCGCAAGCGACTGGCAGCAGGTCTGATCACCCAGGCCCGCTACGATCAGGTCATCAACATGGGTGGCCCCGAGTTCGTCGCGCCCTTCGCCTGCTACCTGGCGAGCGAGGAAGCCGGGCACATCAATGGCCAAGCGTTTCGCGTCGAGCGCGGGATGATCGGAATCTACAACGAGCCCGAACTGCGCGCATCCCTCAGCTACCCGCAGGACCGCGTCCCCTCGTTCGAGGAATTGGCCTCGCTCGTGCCGAAATCGCTGCTTCAGAACTACACCAATCCGGCGCCCCGGGCCGAGCCTGATGCGGGGCAGGCGCGGGCCGAAGCCGCGACCGGCGCGGCGGGCAAATCATGAAGTCGACAGGCCCCATCAACGCCGGCCTGATGGAAGGCCGTTCGCTGTACGAGCACGAACACGAGTTGTACCGGCGCCAGGTGAGGCGCTTCTTCGACACCGAGGTCGTACCGCACATCGATGCCTGGGAGGATGCCGGCATCACTCCGCGCGAGGCGTGGCTCAAGGCGGGAGCCGCCGGGCTCCTGTGCCCGACGATCTCACCGGACTACGGCGGTGCGGGCGGAGATTTCCGGTACATGTGCGTGGTCGACGAGGAACTCGGCTACACGGGTCAGGCCAGCTTCACCATCCAGACCCATACCGACATCGTTG
The DNA here is from genome assembly GCA_040373665.1 of Burkholderiales bacterium. Lineage (GTDB taxonomy): Bacteria > Pseudomonadota > Gammaproteobacteria > Burkholderiales. Next base: position 3,231 of record JBEICA010000047.1, on the reverse strand, counting down.
CGGCCTACGTGGAGGCGCTCGGCACGGAAGAACAGAAGCAGCGGTGGTTGCCCCGGATGGTACGTGGCGAGATGATCGGTGCCGTGGCGCTGACCGAGCCGCACGCGGGCAGCGATCTCAAGGCCCTGCGGACGACGGCGCGCCGTGATGGTGACGAGTACGTGATCAACGGCTCGAAGACCTTCATCACCAATGGCATCAACGCCGATCTTGTCATCGTCGCCTGCAAAACCTCGCCCGAACTCGGCGCCAAGGGCGTCAGCCTCGTGGTCGTCGACGGGGATCGTCCCGGGTTCCGGCGTGGGCGCCGCCTCAAGAAGATGGGCATGAAGGCGTCCGACACCGCCGAACTCTTCTTCGACGATGTGCGGGTGCCAGCCTCCAACCTGCTGGGCGAGGAAAACCGGGGGTTTGCCCAGGTGATGCACGAGATCCCCAAGGAGCGCCTCTCGATCGCGATCATCGCCACGGCCACCACCCAGAAGGCCTTCGACATCACGGTGGACTACGTCAAGCAGCGCCAGATCTTCGGCAAGCCGCTGGTGGATTTCCAGAATACGCAGTTCAAGCTCGCCGAATTGAAGACGCAGTTGCGCGCCGCTTGGGCCTTCGTCGATCAGTGCATCGTCAAGCAGATGCGGCATGAACTCACCACCGACGAGGCCGCCTCGGCCAAGCTGTTCTGCACCGAGTTGCAGGGCCGCATGATCGACGAGGGACTCCAGTTGCATGGCGGCTGGGGTTACATGAGCGAGATGATGATCTCCCGCATGTACGTTGACGGGCGCGTCAGGCGCATCGCAGGGGGTAGCTCCGAGGTGATGAAGATGCTCATCGCGCGTGGTCTCTGATGCCGATCACGCAGTCCTCCTCCATGGCGGGCGGGGCCGTGCCCACCGGGGCTCCGTTGTCGGGCATCCGCGTGCTCGACCTGTCGACGGTGGTCGCCGGACCATTCGGATCGGAGATCCTGGGTTACCTTGGCGCTGATGTCATCAGGATCGACCCACCGACTGCCACGCCTGCCCCGCTAGGTGACGGCCCGGAGGGCTCACGGGTCAGGGATGCCGAGGGGTTCACCTGGGCCCTTCAGCGCAACAAGCGCAGCATCGTCCTCGACCTCAAGAGCGAGGAGGGCAAGAACGCGTTCAGGCGGCTCGTCGAATGCAGTGACGTGGTGTACGAGAACTTCCGCCCTGGCGTGATGGAACGACTGGGTCTGGACCACGCCTCGCTGTGCGGCCTGAACCCCGGGCTCATCAGTTGTTCGATCAGCGGCTTCGGCGCTGCAGGCCCCTGGTCCAGGGTGGCAGCCTACGACGCGATCGTGCAGGCGCTCGGTGGTTCGATGAGCATCACGGGCACGGGGGTACCCGGGGACATGCCCTGCCGCCTCGGGGTGCCGATCGGCGACATCGGCGGTTCGCTCTACGCGGTCATAGGCATCCTGGCGGCGCTCCACGAGCGCTCGCGCACCGGGCGGGGCAAGGCACTGGACATCTCGCTGTTCGACGTGCAATTGGCGCTGAATACCTACCGGGTGCCACAGACCTTCGCCAGCGGCATCGACTTCGGGATGCCGTCTCCGCGCCGCGGCGGTGCCGGCGCAACACCCTACGGACCATTCGCCTGCGCTGAGGGCTCTTGGGTCGTGCTCGGCGTGGCGAGCAATTTCTGGCCGGCCTTCTGCCGTGCCCTCGGGCAGCCCGACTGGATCGAAGACAAGCGTTTCGCCACCCTGGCGCAGCGGCAGGTGAACCAGACCGAACTCGAGGGACTGGTCGAGGCTCGCCTGCGGGACCACACCGCGACCCACTGGCAGGACCGCCTCATGTTCGCCGGTGTTCCCGCAGCCTGTGTGAACCGCATCGACGAGGCATTCATGCATCCCCAGGCGCGCGCCCGGGGCGCACTGGTGAGCTTTCGCCAGGCGGGCGGGCGTGTGGTTCACGCAGCCGCACACCCGGTGCGCTGGGTCGGCGAGCCGGCCTTCGAGCAGCGCGCACCGGTGGAGATGGGTGCCGATACCGATGCCGTCCTCGCAAGTCTGGCGAGTGGACCCGCCAGCACGCCTGCGAAAGATCTCCAGGCGGGCGCCAGGTCATATGACGTCGATGGCAATCACCGCACCAAGACTGCCGCGCTGGCCTGCCGAGTGGGACCTCTGGCGGGCACTCTGGTGCTCGAGTTCTGCGGCGACGAGCCGAGCGGTACCCTTGGAACGCAGATCTTGGCGGACCTCGGCGCCACGGTGCTGAAGATTGAACGTCCACCAGTCATGGAGGTATCCGGCCAGACGCGTCCGCCGGCGCAGACATACGACGGACACGTGCGGCCCGACATCGCCTACGCCTTCGGCCTGAACCGGAACAAGCGCAGCCTCACGCTCGACCTGAAGAGCGACACCGGCCGCGACCTGGCGCAACGCCTTGCTCTCTTGGCCGATGTGGTCTACGAGAACCACAAGCCCGGCGTGATGGCCAGGCTGGGCCTTGGAGCACAGGATCTGCGCGCCAGGAACCCACGTCTAGTAGTGTGTTCAGTGTCGGGCTATGGCCAGAGCGGTCCCTGGGCCACCCAGCCGGCCTATGACGTCACCATCCAGGCAGCGAGCGGGGTCATGAGCATCACCGGCACCGGGCAAGCCGGCTCCGCACCCGTGCGCTGGGGCAACCCGATCGGCGGTATTGCCGGCGCGCTCTACGCCGTCATCGGGGTCATCGCATCGCTGTTGCGGCGCAAGCGCAGCGGGCACGGCGCGTGGCTAGACGTCGCGCTGCTCGATGCCCAACTCGCCTTGCACGCGTATCGTGTTCCCACCGCGATGAGCGGCCGACAGTATCTGCCCGAGGCCCGCCGTGGCGGCAGCGGCGCCTTGCCCTACGGCCCCTTCCTGGCTCGCGACGGAAAGTGGTTTGTGATGGGTATCACCCACCAGTTCTGGGCCAAGGCCTGTGAGGCGCTCGAGCATCCCGAGTGGGTGGACGATGCCCGCTTCGCCACCGAGCCTCAGCGCCAGGCCCATGAAGCAGAGCTCAACACCCTCATTTCGCAGGCCATGGCCACGCAGGACGCCTCGTTCTGGCAAGAGCGCTTCGTCGAGCGCGGGATCCCGGGTGCCATGGTGCTCTCGATCCGCGAGGCTTTCGGTCATCCGCAGGCGATCGCGCGAGGCATGCTGGTGGGATTTGCCGGCGATGTGCCAGCTCCCGCGCGCAGGGTCCGCGTTGC
>JBEICA010000305.1:0-4296 GCA_040373665.1 Burkholderiales bacterium | reverse complement strand
TGTCGACCTTCTCTCTCTCGGGTACGGAAATGTCGACCGGGGCGCGGCCGGTGTCGTGGCGGGCACGCAGCATCTGGGGCAGGCGGTGCAGCGTCTGCGGCCCCAACACCAGATCGACGATGGGCGCGCGCCGCACGATGGCCTCGCCCTCCTGGCTGGCGACGCAGCCGCCGACGCCGATCACCACCTCGGGGCGGGCCTGCTTGAAGCGGCGCACCAGACCGAGGTCGGTGAACACCTTCTCCTGCGCCTTCTCGCGCACCGAGCAGGTGTTGAACAGGATGAGGTCGGCCTCGGCCGGATCGTCGGTCTTCTCGAAGCCCTCGGCCGCGTGCAGCACGTCCACCATCTTGTCCGAGTCGTACTCGTTCATCTGGCAGCCGAAGGTCTTGACGTACACCTTGCGGGTCATGATCGTGTCAGCGCGATTTCAGCCGCGCTTCGAACGCGGCGATTTCCCTGGGGGTGAGCAGCCACAGGCCGAGCACCTGTCCCATGGTGTCCCTGGTAAAGGCGACCTTGCCGCGAATGGCTGGCGGCACGGGCACCATGATGCGATTGTCGTGGTCGCGAAACCTGAAACCCGGGGCGACACGGTAGACGCGCTTGTCGATCACCGCGGCCGGCGGCGCGAAGGACGTCAGTTCACCATAAGCTGCCGTCTGGGGCAGGGCGCGGTCGGCAAGAGCGGTGCCGCTGGCCGCGGCGCCAGCCAGCAGCAGCCCCGCGCACAGGGCGCGCAACGGACGGCGGCGAGGGGAGGCTGACACTCTGCGATGAGACCCGGTGTGCCCGCGGGAAGAAAAAGGGGGGGTGGTGGCGAATCAGGGATTTGAACCCCGGACCAACGGATTATGATTCCGCTGCTCTAACCACTGAGCTAATTCGCCACGTGTCCTGCGACAGGGTCGCAAAATGTACTTAGCGCATCCCGCATTGTCAACCGCCAATTCCATTTCCGCCCTGTCGGAGCGGGGTCGATGAGCGCCAGCGACGCCGTCGTCGTCGGCTCCGGCCTGGTGGGCGCCGCCTGCGCCCTCGCCCTGGCCCGTGCCGGCCTGCGCGTCGTGCTCATGGGCGGCGAGGGGCCGCCGGGCGTCATGGGCGACGACTGGGACTCGCGCATCTACGCCGTCAGCCCGGGCAGCCGCGACCTGCTCGACGGCCTCGGGGCCTGGCAGCGCATGCCGCTCGAGCGCGTGCAGCCCGTGGTCGCCATGCAGGTGGCGGGCGACGCCGGCGGGCGCCTCGCCTTCGATGCCCTCGAGGCACGGGCCGAGGCGCTGGCCACCATCGTCGAAGCGCGCGCTCTGGCCGCCGGCCTGTGGGCGGCCATCGCGGGCGAGCCAGGCATCGAGGTGCAGGTGCCGGCCCGGGCGTCCCGGCTCGCGGTGGAGCACAGCCATGCCGTGATCGGCCTGGCCCAGGGTGGCGAGCTGCGCACCCGGCTGGTGGTCGGAGCCGACGGCGCGAACTCGTGGGTGCGCCGCGTCAGTGGCATGCCCTGCCGGGTACATCCCTATCCGCAGACGGCGGTGGTGGCCAACTTCACCGCTGCGCGTGATCACCGCGGCGTGGCCCGTCAGTGGTTCCGCGACGACGGCATCCTCGCGCTGCTGCCTCTGCCGGGGCAGCGCGTGTCCATGGTCTGGTCCGCGAACACGGGCGTTGCGGACGAACTGCAGGCGCTGGATCTGCCCGGACTGTGCGAGCGGGTGCGCGAGGCCTCGGCCGATGTCACCGGGGCGCTGGAGTGCATCACCGCGCCGGCCGCCTTCCCGCTGCGCCTGCAATATTGCCGTGACACCGTGCAGCCGCGCATCGCCCTGGTGGGCGACGCGGCGCACGCGGTGCATCCCCTTGCCGGCCAGGGCCTGAATCTCGGGCTGCGTGACGTGCGCGGTCTGGCGGCGGTGCTGGCCGGGCGCGGCGCCGAGCGCGACTGCGGCAGCCTGCCGCTGCTGCGCCGCCACGAGCGCGCCCGCCGCGAGGACGTGCTGGCCATGATGGCCGTCACCGATGGCCTGCAGCGCCTGTTCTCGAGCCGCCTGCCGGGCGTGGGTGCGCTGCGCAATCTCGGCCTGTCCCTCACCGGGCAGCTGCCGTTAATCCGTCGGGCGCTGGCGCAACACGCGCTCGCCTGAATTGTCGAACGGCGATCATTCGCCAACGCAACCCTGGAGTCCACCGAACATGACGCTTCGATCCCTGGCACGCCTGACCGCCACCCTCCTGCTGACCACGGCGGCCGTTGCCTTCGCCGACGAGGCTTCCGTGCGCAAGGCCTTCAGCGAGCGCTTCCCCAAGGCCGCCGTCGAGAGCGTCACCCGGCTGCCAGAGCTCGACCTGTACGAGGTCGTCGTCGCGCGCGGTGACGAGCCCATCATCATCTACACCGACGAGAAGTTCCGGTACATGTTCCAGGGCAGCCTGGTCGAGACGAAGAACATGGCCGACCTGACCGAAAAGACCCGCACCCGCCTCACCGCCATCGATTTCGACAGCCTGCCGCTGGACCGCGCCATCAAGCGCGTCAAGGGCAACGGCTCGCGCAAGGTGGCGGTGTTCTCCGACCCGGACTGCCCGTTCTGCAAGCGCATCGAGCAGGAATTCGAGAAGCTGACCGACGTCACCGTCTACATCTTCCTCTACCCCATCGAGCAGCTGCACCCCAAGGCGGTCGATCGCTCCAAGGCCATCTGGTGCTCCGCCAATCGGCTCAAGGCCTGGGACGACTACATGCTGCGCGGCACCGCGCCCACGGCGAAGTCCGACTGCGCCAACCCGGTGACGGAGCTGGTCGAGTACGGCAAGAAGCGCGGCATCAACGGCACGCCGACCCTCGTCTTTGCCGACGGCAGCCGCGTGCCCGGAGCGCTCAACGCCTCCCAGCTGGAGGCCCAGTTCGCCAATGCGGCGGGCAAATAGCGCCGGTCTCCTTCGGCCTGCCACTTTCTCCGGCGCGTGACCGGAGCGCGAGGCCGGACGTTCCACCAGGATCCGGGCTGGTGAATTGAACAGTTCCTCCCTGGGCCGCCTGTCGGTGGCGGTGCTGATCTCGGCGCTGGTGCACGCGGTGTTGCCTTGGGTGGTGCCAGTCACGGCGCGCCGCACGGCAGGCGCACCGCCGGGCCCCCTGTCGGTGGCCATCGCACCGCTGCCGGCGGCGGCGCCCGGGGCCCCCGTCCCGGTGGTGTCCACGCCCGCTGCGCCCGAGCCCGGAGGCGTCGCGCCTGCCGGGGCCGCCGCCGCGCCGGCGACGCGTCCGCCTACCCCGCAACCGCTCGCCGAGGTGGGCGAGGCGCCCCCCGCGGAACTGCCCGACAGCACGCCCGCCACCGAACTCGCGCCGGCTGCGGCGCCCGAACGCGAGCCCGCGGGGCCGGCGCTGGAACTGCCGCTTCCGGTGGATCCCGAGTACCTGCCTGCCCGGCTGCTCGACATGCTGCCGCGCCCGGTGGCCGAGGTCTCGCCGCGCTATCCGGAGCAGGCCGCAACCCAGGACCTGAGTGGTGTGGTGACCCTGCTGCTGTACATCGACGAACTCGGCATCGTCACCGACGTCACCGTGCTCAGTGCCGAGCCACCGGGCTACTTCGAGGAGGCGGCGGTCGAGAGCTTCCGCAACGCCTTGTTCCAGCCCGGGCAGCGCGACGGCCGCGCAGTGAAGAGTCGGCTTGCGGTGGAGGTGAGTTTCGACGCTCGCACCGATTCACACCGCGCGCGCTGAATGCGGCCGCGAGGCGTGGAATGGGTGTACCGGTCAGAGCTCGCTCATGACCCGTTGCGCGGCAGCAGCACCCACAGCCGCAACGGCTGGCGCATGCGGCCGGCCTGCTCCCCAGCCTCGGGGCCGAAGCCCCAGAAGAAATCCGCCCGCACCGAGCCCTTGATGGCCCCGCCCGTGTCCTGGGCCGCCATCAGCCGGCGCAGCGGCTCGGGGGACGCAGGTCGCGTGCTGTCGATGAACACCGGCGCCCCCCAGCGGCACCACCGACGGATCGACCGCGAGGCTGCGACCCGCGGTCAGCGCCACGCCGAGTGACCCGAACGGACCATCGCCGTTGGGCGGCAACTCGCGGAAGAACACATAGGACGGGTTCTCGCGCAGGAGGGCGTCCAGCTTCTCGGGATTGGCCCGGCCCCAGGCCTTGATGCCCTGCATGGAGGCTTGGTCGACGCTGAGTTCGCCGCGCTCGACCAGCAGGCGTCCGACCGAGCGGTAGGGATGGCCATTCTGGTCGGCGTAGCCCACGCGCACGATCTCGCCGCCGTCCAGCTCCACCCGGCCGGACC
>JBEICA010000274.1:0-4901 GCA_040373665.1 Burkholderiales bacterium | reverse complement strand
GGGCGACAGGAGTAGCACATGGTGACGAAACGCCAGATCTTGACTGCGAGAGGCACGAGACCGGCACCGATCTCGAGGTTGAACTCGTTGAGGAGGCGTTTGCGGACTTCCGCCTCCTTGGGAGCGATGGCCTCGGGGATGCGCACGGCGTTCATCTGAGGGATCTGGACCTCTTCCTTCACCAGGAAATGCAGGCCCATGGCTTCGAGCCCGGTCTTGAGGGCGACGTGGTGGCGGCGATGCCTCGCCCAGCAGTCCTCGAGGGTCTCCTCGCGGATCAGCAGGAGGGCCTCGTGCAGTGCGAACAGCGAGTTCGTCGGTGCCGTGTGGTGGTAGGTGCGCGTGGTCGCGCCCCAGTAGCCGAGCAGCAGGTTCATGTCCATGAACCAGCTGTGGATCTTGTCCTTGCGGGCCTTCACGTGTTCCACCACGCGATCGCTGAAGGAAACGGGAGACAGGCCGGGCGTGCACGACAGGCACTTCTGGCTGGCCGAGTAAACGGCGTCGGCGTTCCACGCGTCCAGCAGCACCGGAACCCCGCCCAGGGAGGTCACCGCGTCCATGATCGTGAGGGCGCCATGACGATGCGCCACCTCGATGATGCTCTTGGCGTCCGACAGACAACCCGTGGACGTCTCGGCGTGGACGAAGGCCACCACCTTGGTTTCCGGGTTGGCCTTCAATGCCTCCTCGACACGGTCGGGGTCGACCGGCGTACCCCACTCGTGCTCCAGAACGACCGGGATGCCACCACAGCGGACCACGTTCTCGAGCATGCGCCCGCCGAACACACCGTTGATGCAGACGATGACCTTGTCACCCGGGGACACCATGTTGACGAAACAGTACTCCATGCCGACAGAGCCCGGCCCGGAGACCGGGAAGGTCAGGGGATTGCGTGTCTGGTAGACGTATCTGAGCAGACCCTTCAGCTCCTCCATCATCTCCACGAAGACGGGGTCGAGGTAGCCGATCGCCGGCTGGCTCATGGTGGTGAGCACCCGCGGATGGATCTCCGTGGGCCCGGGCCCCATCAGGGTGCGCTGCGGGGGATGGAAGGAATGGATGCGCTTGGATGGCGCGAAGGAAATCATCGTGTCGCTCCCTGCAATTGAAGTTCCGTGAAAGATTTCGTCCTCGCCGCGGGACTTGACCCGGACCGGGCGCCGCCTGTTGGCTTCGTCGAGCACCTCGACCGCGGCGATCTGCCCTTCGGTGACCGCCTCGACCTCCATCGCCCAGCGCGCCGGCACATAACCGGACTTGACCCAGTTGCTGACGACGGCGCGATCGAGCTTGAAGCGTCTGGCCACTTCGGCCTGACTGCCAAAGAGACTGACGAGACGTTCGACACAATTCATGGCTGCGCAGGGGACGTTGACGAACGTCAGCTTGCCTTATCAAAATAATTTTGACAACAGAATTTTGAGTCGCCCCCGAGAATCTCCCCTCGATCGCCCCGTCGCCGCCGCTGCGTTGACGCCCCTGACCGGACGCGGCACCATCGATTGCGTTTTCGGTACGAGCCGGGCACGGCGCCCGTTGCCGTTTCACCCCAACCCGGCGGGGGGTCGCAGGGCTCCTCCGGCAGACCCATGCTCGCATTCACGGTCAGACGTTTGCTCCAGGCCGCGGCAGTCATGCTGACCGTCGCCCTGCTGGCTTTCTCCCTGTTCCGATACGTCGGCGATCCCGTGGTCTTCATGCTCGGCCAGGATGCCACGCCGGAAGAGCGGGCTGCGGTCAGCGTGGGGCTTGGGCTGGACCAGCCCTTCCATGTTCAGTACACGCGTTTCGTCTCCCGGGCACTCACCGGGGAATTCGGCATGTCGCTGCGACAGATGCGACCCGTCTCCACGCTGTTCCTGGAACGTCTGCCAGCCACGCTGGAGTTGTCCCTCGTGGCAGCGGTGTTCGCGCTGGTGGCGGGCGTGGCGATGGGCGTGCGCACGGCTCTGGCGCCGCGGTCCATCCTCAGCCAGCTGTTTCTGGTCATCTCTCTTGCCGGGGTGTCCCTGCCGACCTTCCTCATCGGCATCCTGCTCATACTGCTGTTCTCGGTGCATCTGGGCTGGCTGCCCTCGTTCGGCCGCGGCGAAACCTTGCTGATCGGCTGGTGGAGCACAGGCCTGCTGACCGTCTCCGGCCTCAAGGCACTGGTGCTCCCGGCCGTGACGCTCGGGCTTTTCCAGATGACATTGATCATGCGGCTCACCCGGGCCGAGATGCTGGAGGTGCTGCGCACCGACCACATCCGCTTCGCGCGTGCCAGAGGGCTGCCCGAACGGTCCATCCAGCTGCGTCACGCCCTTCGCAACACGCTGGTCCCGGTGATCACGGTTACCGGGCTGCAACTGGGCTCGATCATCGCCTTCGCCATCATCACCGAAACCGTGTTCCAGTGGCCGGGCATGGGTCTGTTGTTCATCCAGTCGGTGATGTTCGCCGACGTACCTGTGATGGCGGCCTACCTCTGCCTTATTGCCCTGATCTTCGTCATCATCAATCTTGTGGTCGATGTCCTCTACCATGTCGTCGACCCGCGGCTGCGCATGAACGGCGCCGCCGCCTGACACGAGGAACCCACCCATGGCCGACCCAGTCGACTACATCCGCCGTCACCACGACGCGCTCACCGCCATCCGGCGCGACATCCACATGCACCCGGAGCTGGCGTTCCAGGAGTCGCGCACGGCCGGCGTCGTGGCCCGTGAACTGGATGCCCTCGGGATCGAGGTCCACCGGGGACTGGCCACCACCGGGGTGGTCGGGGTGATCCCCGGCCGCGTCGACACACGGGGCCGGAAGATCGGTCTGCGGGCCGACATGGACTGCCTGCCGATGCACGAAGCCGATGACAGGCCCCATGCCTCGCGCAACGCGGGCCGCATGCACGCCTGCGGACACGACGGCCACACCACCATGCTGCTCGGGGCGGCGCGGTACCTCGCCGCTACGCGCGACTTCGACGGCACGGTGTACGTGATCTTCCAGCCCGCCGAGGAGCATGGCGGCGGCGGCGGTGTGATGGTGCGGGAAGGATTGTTCGAGCGCTTTCCTGCGGACGAGGTGTACGCCCTGCACAACTGGCCACAACTGCCACCTGGCAGGATTGCCGTGCGCGCCGGCCCGGTCATGGCGGCGACAGACGAGGTGGCGATCGTCATCCGCGGGCGGGGCGGACATGGCGCGCTGCCCCACCTGAGCGTGGATCCCGTGGTGGTGGCGGCACAGGTGGTGACCGCGCTGCAGACCATCGCCAGCCGCAACGTCTCGCCGGTGGATGCCGTGGTGGTGAGCATCTGCTCCATGCATACCAGCCAGACCGGTGCCCACAACGTGATTCCGGATGCCGTCCACCTGCTCGGGACGCTGCGCAGCTTCCGCCCCGAGACGCGTGATCTGGCGGAACGGCGCATCATCGAGATCGCCAACGGCGTTGCCATCGCGTTGGGCGCCACGGCGGAGGTCCGGGTGACACGGGGATATCCCGCGACCGTCAACTCGGCGCGCGAGGCGGAGTTCGCCGCTCGCGTCGGTGAAACCATCTTCGGGGCCGGCAACGTGGTCCGCGATGCCGACCCCACCATGGGGGCGGAGGACTTCGCGTACTTCCTTCAGGAGAAGCCGGGGGCCTACGTTTTCCTGGGCCAGGGGGGCGCGGACGGCGGGTGTTTCCTGCACAACCCGCGCTACGATTTCAACGACAGCGTCATTCCCCTTGGCGCGGGTTATCTGGCAGCACTGGCGGAGACCGCCCTGCCACTGCAGGACTGCAGCGGCGTCGCTGGCAGCCGTCCCACGGCCGACCCCGTGGAGATCGCATGAGGACGATCCACCTGCTCCGGAGCGCAGCGCGCACGCTACTGCTGGCAGCCGCGCTTGCCGTGCCATCCGCAGGCGCTGCGACCTTCCGCTTCGCCAACCAGGGCGATGCGCTGTCGGTCGATCCCCACATGCACAACGAGGCGGTGCTGCTGTCACTGATGGGCAACGTCTACGAGGCCCTCACAGGGCGCGACCGCAACTTCGCATTGCGGCCCGAACTCGCCACCGACTGGAAGCAGACCGCCCCCACGGTGTGGCGCTTCAACCTGCGCAAGGGGGTGAAGTTCCACGACGGCAGCCCGTTCACGGCTGACGACGTGATCTTCAGCTTCGAGCGCGCGCGGGGCGAAGGCTCCGATGTGCGCGTATACGTGGCTGGAATCCGCGAGATCCGCAAGGTCGACTCCCACGCCATCGACATCATCACCAACGAGCCGTTTTCCATCCTGCCGCAGAACGTCAGCCGCTGGTACATCATGTCGAAGACATGGTGCGAGCGGCACAACGCCACGCGGCCGGTGGACGTTCGCAAGGGAACGGAGAACCACGCCAGCACGCACGCCAACGGCACGGGCCCGTTCGTCCTGAAGTCGCGCGAGCCCGGCGTGCGCACTGTGTTCGCCGTCCATCCGGGCTGGTGGGGACAGCCGGAACACAATCTCACGGAAGCGACCTTCACTCCCATCGGCAACGACGCCACCCGTGTCGCCGCCCTGATCAGTGGAGAGATGGATCTGGTCGACCCTGTGCCTCTGCAGGACGCGCCCCGAGTCAAGGCCGCGCCCACCCTCAAGGTCCAGCAGTCCCCGGAGATGCGCACCATATTTCTGGGAATGGATCAGAAGCGGGACGAATTGCTTTTTTCCAGCGTGAAGGGACGCAACCCGCTGAAGGATCGGCGGGTACGTCAGGCCCTCTACCAGGCCATCGACATCGAGGCCATCCGCACCCGCATCATGCGCGGTGCCTCCACGCCGGCGGGGCTGATGGTGGCACCCGCGGTGCGTGGATTCGTCGAGTCCCTGAACAAGCGCCTTCCCCACGACCCGGAAGCGGCGCGCCGGCTGCTGGCG
>JBEICA010000272.1:0-4916 GCA_040373665.1 Burkholderiales bacterium | reverse complement strand
GCCGCTCAACGAGGTCGTGATGGACTTCTTCGACAAGCTCAAGTCCGTGAGCCGCGGCTATGCCTCGTTGGACTACGAGTTCAAGGAGTTCCGTGCCGGTGATCTGGTCAAGCTCGACATCCTGATCAACAGCGAGAAGGTCGATGCCCTGTCGCTGATCGTGCATCGGGCGAACTCGCAGTATCGCGGCCGGGAACTGGCCTCGAAGATGCGCGAGCTGATTCCGCGGCAGATGTTCGACATCGCGGTGCAGGCGGCCATCGGCGCGCACATCATTGCACGCGAGACCGTCAAGGCGCTGCGCAAGAACGTGCTCGCGAAGTGCTACGGCGGGGACATCACGCGCAAGAAAAAGCTGCTCGAAAAGCAGAAGGCCGGCAAGAAGCGGATGAAACAGGTCGGCAACGTCGAGATCCCTCAGGAAGCCTTCCTGGCCATCCTGCAGGTCGGTGAAAAATAGACTGCTCCCCGCCCGGAGATAACGCACCGCCATGAACGTCGCCCTCATCATGTTCATCCTGCTCGTTGTCACGGGCGGGGTGTGGCTGCTCGACGTGTTCGTGCTCCGGCGCCGACGGGGAGAGGGCGCACACATGCCCTGGTGGGTGGAGTACCCGGTCAGCTTCTTCCCGGTGATCCTGGTGGTGTTTCTGCTGCGGTCCTTTCTGGTCGAGCCGTTCAAGATCCCGTCCGGCTCGATGATCCCGACGCTGCTGGTCGGCGACTACATCCTGGTCAACAAGTACACCTACGGCATCCGCCTGCCGGTACTCAACGTCAAGGTGGTCGAGCTCAACTCGCCCAAGCGGGGAGAGGTCATGGTGTTTCGCTTTCCGGAGAACCCGTCCATCGACTACATCAAGCGCGTGGTCGGCGTGCCGGGCGATCTCGTCGAGTACCGCAACAAGCGGCTGTCGATCAACGGCCAGCTGGTCGAGGTGAACACCGAGCCGGATTACAGCTATCTGGAACATGGGCTGAATTACATCAGCACCAAGCGCTTCCGCGAGAAGCTGGGCGAGCGAGCGCATTCCACCATCGTCAACCTCGATGCGCCGCCGGTGCAGCTTGCAGGGGTGCGCGCTTTTCCCGGTCGCGAGAACTGCGAATACAATGACGACGGATTTCGTTGCAAGGTGCCCGACGGCCACTACTTCATGATGGGCGACAACCGCGACTCCAGCAGCGACAGCCGTTACTGGGGGTTCGTGCCGGATGGCAACATTGTCGGCAAGGCATTCCTCATCTGGATGAATTTCGGGCAGTTCGACCGGGTCGGTACCCCGATCGAGTGAATCTGGCGGTGCCTGTATTTGCCGGCGCGGGGGAGCGGTGATGAAACGACAGCGTGGACTGGGCCTCGTCGGACTGATCTTCGGCGCTGGTGTGCTTTTCTTCCTGGCGCTTCTCGGTATGCGGACGGTGCCGGTCTATCTCGAGTATTTCAAGGTCAGGACCGCGATAGAGGGTATCGCTGCGTCCGGCGCCACCTCGCCCTCGGACCTGCGTGCCGGGTTCGACAAACGCGCCGACATGGACGACATCAAGGGCGTGCGTGGCGAGGATCTGGACATCGAGAAGGCGGGCGGCGGGGTGGTCATCTCCGTCAGTTACACCCGCAAGGTGCCGCTGTTCGGGCATGCCAGCCTCGTGTTCGACTTCGACGTCCGGAGCACCCCCTGACGCGGTCTGGCATGCGGGAGGGCGGGACGCTCCGGGGAGCGGGTGAGCCTCCGGCGGCGGATCCCGTGCAGCACCCGCTCGAGCACCGGGATGCGCTCGGTTATGCGTTCACCGATCAGGCCCTCCTCAGACAGGCGCTGACGCATCGCAGTTACGGTCAGCCGCACAACGAGCGCCTGGAGTTCATCGGCGATTCGGTCCTCAATTGCGTGATTGCCGAGGCGCTGTACCGTCGCCATCCGTCCCTGCCCGAAGGCGAGTTGTCCAGGCTGCGTTCGTCGCTCGTGAACCAGACGAGTCTGGCCTCGCGCGGGCGCGCTCTGGACGTCGGGGCCAGACTCATGCTGGGAGAGGGCGAGGTGCGCAGTGGCGGGGCGCAGCGTGCCTCGATGCTGGCTGATGCCGTCGAGGCCCTGATCGGCGGGGTGTTCCTTGACGGGGGTTTCGACCGGGCCCGCGAGGTGGTGCTGCGTCTGTTCGATCAGGCCATTGACGATGCCCGGTTGTCCGGAGGCACCAAGGATCCGAAGACAAGCCTTCAGGAATGGTTGCAGGCACGACGCATGGCGCTGCCCGACTACCGGGTGGTGGCGGTCAACGGCGAGGCGCATCAACAGAGTTTCGACGTCGAGTGCGTGGTGTCGGCGCTGGGCGCGTCGACGCGTGGCTCCGGAACCAGCCGGCGTGCGGCAGAGCAGGCTGCGGCCCTGCAGTTGCTCGAGCGCTTGCGCGCGGGACATGAGGGGGGATGATGCATCGGTGCGGCTTCGTTGCAGTGGTGGGACGGCCGAATGTGGGAAAGTCCACCCTGGTCAATCGGTTGGTCGGACAGAAAGTGACCATCACCTCCCGCAAGGCGCAGACGACACGGCACGCCGTGCTTGGCATCGTCTCTCGCCCTGAGGCACAGCTGGTGTTCGTCGATACGCCGGGCTACCAGACTCGGCATGGCGGGGCGCTCAACCGCTCGCTCAACCGCGCCGTGACCGATAGCCTCGCCGGCGTCGACGCGGTGCTGTTCGTGATCGAGGGTACCCGGCTCACCGACGAGGACCGGCGGGTGATGGGCCTCATTCCGACCGGCGTACCGGTGGTCGTGGCTCTCAACAAGATCGACCTGCTGCCGCGCAAGGAAGCGCTGCTTCCCATGCTCGAGATGCTCGGCCGTGAGCGGGATTTCTCCGCGCTGGTGCCGATCAGCGCGGAGAAGGGCCTGCAGTGCGACGCACTTCTGGATGCCCTCGCGGGCTGTCTGCCCGAAGGCCCGCCCATGTACGACGAGGATCAGGTGACCGACCGCAGCGAGCGCTTTCTCGCCGCCGAGATCCTCCGCGAGAAGGTATTTCGCCTGACCGGCGACGAGTTGCCCTACGGTACCGGCGTGGTGGTGGATCATTTCGAAACCGAGGGCGAGTTGCGGCGCATCGGCTGCGTCATCGTCGTGGCGCGCGATTCGCACAAGGGCATGGTGATCGGGCAAGGCGGGCAGCAGCTCAAGCGCATGGCCACAGAGGCCCGGCTGGACATGGAGCGGCAGTTCGGCGGGCGCGTCTACCTCGACGTCCGTGTGCGGGTGGACGCCGACTGGAGCAATGACCCGCGCCGGCTGAGAAAATACGGCTATGCCTGATGGCGCCGACGGGCGCCGGACGGGAGCGGCGGGCGGCGCCCAGCAGCGGGTCGCGAACGAACCGGCGTTCGTGTTGCATACGCGACCCTGGAAGGAGACCAGCCTCATCGTCGACCTCCTGACGCGCAGGCACGGGCGCCTGCCTGCGGTGGCCAAAGGGGCCCGGCGCCCGCAGTCCCAGTTGCGTCCTGTCCTGTTGCCGTTTCAGCCGCTGTTGGTGACGTGGTCGGGTCGATCCGAGGTGAGGCTCATTCACGGCGTCGAGTGGCAGGGCGGCATTCCGCAGCTCTCCGGGACGGCGCTGCTTTGCGGTTTCTATCTCAACGAGTTGCTGGTGGCCGCGCTCGCGCGTGACGATCCCCACGAAGAGATTTTCGACGCCTATGCAGACGCGCTGCGCGATCTGGCGACGGCGCCGTTCCAGAGCGGCGTGTTGCGGCGGTTCGAGATCGCGCTGCTTGCGGCGCTCGGCTACGGCCTGCAACTGGAGGCGCAGGCGCCGGATGGCGCAGCCTTGCTGCCTGAGGCCCGCTACCGCTATCTTCCGGAGCGCGGCCCCGTGCCGCATCACGGGCCCGATCCGGAGGAGGGCGTGGTGGTGTTCGGCAAGACGCTGCGCGACATGGCCGGGGGCGACTATAGCGACCCCGTGACCGCCGGCGAAAGCAAGAAGCTCATGCGCCTGCTGATCGCCCACCACCTCGGCAACCCGCCTCTGCACTCGCGCCAACTGCTCATCGAAGTCCGCCCCGGTTCACAGCACCCATGACCCGACTGTCGGTCAACCTGAACAAGATCGCCCTGGTGCGCAATACGCGTCCCCTCGGCATTCCCAGCGTCACCTGGTTCGGCGCCATCGCTCTGGAGGCTGGTGCCGCCGGTATCACCGTGCATCCCCGCCCCGACGAGCGCCACGTCCGATCCCACGACGTGCGCGAACTGGCCGCGCTTCTGGAGGCGTGGCCCGGGCGCGAATTCAACATCGAGGGAAACCCCTTCCACAACCTCATGGATCTCGCCGAGTCGATCCGTCCCGACCAGTGCACGCTGGTGCCGGACGATCCGGGTGCCGCGACGTCCGACCACGGCTGGGACCTGGCGCGTGACGGTCGTCGCCTGGAGCCCCTGGTGGGCAGACTGCGCGCGCTCGGCATCCGGGTGAGCCTGTTCATGGACCCCGAGCCGGCGGCCATGGCACGGGCCCGCGACCTCGGCGCAGACCGTGTCGAGCTCTACACCGAGCCCTATGCGCGGTCGCACGGCACGCCCGGACAGGCAGCGAGCCTTGCGGGTTACGCCGCTGCGGCAGAGGCAGCGCAAGCCTGCGGGCTTGGTGTCAACGCCGGCCACGACCTCAACCTCGCCAACCTGGGCGATTTCATACGCACCGTGCCGCGGGTGCTCGAGGTATCCATCGGCCACGCCCTGACGGCGGACGCCCTGGAGATGGGCATGGCGGCGGCGGTGCGCGCCTATGTCGACGTCCTTCGGGACGCGGGGCGATGATCTCCGGCATTGGTGTGGATCTCGTGGCAACCGCGCGCGTACGTGAGGCGCTCGGACGCCACGGCGAGCGTTTTGCCGGTCGCATCCTGGCCGAGTG
>JBEICA010000273.1:0-4913 GCA_040373665.1 Burkholderiales bacterium | reverse complement strand
GCTCCCGCAGGTTGCAGCTCGAGCAGGCGACCTTGAACGGCTCGAGCCGGATCGGCATCACGACAGACATCGCTTCGCTCCAGAAACAGGCTGGGTGCCGCCTGGAGTGTGCGGGGCGCTCTGCGCCCCGGCTGCCGCATCGGATGGCGGCTGCTTGTTCCAGGTCAAGCCCCTCTCGAGCCGTGTGCTTCAGAGTGTAGCGCCATGAGTTACCGGCCCGAGTCAATGCCCTCGATGCTGCCCACCGACCTGCTGCGACGCATGGACATCCCTGGGCCGCGCTACACCTCTTATCCGACGGCGGACCGGTTCTCCGAAGCCTTCGGTGAGATGTCGTATCGCGAGGCGCTGCGCGAGCGCAGCGGAGGTCAGCGCGTCGGCGGGCCGGCCCCCTTGTCGGTCTACGTGCACGTCCCGTTCTGCGAATCGGTGTGTTACTACTGCGCCTGCAACAAGTTGGTGACACGCCATCATTCCCGGGCAGAGTCCTACCTCAAGTGCCTGATCCGTGAGATCGACCTTCACACCGAGCAGATCGGTCGCACGCAGCCCCTGTCACAGCTGCACCTGGGCGGGGGGACCCCCACCTTCCTGCACGACTCGGAACTGGCCGAGCTGATGCTGGCGCTGCGGCGCAGTTTTCGCTTCCTGCCGGCGGCCGAGATCTCGATCGAGATCGACCCACGCACGGCCAGCCCCGAGCGGCTGCGCATCCTGGTCGGTCTCGGCTTCAACCGGGTGAGTTTCGGCGTGCAGGACTTCGACCCCGCCGTGCAGCAGTCCATTCACCGCCTCCAACCGCACGATCAAGTACGCGAGCTCGTCCACGCTGCGCGCACGGTCGGCTTCCAGTCCATCAACGCGGATCTGATCTACGGCCTGCCACGCCAGACGACCGAGTCCTTCTCGCGCACCATCTCTCAGGTGGCTGCCCTGCGCCCCGACCGAATCGCCCTGTACGCGTACGCCCACTTGCCGACCCGGTTCAAGCCGCAACGCCGCATCGCCGACCACGACCTGCCTTCGGGCGATGCGCGGGTGCAGATGCTGTCGCAGGCGTTCTCGGGCTTCATGGCCCAGGGTTACAGCTACATCGGCATGGACCACTTCGCCCTGCCGAGCGACAGCCTGGCGGTGGCCAAGCGACAGGGGCGGCTGCACCGCAACTTCCAGGGCTACAGCACGCAGCCGGACTGCGACCTGATCGCCCTGGGCGTTTCTGCCATCGGGCGCATGGGTGCCTGTTATGCCCAAAACGCCAAGACCGTCGAAGGCTATGAATCAGCCATCCGTGCGGGGCGGTTCGCCACGGAGCGTGGCCTGAGGGCGGGGCGCGACGATCTGATCCGCCGCGCCGTGATCATGGCGCTGATGTGCCAGGGGCGCGTGGAGTTCGAGGCCGTCGAAATGGCTCATCTGGTGGATCCGCAGGAATACTTCGCTGACGAGATCGAGCGTCTTGCGCCATTCCAGGAGGAGGGCTTGGTGGAGGTCGACGCGCAGGGCATCGAGCTCACGCCCCTGGGCTGGTTCTTCGTCCGCGGGGTTGCCATGGTCTTCGACCGGCACCTGCAGACGGATCGGGACCGCGCCCGCTTCTCGCGCATCATCTAGGCCGCGACCCATGGATCTCGCGCTGGTGACGAGCGCCTTCCTCCTCGGGCTCGCGGGCATCCCGCATTGCGCCGCCATGTGTGGCCCGGCCTGCGCGGCCGTCCTCGGTGCGTGCGGCCAGGGGAGTCGGCCGCAGGCCGTGGCGCCTGCCTTCCATCTGGCACGCCTGGGGGGGATATGCTGCCGGCGGTGGCTTGGCCGCTGCCGGGGTGGGTGCGATGGGTGGTCTGGCTGCGACGGTGCCGGTGCTTCGGCCGGCGTGGGCGATGCTGCACGCTGCGGCTCTGGTGCTCGGCGTATGGATGGCATGGGCCGGCCGGCAGCCGGCATGGATGACTCTGGCTGGCAACCGACGCCTGGCGCTGGCCTTGCGGCCCCAGGCTGCAGGCGCGACAGCCTCCGGCTGGCAGCGGATCTCCGGCCCTGCGACTGCCGCGGGGTCGGGCCTTGCTTGGGTGTTCTGGCCCTGCGGGCTGCTGCAATCGGCGCTCGTCGTGGCCGGGCTGGCGAACACGGCCTTGGGCGGGGCACTGGCGATGGCCGCGTTCGCGCTGGCATCGGCCTCCGGCCTGCAACTGCTGCCGTGGTGGGTAGGGCGCGTCAATGGCCCGGGCTCGGCGGCCTGGCGCCAGCGGGCGGTGCCGTGGGCCGTGCGCGTCGCGGGTCTGCTGCTGGCGTCGGCGTCAGCCTGGGCGCTTGGAAGAGACGTCTGGCGTCCTGTGTGGGACTATTGCTTCGGCTGACTCAACAGGCCGACGAGGTTTCTGGCGTGCCTGGAAGCAGGCTGCGCGAATGCAGCCACAATGAAAAACGCCCGGAGGTGCCGGGCATTTCGGGGAAACTTCACGCACATCTGGAAGCTGTGCGCGCTGTCCTGGACTATCGCGCTGAGGCGGCGCGCAAAGCGCCGCCCGGCCCGACGGGCCCAGGAATCACTTCTTCTCGGCCTTCTTCTCTTCCTTCTTCTCGGCCTTCTTCTCGGCCTTCTTCTCTTCCTTCTTCTCGGCCTTCTTCTCTTCCTTCTTCGCCGGGGCGGCGGCGGGCGCGGTGCCCTGGGCGTAGGCGCCGAAGCAGAAGGCGGCGGTGATCAGGGCGGCAAGGAGCTTGGTCATGGTGTGTGCCTTTCGTGGTTTTGAGAACATCCGCTCCAGTGGAGCAGATCCGAAGGATACGGCCTGCGGTCAGTGCGAAGACAGTTCCCTCTTCTAGAATTCTAGAGTCCCAATTGCCTAAAAACCAGAGGCGGAGAGCAGATCGATGTACCAGCATGTGAAAGTGCCCCAAGCCGGCAGCAAGATCACCGTCAACGCGGACAACTCCCTGAACGTCCCGGACAACCCCATCATTCCCTACATCGAGGGAGATGGCACCGGTCTCGACATCACGCCGGTGATGATCAAGGTGGTCGACGCGGCCGTGGCCAAGGCCTACGGTGGCGCGAAGCAGATCCACTGGATGGAGGTCTACGCCGGGGAGAAGTCCACGCGCGTCTACGGCCCCGACGTCTGGCTGCCCCAGGAGACGCTGGACGTCGTGCGCGACTACGTCGTCTCGATCAAGGGTCCGCTGACCACCCCCGTCGGCGGCGGCATCCGCTCGCTGAACGTGGCGCTGCGCCAGGAACTCGACCTGTACGTCTGCCTGCGTCCTGTGCAGTACTTCAAGGGGGTGCCCAGCCCGCTGAAGGAGCCGGAGAAGACCAACATGGTCATCTTCCGCGAGAACTCCGAGGACATCTACGCAGGCATCGAGTACGAGGCCGAGTCCGACAAGGCGAAGAAGCTCATCAAGTTCCTCGTCGAGGAGATGGGGGTGCGCAAGATCCGCTTCCCCGCCACCTCCGGCATCGGCATCAAGCCGGTCTCGCGCGAGGGCACGGAGCGCCTGGTTCGCAAGGCGCTGCAGTACGCGATCGACAATGACAAGCCCTCTGTCACGCTGGTTCACAAGGGCAACATCATGAAGTTCACGGAGGGGGGCTTCCGCGACTGGGGCTACGCGCTCGCGCAGCGTGAGTTCGGTGCCGAGCCCATCGACGGCGGGCCGTGGTGCAAGTTCCGCAACCCGAAGACCGGGCGCGAGATCACGGTCAAGGACTCGATCGCTGACGCTTTCCTGCAACAGATCCTGCTGCGCCCGGCCGAGTACTCGGTCATTGCGACGCTGAACCTGAACGGCGACTACGTCTCCGACGCGCTCGCGGCCCAGGTCGGCGGCATCGGTATCGCCCCGGGCGCCAACCTCAGCGACACGGTGGCGATGTTCGAGGCCACCCACGGCACGGCACCGAAGTACGCCGGCAAGGACTACGTGAACCCGGGTTCGGAAATCCTCTCGGCCGAGATGATGCTGCGCCACATGGGCTGGACGGCCGCGGCGGACCTGATCATCTCGTCGATGGAGCGCGCGATCCAGAGCAAGAAGGTCACCTACGACTTCGCCCGCCTTATGGAGGGTGCGACTCAGGTTTCCTGCTCCGGCTTCGGCCAGGTGATGATCGACCACATGTGAGCCTGCAGGCCCGCGAGAGGCTCGCGGGCCGCCCTTCGGCTTGCTGCACCGCGATGGTGCATCCTGAACAGGCCCCTGCCAGCGCTACGCTGCCAGGGGCATTCTTTCGCCCCTGCGTCGCGCCTTGGCCCGCGGCTTGCTACAAGGTGTGTCACGCGCCCGCAACCATGGCCCCGTCAGCGCGCTCTGTCGTGGTGCTGTGCATAGAATCAGCCATGCCCCTTCGCCCCGAGGATCCCTCGAAGCCCACGCCGGCACCGCCCGGCGGCGGCGACCACGGTGCCGTGGTGGTGGAGCGGCAGACGGCGCGCACCAAGCCGCCGTCGATGTACCAGGTCGTCATGCTCAACGACGACTACACGCCGATGGAATTCGTCATCCGCGTGCTTCAGCAGTACTTTCACCATGACGTCGAGACGGCCACGATGATCATGTTGAAGATCCACCACGAGGGACGCGGCATCTGCGGGGTCTACACCCGGGACGTCGCGGCGACGAAGGTCGAGCTGGTTCTCGCGGCGGCGCGCCGTGACCAGCACCCCCTGCAATGCCTGATGGAGGCCGCATGATCGCGCAAGAGCTTGAAGTCAGCCTGCACATGGCCTTCGTCGAGGCCCGCCAGCAGCGCCACGAATTCATCACGGTCGAGCATCTGCTGCTCGCCCTGCTGGACAACCCCTCGGCCGCCGAGGTGCTGCGCGCCTGCGCGGCGAGCATCGACGACCTGCGCAAGAGCCTCACCTCCTTCATCAAGGAGAACACGCCCACGGTCTCGGGTACCGAGGAGG
>JBEICA010000423.1:0-2026 GCA_040373665.1 Burkholderiales bacterium | reverse complement strand
TTCGGCACCGGACTGTCGACCTTCGACTACCTGAAGAAGCTGCCAGTGGACTACATCAAGATCGACGGGGCTTTCATCCGGGACCTGGAGAACGACCCCATGGACGCGGAGATCGTGGCCTCGATGGTGCGGGTGGCGGCCAGTTGCGGCCTGCGCACCGTGGCGGAGTACGTCAGTTCCGAGTCGCTGCGCGCGCGGGTCACCGCCCTGGGGGTGGACTACAGCCAGGGCTACGCGATCGGCCGACCCATCCCGATCGAGGAGGCGCTGGCCTGATGCCGCGGTCGCCGCGTCGTCGGCGCGCAGCCTGACCCCCCGGCGGGGGTCTTGCTTCAGTCTCCGATTCCCACTCAGATCACGCGGAAATCCATGCTTCCCGTACACCTCATCGCCGGCGCCCGGCCGAATTTCATGAAGATCGCCCCCATCGTCCGGGCGATGCAGAAGCGCGGCCTGCCGTTCCGGATCATCCACACCGGCCAGCACTACGACCGGGACATGAACGAGGTGTTCTTCGAGGAACTGGGCATCCCCCAGCCGGACGTGTTCATGGGCGCGGGCGGCGGCAGTCACGGCGAGCAGACCGCGCGCATCATGGTGGCCTACGAGAAGTGCATCGCCGAGGAGCGTCCGTCCATGACGCTGGTGGTCGGCGACGTCAACTCGACGCTGGCCTGCGCCATCGTGGCCAAGAAGGCCCACCTGCCGGTGGCCCACGTGGAGGCCGGTCTGCGCAGCGGGGACAGGGACATGCCTGAGGAGATCAACCGGCTGGTCACGGATTCGATCTCCGACCTGTTCTTCGTCACCGAACCCAGCGGCGTCGAGCATCTGCGGCGCGAGGGCAAGCAGGACGCGGCGGTGCATTACGTCGGCCACGTCATGGTGGACAACCTGCTCTACCAGGTCGAGCAGCTGCGCCACGCCGACAGCAGCGGTCTCGAGGGGGCTGAGCTCAAGACGCGTTTTCCGCGCTACGGCGCGCTGACCATGCACCGGCCCTCGAACGTGGACGATCCGGTGGTCCTGGGAGGCATCGCCGGGGCGCTGCGCGAGTTGTCGCAGGAGTTGCCGCTGATCTTTCCCGTGCATCCGCGCACCCGCGGCAATCTGGAGAAGTTCGGTCTCGATCTCGGGCCGAACGTCATCCTCACCCGGCCGCTGTCCTACATGGCCTTCCTGAATCTCTGGCGGGACGCAGCCCTGGTGCTGACCGACAGCGGCGGCCTGCAGGAGGAGACCACGGCGCTGGGTGTGCCCTGCGTGACGATGCGGGAGAACACCGAGCGGCCGGTGACGGTGGACGAGGGCACCAACGTGCTCGCCGGCACCGACCCCGTGGCCATCCTGCGTGAGGCCAGGCGGGCGCTCGCACCCGGCGGCCGGCAGGGGCGGGTGCCCGCGCTGTGGGACGGCAGGGCGGCCGAGCGCATCGTGGACATCCTGGCGTCACATCCGGCGTGCACGGTCGCGGCCTGACCCGTCGACTGCACACGCCCGGGCCGCGCGGCGACGCGCGGCTGCATCGGTGGGACAATCCGCCGGCCGCTTGCCCTGCGGCCCGGTTCAACGCGAAATGACGAGAACATGACGAAAAAGGCCATCATCACCGGCATCACCGGACAGGACGGCGCCTATCTGGCGGAACTGCTCCTCGCGAAGGGGTACGAGGTGCACGGCATCAAGCGCCGCACCTCGCTGTTCAACACCGACCGCATCGACCACCTGTACCAGGGTCCGCAGGAGCAGGGGCGGCGCTTCATCCTGCACTACGGCGACATGACCGACTCGTCCAGCCTGGTGCGCATCATCCAGCAGGTGCAGCCGGACGAGATCTACAACCTCGCCGCCCAGAGCCATGTGGCGGTGTCCTTCGAGGAGCCCGAATACACCGCCAACGCCGATGGCGTCGGCGTGCTGCGGTTGCTGGAGGCCATCCGCATCCTCGGCCTGGAGAAGAAGACCCGCTTCTACCAGGCCTCTACCTCGGAGCTCTACGGCCTGGTGCAGGAGATCCCGCAGAAGG
>JBEICA010000432.1:0-1862 GCA_040373665.1 Burkholderiales bacterium | reverse complement strand
GCTCCACCGTGATGAATTCGTGCCGCTGCTGCCGAGCCTCCACAAAGGCCATGTGCAGGCTGACTTCCAGTTCTTGGGCAATCATGCGGACTCCATAATGCATTGCAGCGGGTGCTGGTCGCGCCGTGCTGCTGACAGCACCAGTTCGACCTTGGTGGCCGCGACATCGCGGGTGTACACCCCACAGACGCCGCGCCCTTCGTGGTGGATCTTCAGCATGATCAGCGTGGCCGTCTCGAGGTCGTGCTGGAAGAACTGCTGGAGCACGCGGATGACGAACTCCATCGGCGTGTAGTCGTCGTTGAGCATGACGACCTGGAACAGGGACGGGGGCTGGGTGCGCGCGGACTGGCGTTCGACGACAGCCGCACCCTGACCGCCGTCGCCGGGCAGCTTCGGCGCGGGCGGCGCGGGGTCGTCGGAACGCTCAGCCATGAACCATTCTATGCACAGCACAAAGCGTGCGCAGCGTCAAAGGGGTTGTCGGTCACAACTGGAAACCACTTGACTGTGCCGACAAGGCAAACAAGCCCGGCGCGCCTTGCGCAACCGGGCTTGAATGTGATGGTCCCGTGTCCGCCGCCGCCGCGGGCCGTCAGCGAACAGGGGCCCGGCCGGGAAACGCAGCCTCACATGTGGTCGATCATCACCTGGCCGAACCCCGAGCAGGACACCTGCGTGGCGCCCTCCATCAGACGGGCGAAGTCATAGGTGACCTTCTTGCTATGGATGGAGCGCTCCATGGAGGCGATGATCAGATCAGCGGCTTCCACCCAGCCCATATGGCGCAGCATCATCTCGGCCGACAGGATCTCGCTGCCGGGGTTGACGTAGTCCTTGCCAGCGTACTTTGGCGCGGTGCCGTGGGTGGCCTCGAACATGGCCACAGAATCGCTCAGGTTGGCGCCCGGCGCGATCCCGATGCCGCCCACTTGCGCAGCCAGCGCATCGGACACGTAGTCGCCATTGAGGTTGAGCGTGGCAATGACCGAGTACTCCGCCGGACGCAGCAGGATCTGCTGCAGGAAGGCGTCGGCGATGGAGTCCTTGATCACGATCTCGCGTCCCGTCTTCGGGCTCTTGAGCTTGCACCACGGGCCGCCGTCGATGAGCTCGGCCCCGAACTCGCGCTGCGCCAGGGCGTAGCCCCAGTCACGGAACCCGCCTTCCGTGAACTTCATGATGTTGCCCTTGTGGACCAGGGTCACCGAAGGCTTGTCATTGTCGATGGCGTACTGGATCGCCTTGCGCACCAGACGCTCGGTCCCCTCGCGGGACACGGGCTTGATGCCGATGCCCGAGGTGTTGGGGAAGCGGATCTTCTTGACGCCCATCTCGTCGATCAGGAACTTGATGAGCTTCCTGGCCTTGTCGCTCTCGGCCTCGTACTCGATGCCCGCATAGATGTCCTCGGAGTTTTCCCGGAAGATGACCATGTTGGTCTTTTCCGGCTCCTTCAGCGGGCTGGGCACACCCTTGAAATACTGGATCGGGCGCAGACAGACGTACAGGTCGAGTTCCTGGCGCAGTGCCACGTTCAGGGAACGGATGCCGCCTCCGACTGGCGTCGTCAGCGGACCCTTGATCGACACCACGTAATCCCGCACGATATCCAGCGTTTCCTGGGGCAGCCAGACGTCAGGGCCGTAGATCCGGGTGGATTTCTCGCCCGCGTACACCTCCATCCAGTGGATCTTGCGAGCCCCGCCGTAGGACTTGGCAACTGCCGCGTCCACCACCTTGATCATGACCGGCGTGATGTCCAAACCGGTACCGTCTCCCTCGATGTAGGGGATGACGGGGTGGTGCGGAACATTCAGGGAAAAGTCCGCATTCACGGTGATCTTCTTCCCGCCCTCGGG
>JBEICA010000149.1:0-8562 GCA_040373665.1 Burkholderiales bacterium | reverse complement strand
GTGGGTGGTTGCCGGCCCGGATGCCCCAAACCCGCACGCGCACCAGTTGCCCGTGGGGGCCCCGGCCTGGACGATGCCCGGG
Source organism: Burkholderiales bacterium (assembly GCA_040373665.1). Taxonomy (GTDB): domain Bacteria; phylum Pseudomonadota; class Gammaproteobacteria; order Burkholderiales. The sequence continues at coordinate 8,480 of JBEICA010000149.1, read as the reverse complement.
CAGCGGCCGCCGTGCGCGCCGCCGACACCGACGCGGTCTAGCCCCCCACGCAGGAAAACGGCGGGCCCGGGAACGACGGAGGGCGCCCGTCGGGCGCCCTCCAGTGCAGCGTCCGGTGTCGCGGGTAGCTACCTGCCGCGCACCACCAGGCGGATTCCGCGCCATGGGTTGACGGCGTAGCCCGGGATGGTCTGCGGGGTGGTGCCCACCGCCGACAGCCACATCTGGTACGCGGTGGCCGTCACCACGCCCCCGTGCCAGCGACGCCACACGATGCGCGGGTTCTGGTCAGGCGGCGGCGGGGAAATGGTGTCGGTGGTCTCCACCACGTTGCCACCCTGGTCCAGCGTGCCCCACGGCGAGCGCGTGAGCGCCTGGCCCACCGAGCTCACGTTGCCCACGTAGATCTTGGCCACCGCGCCGAACGGCGTGATGGCGCACTGGGCTGCCGTGAACTGCGACGGGCACCAGTTGGGTGCCACGCCGGGCAGCGCCTCGAACGAGGCCAGGGGCTGCGTGCCCGCGTTGGTCACGTCGCCGTTGGCGTCGAGCTGCGTTGCGGAGGGCTGCTGGCCCTGCGCGCAACCCGAGGTGTCCACCGGGCAGTTCACGTACAGGCCCGGGTTGGTCGGGTAGTCCCAGTACGAGAACTTGCCCCCGCCATTCGGGTCGAAGTACGCGGCCTTGATCCACTCATCCTGGCTCGACACCGAGAAGCCCGAGGTCAGGTTTCGCGTGGCCTTGCGGTTCTTCATGGTGTACATGCCGGTCTCGGTGGTGGTCGAGAGCCGCACGGTGTACGTGGTGCGCGTGAGGCGCGCGCCGGTCGAGGTGGTGATCACCTGGCTGCGCGTGGACAGCAACTTGCCGTTCTGCAGCGAGTTGGCCAGGCGCGCGCCGCGTGCGAAGTCGCCCTGGTTGTAGGGCTTGTTGGCCCACACGGGCGACGACACGTAGTAACGCTGGCCGCGGGGTGCGCGCATGTTCTTGTTGATCGAGCCGTACTTGGGCCACACGCGCGAGCTCTGGGCGATGTCCCACAGGTGATGCGGGTTGCGGCCCAGCGGGTCGGCCGTGTTGAGGAACGTCACGTACTGCGCGGTGGTCAGCTCCATCTCGCCGATGCGGTACGGATACGACACGCCGCCCACCTGCATGCACGAGGTGGCCGAGACCGTCTGCACCGCGGGGTCGGGGTTGGCCGCCACCGTCGCGCGCACGCCGGGGAACGCCGCCAGGCACGACGCACGGCTCTGGTAGACGTCGTTGTAGAAGGGGATGATCCACGCCGGCTTGTTGCCCGGCGACGCCACCGTGACCGTGCTCAGCGAAATGACGCCCGGGTTGCGGGGCGGGGGCGGCGGGATCTCGCTGACGGTGCCCGGCAGGAAGTTGGCCGTGTAGAGGAAGCCCGCGGCATCGGAGGTGATGCCGATGGGCCGCTTGCCGGTCTGGGCGATCACCTGCGACTGCCCGCCCGGCGTGATGCGCGACACGCTGCTCGAGCCGTCGTTCGTGGTGTACACGTTGCCGTACGGGTCGATCGCGATCCCGATGGGGCGCCTGCTGGTACGGCCGTAGATCGACGACTGCCCGGCGGGCGTGATCTTCGACACGTTCCGCGAATTCCAGTTGGCCGTATAGAGGTTGCCCTCACCGTCGATGGCGATGGCCTGGGGCCACGCGCCCGTGGTTCCGAAGACCGTGGAGACACCATCCGGCGTGATCTTCGTGACGTTGTTCGCGCCCTCGTTGGCCGTGTACACGTTGCCGGCCTTGTCGAGCACGATGCCCAGCGGACGCGAGCCCGTGGAGCCCAGCGTGGTCGACACACCGGCCGGCGTGATCTTCGTGACCGTGCTGTCGAGGTAGTTCGTGGTGTACACGTTGCCCTCGCTGTCCACCGCCACGTCGATGGGCTGGCGACCGGTGGTGCCGAGCGTGGTCGACACACCGGCCGGCGTGATCTTGGTGACGGTGCCCGCGCCGAGGTTGCTGGTGTACACGTTGCCCGCGGAGTCCAGCGCGATGCCACGGGGGGTCTGCCCCGTGGTGCCGAGCACCATCGACTTGCCGGACGGCATGATCATGCTCACGCTGTTGGCACGCGAGTTGGCCGTGTACACGTTGCCCATGGCATCGACGGCGATGCCGTCGGGGCCCGCACCGGTCTTGGCCATCAGCGACGAACCGCGCAGCGACGGCGCGGCGGTTGCCGATTGCGCGGCCACTGCGGTGGTGACGAGTGCGCACGACAGCGCGGTGAGCGCGGCGCGGCGGCGCATCGTGGGACGAGGGCTTCTCATGAGGCTCAATCTTCCATCAGGGGACGGTGGGACAACAGGCCAACCCTAGCCGCGGCGGTGGGCGCGGGTTGTCGGAAAACCCAACATCCGCCCTCACCGCCGCGCGCACAGGCCACGTCGGTGAGGGCGGCAGCGAACGTCAGCGCCCGAGGACCCCGACGCGGATACCGCGGAACGGGTTGATGCCGTAGCCAGGGACGGTCTGCGGCGTCACACCGACCGCCGAGATCCACATCTGGTACGCGGTGGCGGTGACCACGCCGCCATGCCAACGGCGCCACACGATCTTGTTGTCACCCGCGGCGGGCGGCGGGGCGATGGTGTCGGTGATCTCCACCACGTTGCCGCCCTGGTCAAGGGTGCCCCACGGCGAGCGCGTCAGCGCCTGGCCCACACTGCTCACGTTTCCGGTGTAGTTGACCGGCGAGTTCGTGGGGACCTTGGCGCACTGCGCCGCGCTGAACTGCGGCGGGCACCAGTTCGGCGCCGAGTTCGGGACATTCGGCGACGCGATGTAGGTGGCAAGCGGCTGCGTGCCCGCGTTGGTCACCGCGCCCGTGGTGGGGTTGAGCGTGGTGGCCGAGGGCTGGCCGCCCGCAGCGCAACCCGAGGCATCCACCGGGCAGTTGACGAACGTTCCCGGATTCGTGGGGTAGCCCCAGTACGAGAACGTGCCGCCACCCTTGGGGTCGAAGTAGGCCGCCTTGATCCACTCGTTCTGGCTGGTGACCACGAAGCCCTTGGCCGAGTTACGGGTGGCTGCCCGCTTGCTCATGGTGTACTGGCCGGTCTCGGTGATGGGCGACAGGCGCACCTTGTAGGTGGTGGTGATGAGCGACGAACCCGTGACGGTGGTGACCGTCTTGGTCGTCTTCGACAGCACCTTGCCGTTCTGCAGCGAGTTGATGAAGTGCGCCGCGCGGGTGAAGTCGGCCGAGTTGTATGGCTTGTTGGCCCACTGCTTCGACGCCACGGCGTACCGCTGCCCCACGGGGGCCTTCAGGTTGCGCTCGACCGACCCGTACTTGGGCCATACCTTGGGGCTCTCGGCGGCATCCCAGAGGCGGTGGCGGTTGCGGCCCAGGGGGTCGACGGTGTTGAGGAAGGCCACCCACTGCGCGGTGGTCACCTCGGTCTCACCCACGTTGTAGGTGTACCCGACGCTGCCCACTTCCATGCAGTTGCCCGGGACGATGGTTTCCTTCTGCACCTGGGGGTCAGGCGTGGCAGACGGGTTGGCCAGCAGGGCGCTCAGCTCCGCGTTGCACGACGCCTGCGTCTGGTAGACGTTGTTGTAGAAGGGGATGACCCACACCGACGCGTTGTTGGGGGACCCCACCGTGACCGTGCTGATCGACACGGTCCTGGGAGCCGGCGTAGGCGACGGGGCGCCCTGAGCTGACGCGGTCGCCGCGACACCGGCCAGGGCGGCGCACGAGATGAGGGTCGAGATCGTGGCGTTACGCCACGGGATGTGAGCACTTCTCATGAGCCGCAGGCTCCGATCGGACGGGGGTAGAACGGGGCCACGTTACAACACGTACCCCGATCACCCTCACCGCACGGGCATCGGCTGTTCCGGCGCTACCTCAGCTACGCCGAGGGGACCTACTCGTCGTCGACGACGAACTTGTACGAGTAGTAGATGTCTCCCTCGTGCCCCAGCTTCATGCGGCGGAGCGTGGCGGCAACGCGGGTACCCACCTCGACGGCGTCGGGGTCCACGCCCATCACGGGCGCGGGCAGGTTGACGCCCTCGTCCATCTTGATGTGGCCCACCACGTAGGGCTCCTGGCCCAGGAACTCGCGGGGCGGGTAGTAGACCACCGTGTAGTTGGTGATCTCGCCGGTGCCCTTGAGCTCGAACTCGCTCAGCGAGTCGTTGCCACACTTGTAGCAGTGGCTGCGCTCCCACCAGGGGCTGAGCTCGCCGCACTTGTCGCACTTCATGGCGAACAGGTGCAGCTTGGGCGGACCGAGCCGCGAGAACTCGATTGCGGAGACGGTCACGTGATCAGCCCTCGCGCTGGTAGATGTGGATGGCGCCCACCGAACCCGGGCCGCCACGGCAGGCCGAGATGCCGATCTCGGCATCGGCCCGCAGCATGCCCTCGGGGGCGGTGCCGCGAAGCTGCTCGACGATGTCCACGGCCTGGGTTGCTCCGGTGGCGCCCAGCGGGTGCCCCTTGCACAGCAGGCCACCCGACGGGTTGACGGCGATCTTGCCGTCGAGCCAGGTGGAACCGTCCTCGGCGCCCTTCCAGCCGTCGCCGCGCTTGGCGAAGCCCAGGCCCTCGATGCCGAGGGGCTCCTGGATGGCGAACGAGTTGTAGATCTCGGCCACGTCGACATCGTCGGCGGTGATGCCGGCCATCTCGTAGGCGCGCTCCGCCGGACGGGCGAACAGGTTGTAGGCGTCGTCCAGCGTGTCGCTGGCCTGGTACCAGGTGCCCGAGCCCATGGAGGTGGCGGTCACGAACACCTGCGGCTTGTTCGGCTGTGCCTCGAGGATCTCCGGGCGGCACAGAACCAGCGCGGACGCGGCGTCGGTCATCGGGCAGACCTCGTACAGCTTGAGCGGGTCGGCCACCTTGGCGCTCTTCATGACCTCCTCGACCGTGCACTCGAAGCGCAGGTGGGCCGAGGGGTTGCGGGCGCCGTAGAAGTGGTTCTTGACCGACGTGTGGGCGAGGTCCTCCTCGCTCACGCCGTAGGTCTGCATGTACTTGCGGGCGGTCAGTGCGGTGCCCGAGGGGAAGGTCAGCCCGGAGAAGTACTCCTCCTTGCTGTCGGCGGCCTGGGCGATGATCGAGGTGCCCTCGACCGTGGCCAGGTCGTTCATCTTCTCGCAGCCCAGCACCATGACGGTGTCGTAGAGACCCGAGGCGATGGCCACGCAGCCCAGGTGCAGGGCCCATGCGCCGGTGCCGCAGGCGGCCTCCACGCGCACGGCGCCGGCCGGAACCACACCGAGGTGGTGGGCCACCATGAGGCCGGTGGAGTTCTCGTAGTTGAAGCCGACCGACCCGACGTTGCCCACGTAGAGCATCTGGATGTCCTGCGGGGACACCCCTGCGTCGTTCATGGCCTTGCGCCCGGCCTCGACGGCGAGGTCCTTGAGCGACTTGTCGTGCTGGATCTTGTGCGGGGTCTTGCCGATCCCCAGGACGCCGACCTTCATGTCTTCCGCTCCTCCGCCTAGTGGGGCTGCTGCTGGCGCCCCTCGGTCCAGCGATAGTAGGTGCCGACGGCGATCTGCTCGCCGGAGTCGATCATCTCACGCGTGCCGATGGACTTCGGCTTCCTGGTGACCTCGATCGACTGGGCGATGGCCTCGCCGCCACCGTACGCCAGGGCCATGAGGCTGCTGCCCTTGCGCGATGCGTCGAGGCCCAGGCACAGGGCCAGGCCCACCGACGCGCCGCCGACGTTTCCGATGTCGCCCACGAACTGCGTGGCCTCGAGCTGCTTGGCCTGGGCGCCGATCTTCGCGAGCCCGCGCAGCACCTGCGGGTGCGGCTGGCTCGGGCAGATGCTCGTGTACTTGCCGGTGGGACGCTCGGTGGCCTTCTCCAGCTCGCGTGCCGCGGCCGTGGTGGCCTTGGCGTAGGAGTCGAAGAGGACCTCCAGGCGGAAGCGCGGCTCCTGCTCGCGCCCGAGCGTCCAAACATCGAACACCTCGAGCGACTCGCGCGACTGCGGGCCGAGGGTCGCGATGCCCTCCGCCTTCTTCCCGGGGTCGATCACGAATGCCGCTGCCGCGCCGGCCGACAGGACGTCGGCGACGCGGTCGCGGTACGAAACCAGGTGGTCGGTGGCCACCACGAGGGTGGGACCGACGTCGAGCGTCTGCGCGATGCGAAAGGCATCGAGCAGGCCCGTGGCGTTGGGGCCCAGGTCGATGTTCACGGCCCCGTCATCCAGGCGCAGCGCCCGGCCGAGGGTCTGCGACATCTTGCGGAGCCCGAAGGGCGGGGCCTGGGTGGTCACGATGACCGCGCCCAGACCCCTCTCGCCCTTCAGCGCCTGGCGCGCCGCCTCGTAGGCCATCGTGAGGGTGTCCTCATCGAGGCCCGGAGTGGCGAGCGCGCGCGACCGGGGACGTCCCGGCCGCCCGTAGAACTTCTGGATCTCACCGAGCGGAGCCCGGTACTGGGGTACATAGGCCCCGTAGCTGGTGAGTACGGCCATCGCCTAGCGCTTCACCTTCACGCCGGCCGCTTCGCGGTCCCAGGTGTCCGCTGTGATGCCCTCGTCGCGCAGCTTGACCTTCTGCACGCGCTCGGTGGGCGTCTTCGGGAGCGCGTCCACGAAGCGGATGTAGCGGGGAACCATGAAGTACGGCATGCGCTCGGCCATGAACTCGGTGAGCTCGACCATGTCCGGCTTCTCGCCCTCGGCGATGCAGACGATCATGATCTCGTCCTCCGACGACGCACCCTCGCCGGCCTTCACGCCGATGGCGGCGGCCTCCTTGACGTTGGGGTGCTCCGAGACCTGGCGCTCGACCTCCATGGACGACACGTTCTCGCCGCGGCGACGGATGTAGTCCTTCACGCGGTCCATGAAGTAGATGTAGCCGTTCTCGTCCATGCGGCCGAGGTCGCCCGTGTGGAGCTTCAGGTTCTTGAAGTCCTCAGCGGTCTTCTCGGGCATGCCGTAGTAGGCACGCATGACGATGTTCGGGATCTTCATGTCGACGACGATCTCGCCCGGCGTGTCGGCCGGGAGCGGACGGTCGGTACCCGGCTCGACCACGAACACCTCGTAGCCCGGGTTGGCCTTGCCGATCGACCCCGGCACCGGCGGCTGGGTCGGGTCCATGTACGTGGCCATGCCGGTCTCGGTGAGACCGTAGCCCTCGATGAACTTGACCCCGAAGCGGTCCTGGAAGTCGTAGTAGATGTCCTTCGGCGTCGGCGCGGCGAACACGGTGTGCACCTTGTGCGCCTTGTCGAGGTCCGACGGCGGGATGTTCCAGATGAAGTACGACACCGCACCGATGGAGTTGAAGATCGTGGCCTCGGCGTCGATGACCTGCTGCCAGAACTGGCTCGACGAGAAGCGCTCCACGTAGGCGATGCGGGCGCCGGCGACCAGGGCCGGGTAACCCGAGAGCACCTGGGCGTTGCTGTGGAACAGCGGCAGGCACGAGAAGAACGTGTCGTCCGCCAGCTCCTCGATGGAGCGGTCAGCGGTCTTGGAGATGACCTCCATCAGGCCACGGGCCGAGAAGTAGTCGGCCGCGTTCTGCTTGATCACGCCCTTCGAGCGACCGGTGGTGCCCGAGGTGAACATGATGCGCGCGTCATCGACCCACGAGTACTCGACGTCGGGCTCCGAGTCGGGCGCCTCCATCAGCGCCTCGAGCGGCTCCCACTTGAGCGACGGGTCGGGGCCCTCCTGCGCACCCGTCTTCATCACGATCACGTGCTCCAGCAGCGGGAGCTCCTTCGCGATGAAGTCCAGGCGGTCGAGGAAGACGTCCGAGATGAAGAGCTTCTTGGCCTCGACCAGGTTGATGGTCCAGGACAGGAAGTCGCCCTTGTAGGCGGTGTTGATCGACGACATCACGGCGCCGGCCTTGAGGATGCCGTACCAGACCGGCAGGAACTCCTCGCAGTTCGGCAGCATCACGCTGACCGACTCGCCCTTCTCGACACCACGGGCCAGGAGGGCGTTCGCGATGCGGTTGGACCGCGCGTTGACCTCGCCGTAGCTGACCCAGTCGTTGTCCGCGAACTTCAGGTAGTCGCGGTCGGGGTGGGCCTCAGCCCTGTCCCGGAGGACCTTCGCGAGGATCCAGTTGGTGGGATCCTCCTTCGCGTACCAATCACTCCAATCGGCCATGGCCGTCTCTCCTCGTCAGTTCTACGTGGACAGCCGCGGTCAGCCCGCGGGGGTGAACTTCGGCATGGTGATCTCGTCCGTGACGTCGTCGAAGACGATGTGGACCTTCATGCCGATCTTGACGTCCTCGGGGTCGAGGGAGGGGTAGCCCTCCTCGTCCTTAACGAGGATGGTCATCATGCGCGGGCCCTCGTCCAGGTCGATCAGCGCCACGATGTGCGGCGGGTCTCCCTTGTACGCCTTGCTCGGCCCGATGAAGTGGGTCGAGTAGGTGTAGACGGTGCCGTTGCCGGATGCGTCGGTCCAGCTGGTCTCGCTCAGGGT
>JBEICA010000415.1:0-2257 GCA_040373665.1 Burkholderiales bacterium | reverse complement strand
CCTTGCTGCGGGATTTCCTGGCAGGGCTGCCGACCGCGGCCTGAGCATCGCCGGTCGCCGGCCGCAGCCCGGGCAGCCGGGTCGCCGCCGCCCTGGGGGGGCGGATCAGCCCGGCTGCGTCTGCCGCCAGGCCTCGTAGCGCGCCCGGGTCTCCTCGTTGGGCGGGTAGACGCCGACGATGCTCTCGCCGGCTTCGATGCGCTGGCGGATCCAGGCCTCCAGCCGGTCCTGCTCCAGGGCGTCGTTGGCCACCTCCTCGGCGATGGCCGCGGGCAGGATCACCACGCCGTCGGCGTCGCCCACCACGATGTCCCCGGGGAACACCGCCACGCCGCCGCAGCCGATGGGCACCTGCGCGTCCACCGCCAGCATGCTGCCGTAGCTCGGCGGGGCGGCGTTGCCGGTGGCGAACACCGGAAAGTCCATGCGGCCGAGTTCGGAGATGTCGCGCATCGGCCCGTCCGACACGATGCCGGCCACGCCGCGCACCCGCAGCCGCGCCACCAGGATGTCGCCGAAGGTGCCGCTGGCGTCCATGCCGCGGGTGTCGGCCACGATCACGCTGCCGGGAGGTGCCACCTCGATGGCCATGCGCTGGGGGTTGGCCGGGCTGGCCATCGAGGCGCCCGTGCCGAGGTCCTCGCGCATCGGGATGTAGCGCAGCGTGTAGGCCGGGCCATGGACCCGTGGCGTGGCCGGATTGACCGGCGCGATGTTCGAGATGGCCCGGGTGCGCAGGCCGCGCTTGATCAGCTGGGCGGTGAGGCTGGCGGTGCTCACGCGCGCGAAAACGGACGGGGTGACGGGGTCGGTCATGCGGGTCTCCGTGTGGACGTCGGGCTCAGGCGGGCAGGGCAGGCGCCGGAACAGGGGGTGGCAGCGGCAGCGCGACGCGGGCCACCAGGCCGCCACCCTCGCGCGGCATGAGGCGCACCGTCCCGCCGTGCAGGCGGGCGGCGCGGTCGACGATGGCCAGGCCGAGGCCGGCACCGCCGGTGTCGCTGCGGGCGTCGTTCAGCCGCGTGAAGGGCTGCAACACCTTCTCGACCGCCTCGGGCGGAATGCCCGGGCCGCGGTCGAGCACGCAGACCACGGCCAGGTCGCCCTCGCGCCGGGTCTCGATCTCGATCGTGCCGCCGCCGTAGCGGCGGGCATTCTCCACCAGGTTGGTCAGCATGCGCTGTATCGCCATCGGCCGCAGCGGCAGCGGCGGCAGCGGTTCGAGCCGGAGGGTGAGCGGCTCGCCGCGCCGCTCGTAGCGCTCGGCCAGGGTGCGCACCGCGGCGTTGAGGTCACCCGATACGTCGACCGCCTCGCTGGCACCCTCGCGCGCGAACTCGAGGAACTGGTCGATGATGGCGTCCATCTCCTCGATGTCCTGTTCCATGCCCCCGCGCATGGCCTCGGGCACCCGCTGCCCGCTCATCTCCAGGGCCAGCCGCAGGCGCGACAGCGGCGTGCGCAGGTCGTGCGAGACGCCGGCGAGCAGCACCGCGCGGTTGCTCTCCTGCTGCGCCAGGGCCGAGCTCATGTGGTTGAAGGCGCGCGACAGGGTGCGGATCTCGGAGGGGCCCTTCTCGGGCAGGGCATCGGGCGTCTTGCCGGCAGCGATCTCCTCGGCAGCGTCGGCCAGGGCCTGCAGCGGGCGGTTCACGCGCAGCATCAGCGCCAGTCCGCCGAACAGCGCCAGCGCCAGGCTCACCACGCTCCAGCCGGCCCAGGCCGCGGCCGGCGGCAGCTGGAAGGCCTCCTCGGCGAACACCACCCAGTAGCTCTGCTGCTTGACGCGGATCTTCACCCACAGGGCGTGGTCGGCGTCCTCGATCATGGCGAGGACGTTGGTGCCGGTGCGCTCGCGCTTGAGCTGCGCGTCCACCGCCGCCAGCAGGGGGGAGTTGGGTACCGCCAGCTCGTCCACGTCCAGACGCGAGGCCGGATAGAGCCGGATGTTCTGCTCCTCGGGGAGGCGCTCGCTGAACTTGCGCCGCGAGGCCGCCGGCATCGACTCCAGCGCCGTGGCCACCGTCTCGAGGGTGCGCACGATGCTCGAGGCCACCAGATCGGAGCGCGACTGGGCGCTGGACATGCGGTAGAACTGGATCCACGCCACCTGGCTCGCGATCAGGATCAGCGAGATCAGGAGGATCGAGCGCGCCAGCAGGGAGCGGGGCAGCAGGGTCATGCAGGCTCACCACCGGAGGCGAGCGCGCCGCCGGTCGGCGGCGTCGCCGCGTGACCGGGCAGGAGCGGGGGAGGG
>JBEICA010000301.1:0-4455 GCA_040373665.1 Burkholderiales bacterium | reverse complement strand
GTCAGCCCCGCGGCCCCATCGCCGGACACGGCCGGCGGCGCGGCGGTCGGGGTGGCCCTCAGGCGCGGGTGGCGGGGGCGCGCCGCGCACGCGGTCGGGCGTGGCGGTGCTTGCGCGGATCGTGGGTCCGGTTGTCGGGCGAGCAGTCGGCACACAGGCCCTTGATGGTGAGATCGATCTCCTGGGGCGTGAAGCCGGCCGGCAGGGCGGGCGTCCAGCCGCGGCCGAGGTCGTCGAGGCAGATGACCCGCTGGCAGCAGTTGCACTTGAAGTGTGCGTGGTTGTTCTCGTGCCCCGGGTTGGCGACGTTGAAGCGCCAGACCCGGTCGTCACCGGAGATCTTGTGCGCCAGGTTCTGCCCGGTGAGCCATTCCAGCACGCGGTAGACGGTGACCCGGTCGATGCCGGAGGCCTTGGCGAGTCGGTCCTCGATCTCGCCGTGGGTCAGCGCACCCTCCGCCTTGAGCAGGGTGGCCAGGATCTCGATGCGTGCGTTGGTGACGCGCTGTCCTGTGGCGCGGATCATCTCCTCCGCGTTCACCCGGTAGTTCACTGCCATGTCGTTCTCCCCCTGGAGTGTTCGCCGGGCCGTCGCCGGCCCGGCACGAAGCGCGCTCAGCGCTTGAAGCCGCTGCGGATCCAGTCGATGCTCTTGACCCCATCGGGCGGGCTGATCTGGTCGGGCGTGTAGTACTTGACGTTGGTCAGTGTCGGCTTGCCGTCCACCATGCGCACCGTGCCGTAGGGCACGTGCTGCACGGCCTGATGGCCCTTGCCGAGCGACATGTCGACGATGCCGGCGACCGACTCGAACTTGGAGCGCTCGAACGCGGCGATGATGTCGTCGTCGGTGGGCGTGCCCTTCTTGAGCTTCTGCGCCTTTTCGTAGGCCGCCTTGGCGCCGAAGAATGCGGTCGCCATGTGGTACGAGGCATACACCGGCGTGGCCTTGAACTGGTCGCGGTAGGCCTTCACGAACCACTGGTTCAGGCGGGTGGCGGGTGCGAACGGGCCGTTCGGCCCGCGGGCGCCGATGATGGTGCCGTCCACGAGTTGCGAGCCGAGCCGCTCGAGGATGGTGTCGCCGCAGATGATGATGTTGGGCGACTTCTTCAGCAGGCTGCGCGGCGAGGCCTGCAGGATGTAGGCCTCGAGGTCACCGCCCCAGAGGGAGTTCTGCATGATCTCGGCGTTGCTCGAGATGAGGGCCGAAATCTCGGTGTTGTACTGGCCGGCACCCAGCTTGGGCGTGACATTGGTGGCGATCTGCGCCTGGGGCTTGATCTGCTTGAGGGTCTCGGTGAAGTCCGACCAGGCGTCCTGACCCCACGCGTAGTTCGGGTTGATGCCGGAGTAGGTCTTGAGGTTGGGGTACTGCTCGGCAATGTAGCGGGCCGCCGCGACATTCTCCTGCGTGGCCATGGTGGTGGTGCGGAAGACGTACTTGTACGACGCCTCCTCGAAGATGCGGTTGGTGGAGCAGTCGAACAGCACGGTGAGCTTCTTCATCTCCTCGGCCACCGGGGCGACAGCCAGGCAGTCGCCGCTGGAGATCACGCCGATGACCATGTCGACGTTCTGCCGGCTCACCAGGTTGCGGTATTCGGTCACCACCTTGGTCGGGCCGCCGGCCTCGTCGACGAAGACCAGCTCGACCGGACGGCCGCCGAAGCCCTTCTGCTCGTAGCCAGGCACCAGGCCGCCCTTGTTGAAGGCATCGACCAGCACGTCCGCGGCGTTCTTGGCCGGCACGCCGAAGGGGCCGGCCGCGGGGCCGGACAGGAAGGTGATGACGCCGATGCGCAGTGGGGCGGTGTCGTTGGCCTGGACCGTGGCCGTGGTGGCGAACAGCGCCGTCATGGCGCCGAGCAATGCCTTGCGGATGGGTTTCATCTGGAGATCTCTCCCGTGTTTTAACGAGTGCCCGCTCGCCGCGGGGGCGACGTCCCCGCGGCGGCGGCCGGCTCTGGCGGCGGCCTGCCCTGCGTCGAGGATCTTGCTGGATTATACGGAACGTCGACCCCGGACCGACGGGTACAATCAAGTGCCTCGCACCTGCTCCCCGGCCGCCTCCGCGCGCTGCCGACGACAACGTGAAAGTCCTGGCCATCGACACCTCCTCGGAACACTGCTCCTGCGCCCTGGCGATCGGCGCCGAGGTGCGCCAGCGGATCGCGCTGGCTGGGCAGCGCCATTCGCAGCTGCTGCTGCCGATGGTGCAGTCGCTGCTCGCCGAAGCGGGGCTCGCGCTCGGTGCGCTCGATGGCATCGCCGTTGCCGTCGGGCCGGGTGCCTTCACCGGCCTGCGCATCGGCACCGCCGTGGCCCAGGGGCTGGCCTTCGGTGCCGGCCTGCCGGTGCGTGCCGTCGGCTCGCTCGAGGCCATCGCCTGGGGCGTGGGGCGGGCGCGGGTGCTGGTGTGCACGGATGCCCGCATGGGCGAGGTGTACTGGGCCGCGTTCGAGCAGCGCGCCGGCCTGCCGACGGCGGTATCCGGCCCGGCGGTGCAGCCCCCCGCGACCGTGCCGGCACCCACCGGGGCCGGGTGGTGCGGCGCCGGCAACGGCTGGCGGGTGTACGGCGACGTCCTGGACACGGCGGTGGGCGCAACGGTCGGGGAGTGTTTGTCCGACGCGGTGGTCGAGGCGCGTCACGTCGCCACCCTGGCCATGGCCACCTGCCCGGACGGCTTCGCCGACCCGCCCGAGGCGCTGGTTCCGGTGTACGTGCGTGACAAGGTCGCGCTCACGGTGGCGGAGCGATGAGCGCACTGCCGCAGCCCGCGTTCCACTACCGGCCGATGCGGCCCGAGGATCTCGACGCCGTGGCGGCGGTGGAGCGTGAGGTCTACACGCACCCGTGGACACGCGGCAATTTCGCGGACTCCCTCGTCGCCGGCCACTGCGCCTGGGTGGTGGAGGCGGGCGTGGGGCTGGCGGCCTACGGTGTGGTCATGGTCGGGGCCGGCGAGGCCCACCTGCTGAACTTCAGCGTCGCGCGCGAGCGGCAGGGCAGGGGGCTGGGGCGACAGTTGCTCGCCTTCTTCGAGAACCGGGCGCGCGAGCTCGGCTGCCGCACCATGCTGCTGGAGGTGCGCCGCTCCAATGACCGGGCGCGGGATCTCTACGTCCGTGCCGGGTTCCACGAACTCTCGGTGCGTCGCAACTACTATCCCGCCGAGGGCGGGCGCGAGGACGCCATCCTGATGGGGAAGGACCTGTGAGGCCGGCGCGGGCGGGGATCGCATGGACCCGCGCGTCCTGAGCGAACTCGGGCTGGGGCCGCGCTGGGTGCGGCGCGTGGCCGACGCCCCGGCGGTCGCCGACACGTCCTCCGCGCAGACCCGTGACCCCCGGGCGGCGGCGGGTGCGCCTTCCGCTCCAGCCGCCGAACTGCCGGCGGGAGCCGCGGTCACCGCGACCGCGGTTGCGTCCGCCGGACCGGAGCCCGCCAGCCGGGCGCGGATCATCGCCGCCATGGATTGGCCGACGCTCGAGGCGGCAGTGGCCGGCTGCACCGCCTGCGGGCTGTGCACCACCCGCACCAACACCGTCCTCGGTGTCGGTGACCGCCAGGCCGACTGGATGTTCGTCGGCGAGGGGCCGGGCGCCGAGGAGGATGCACGCGGCGAGCCCTTCGTCGGCCAGGCCGGACGACTGCTCGACAACATGCTGGCCGCCATCGGGCTGGAGCGCTCGCGTGGCGTCTACATCGGCAACGTGGTGAAGTGCCGCCCGCCCGGCAACCGCAATCCCGAGCCGGTGGAGGCCGGCGCCTGCATGCCCTTCCTGCGCCGCCAGATCGCGCTGGTGCGGCCGCGGCTGATCGTGGCGCTGGGCAAGGTGGCGGCCGCCAACCTGCTGGGCGGCGACGCCTCCATCGCCAGCCTGCGCGGCAAGGTGCACGACTGCGACGGCCGGCCGCTGGTGGTGACCTACCATCCGGCCTACCTGCTGCGCAATCTGCCGGACAAGGCCAAGGCCTGGGAGGATCTGTGCTTCGCGCGCGACGTGCTGGCGGCCCTGCCCGACCGGGACAGCCCTTGAAACCGGCATATCCGGCCCCACCGATACCAACACGACTCATTCCTCACCGACCGACAGGAGAAACGGCATGTGGAAGGCACTGACAGGGGTTCTGATGGCCGTGGCCGTGACGCTGTTGTCCGGCTGCGGCTACAACACCATCCAGGCACAGGATGAGGACGTGAAGGCGGCCTGGAGCGAGGTGGTGAACCAGTACCAGCGGCGCTCCGATCTCATCCCCAACCTGGTCAACACGGTGAAAGGCTTTGCCGCCCAGGAGAAGGACGTCCTGCTGGGCGTGACCGATGCGCGGGCGCGGGTGGGCTCCATCCAGGCCACCCCCGAGCTGGTCAACGACCCGGCGGCGCTGGACCGTTTCGTCCGCGCCCCGGGCGAGGTCACCGCGGCCCAGTCGCGGCGGCGGGTGGTG
>JBEICA010000080.1:0-13556 GCA_040373665.1 Burkholderiales bacterium | reverse complement strand
TGCCGCCGACCCCGCCGAAGGTCAGCAGGGGCACGAACACCAGCGCCACGATGAAGGTGGCGTAGACCACCGATCCGCGCACCTCGACCGAGGCGTTCAGAGCGACCGTGGCGGGGTCCAGAGGCATGCCCGCGGCACGGTTCTCACGCAGCCGGCGGAAGATGTTCTCCGTGTCGATGATGGCGTCGTCCACCACCTCGCCGAGCGAGATCGCCAGGCCGCCCAGCACCATGATGTTGATCGGCTGGTCGAACGCCGTGAGCAGCAGCACCGCGCCCAGCAGAGACACCGGGATGGCCGTGGTGCAGATGAAGGCGGTGCGCGCGTTGAACAGGAACAGGAACAGCACCACCACCACGAGGCTGGAGCCGACCAGGATGTCGAACCGCACGTTCCCCACCGCCGTCTCGATGAAGTTGGCAGGCCGGAACAGGGCATCGTGCAGTGTCACCTTCTCGGTCGCGAACAAGGGCTTCAGGTCTGCGAGCGCCACCTCCAGACCGCGGGACACCGCCAGGGTGTTGCTGCCCAGCTGCCCCTGCACCATCACGAACACACCGGACTGGCCGTCGATCGCGGCGGCGCTGATGGGCTCGGCGGCACCCTCGACGAGGTTGCCGACGTCGCGCAGCAGGACCGGCTGCCCGTCCACGGTCTTGATCAGGGCCCGGCCGAGCACCTCGGGAACCGCCGGTTGAGCCTCCGTGACGATGGCGATGCGCTGGTTGGGCCCCGGCAGGAATCCGGCCGACAACACTCCGGTGGCCTGTCGCGCCGCGGCGATCACATCGCCCAGCGACAGGTCGTGCCGAGCCAGTCGCGCGGGGTCGATCTGCAGCTGCCATTCGCGCACGAAGCCGCCGAACACGTTCACTTCGGCAACACCCTCGACCGACAGCAGATGCGGCCGTACCACCGTGTCGGCCAGGGTACGCAGTTCGGTGAGACTGCGGCTCTTCGACGTCAACCCCAGCCCGAGCACGGTGCTGGCCGAGGACGTCAGCGGCGTGATGCCGGGGGTGCTCACGCCCGCCGGCATGCGGCCCGCCAGCGGGGCGAGGCGCTCGGCCACCACCTGCCGGTGGCGATAGATGTCCGAGCCGTCCTCGAACAGCACCGTCACCACCGACAATCCGGGAATGGACTGGGAACGGATGCGCTCGACGCCGGAGGCGCCCAGCAGCGCGTTCTCGATCGGCTGCGACACCAGCGACTCCACCAGCTCCGGCGACAGTCCGGCGGCCTCGGTCTGGATCACCACCTGGGTGGGCGAGAACTCGGGGAACACGTCCAGCCGGGCATGTTCCAGGGTGAATATGCCGTAGGCCACGAGCATCAGGGCGAGCGACACCACGACGCCGGGAAAGCGGATCGAGAAACGGACGATGGCGGTGATCACGGCCGCCCCTCCGGTCGCACGCCGCCGCGGCCGTCGCTGCGGGACCGGCGATCAGTCTTCATTCTCGTTCCGGATCTGGTATTCCAGTTCCTCGGACAACAACAGCTGCGCGCCGGTGACCACCACTTCCCGGCCGGGCTCGAGTTCCCCGGCATCGAACCATCCGCCCGGCACCAGCCGGGTGGCGTCGAACGGTGTGCGCTCGAATACATCCCTTTCCTTTTCGTCGCGCGCGTACACCCACGACCGGCCCGCGAACCACACCACCGCGCTCTCCGGCACCACCACCCCCGACTGTTTCGACCCGCCGCCCGAGACGTGTCCCGACAGGCGCGTGCCGACACGCATGCCTGCCGCGGGCAGGCGACAGAAGTACGTGGGGCCGGAGACTCCCGCGAGCGAGAGCGGCGCCGGACCCACCAGGGTGGCCTGGGTGCGCACCCCGCCGCCGGCCGGTTCCACCAGCAGCGTGCGCTGGCCGCGGGCGGCGCCATCGTCCTGGGGAAAGCTCACCAGCGCCACCACCTCGCGGCCTTCGAGCAATGCCTTGAAGTTGGCGCTGCCGCCAAGCGCGGCGTCGGTCAGCGTCCCCCCCCACTCCGCCGTCAGGCCCTCGATCATGGCGCGCAGTGCCATCTCGGCAGCAGCAAGGCGCTCCCTGGCGGCGCGGGCCTCCGCCTCCGCCTGCAACACTGCCCGCTCAGAGACGTTGCGATCGTCCTCGAACAGCAAGCGGGCACGCCGCGCCTCGGTATCGAGATTGACCGAGGTGACACGCAGCGCGCGGATCTCGGCCGACTGGATCAGGTACCGGCCGCGCGCCTCCACAAGGCTCCTGAGGTCGACCACCACGCCCTGCACCGGTATGGACAGCCCTGCATCGGCCGGCTGCAGTGCGGCAATGCCGATGGCACTGGCGGCCCGCTCCTTCTCGCCGATCCGCAGCCGCCCGGGACCGATCTTCTCGTCCGCCGTGGTCTGGACGCCGATCTCCTCGCCGTTGCTGCGGGCCAGTTCCTGGTACTCGTCGCGCCCGAGGTACAGCGCGGTGGCTGCCAACAGGGCCACGAGGCCCAGCAACAGGATGGGGAACAGCGGTCGGGAGCGCTCAGTCATTGTCGATCAGTGCCGGGTTCAGCGTCGCGTCCGCCGGCGCAGCGGCGGGCTGCACTCCGGCGAACAGATCGGGATTGTCGAGCGGGCGCTGTACCGCATCCTCGAGCGCGGACAGACCCTGCTGCAGTTCCAGCATGGCCACGATGGCCGTGCGTTCGGCAACCACCGCCTCCAGGGCGGCGCTGGCGACATCCACACGGTCGGCCTGGCCGCGCTCGAACTGGCTGGCGGCCTCGCGCCGCCGCTCGCGCGCGCGCCGCATGACCTCGACGGCCGCCTCGTGCGCAGCCAGCGCCTGCCCGTACCGCGCCGCCGCCCCCTGCGCCTCGGCGATCACCGAGGACTGCACCGCCAGAAAGGCCCGGGCCTCGATCTCGCGCCGCAGTTCGGCCTCGCGGATCAGAGCCCGGGTACGGGCCCGCGGCGGCACCAGGGCCAGACCGGCGATCGACCAGATGCTCTCGTCGGCGTCCCAGAAATACCCGGGAACCAGGGTGATGTCCGGGTACTGCCTTGCCACCTCCAGCTTCACGGCCGCCTCGGCGACGGCATAGTCGGCCAGCTTGCGACGCAGGTCGATGCGGTTGAGCAGCGCCACGCGCTGCAGGGCCGGTGGCTCGGGCGCCGGCACGGCGTGATCCACCGCCGAAAAGTCCAGGCGCACCGCCCGCAGCTCGGACATCGGCACGGCCACCGATTCCGCCACCCCGGCCAGAGCCTGCTCCCGCCGCACCACGGCGCGCCGCAGCGCCAGTTCGCCCTCCGCCTGGCGCAGGCGCAGCGACGATACCTCGCCGCGCGCGGCCATGCCCGCGGCCATCCGCTTCTCCATCAACCCCAGCAGCCGGCCACGTTCCGCCTGCTCGGCCTCCAGCGCCTCCACGGTCTGGTTGGCGACGTGCAGGTCGACGAAATGCCGCCGCAGGCGGCTGCGCACCCGCCAGCTGGCCACCGCCACCTCCAGACGGGCCGCCTCCTCCAGGCGCGCCAGCTGCTCGGTGCGCGCCCCCCGCTTGTTGCCCAGATCGATCGGCAGGCCGACCAGCAGGCCGTAGCCCCAGGGCGTGTCGCCACCGCTCTCTGCCGAGTTGTACTCCGGCCGCGCGGTCAGGGTATAGGGCAGCGCGGTCCGCGAGGTCGCCTTCTCTGCAGCAGCGAGTTCGGCACGCGCCCGGGCCACGTCGATCTCCGGGTGGAGGAACACCGCCGCCAGCGTGAGCGCGCCGAGATCCCAGCGCTCGGGCGGCCAGGTCTTCACGTCCCGCCCCTGGGCCGCGAAGTAGTCGCGCACGGCCGGCGCAGCCAGCGTGCGGCCCGCCAGTGCCGCTTCCGTGGCAGCGGGATCGATCGGCTTCGGCTGGTAGGTCTCGCGGGCGCACGCAGTGAGCAACGCAAGGATCAGGACGACCCCGGCGCCCCGGCACGATGCGAGCTTCATCGCTCTTCTGTTGGAGGCATGGCAGCGGCAGTGTAGCCTTCGGCCTTGAACGCAGGCAAACGGGAACGGCGGGGCTTCGACCATGCCGGAGCCCCTCGCGAATGGGGCCTTCACACCCCCTGCGTGCGAGCCCCCTGCCACGTGGCAGATCCGATTCCCGGCACTGATCCCATGAGCCAGCATCCACTCAACGTCCTCGGCACCCCGCTGCAGGACTGCAGCCACGACCCTCTCACCGGATACTTCCGTGACGGCTGTTGCCGCACCCGCGCCGACGATCTCGGGACGCATGTGGTGTGCGCCCGGGTCACGGCAGAGTTCCTGGAATTCAGCCGCGCCCAGGGCAACGACCTGATCACGCCGCACCCGGAATGGCGCTTCCCCGGCCTGCGTCCCGGCGACCAGTGGTGTCTGTGCGCGATGCGCTGGAAGGAAGCCCTCGAGGCTGGCGTCGCACCGCCGGTGGTGCTGGAGGCGACCCACATCGCCGCACTCGAGTTCGTCACCCTGGCCGATCTGGAGTACCACCGCTTTCGGGCCTGAATCGCAACCGCCGGCACAGGCGGAGCACGACACGCCACTTCAGGCCCTGACCGGCCTCGGCGCCCTGCAGGCCCTGCTCAATGCAGCTTCACATGCGGCTCGGTGCGGCGGATGATCAACCGGGCCAGCGTGTCGAGACACACCTTGGCGAAGCCGTGCAGGGCGTATTCGTGCATCTTGTAGAGAGAGGCATACATCAACCCGGCGAAATAGCCCTCGATCATCAGGCTGCCCCGGCTGATGCCGCCCATCAGACTGCCCACGGTGCTGTAGTCGCCCAGCGACACGAGAGAACCGAAGTCGCGATATCGCCAGGGTCGCATCTCCTCCCCGGCCATGTGACGCGGCAGGTTGCGCAGCAGGTGGCTGGCCTGCTGATGGGCCGACTGGGCCCGGGGCGGCACCCAGCCGTTCTTCTCGGGCCAGGCGCAGGCGGCGCAATCGCCCAGGGCGAAGATGGACGGATCGCGCGTGGTCTGGAGACGGTCGTTCACCACCAGCTGGTTCAGCCGGTTGGTCTCCAGACCGTCGAGATCGCGCAGGAACTCCGGTGCCTTGATGCCCGCCGCCCAGACCGTCAGTTCGGCTGGCACCTCGCGCCCACTCTGGGTGCGCACCCCCTGGGCCGTCACCTCGGTCACACGCTCGTTGGTGAGCACCTCGACGTCCAGCTTCTGCAGCAGGGCCAGGGTCGCTTCCGACAGCCGCTCCGGCAGCGCCGGCAACACCCGGGGTGCAGCCTCGATGATGGTGATGCGCAGGTCCCGCTCGGGGTCGATGTTGTCCAGGCCGAAGGACACCAGTTCGCGGGTGGAGTTGTGCAGCTCCGCGGCCAGCTCGACACCGGTGGCGCCGGCACCGATGATGGCCACGTGGAGTTGCCAGGGATCGCGCGGCCCGCCCTGGGCGTTGGCCCTGAGGCAGGCGTTGAGCAGACGGCCGCGGAAGCGCTCCGCCTGCTCGGGCACATCCAGGGCGATGGCATGCTCCCTCGCCCCCGGCGTTCCGAAGTCGTTGGTCTGGCTGCCGATGGCGATGACCAGCGTGTCGTAGGGCAGCGGACGGGCGGGCAGCACCTCGTGCCCGGTCTCGGGATCCAGGAGCGGTCCGAGCAGCACCTGCTTGCTGCTCCGGTCCAGGCCAATCATCTGGCCGAGCTGGAAACTGAAATGATGCCAACGCGCCTGGGCCAGATAATCGAGGGCGTGGTCGTTCAGGTCCATGCAGCCTGCCGCCACCTGATGCAGCAGGGGTTTCCACAGGTGGGTGCGGGACCGGTCCACCAGGGTCACGTGGGCCTGCCCACGCCGGCCGAGTGAATCGCCGAGGCGGGTGGCGAGCTCGAGTCCTCCCGCGCCGCCGCCGACGATGACGAATCGATGCCGACCGCGCTGGTCCTGCTCATCCATGGCCGTTCTCCTGGAGGACGCCTGCAGCATGGTGGGGCGCCGGGCCCGGAGCCTGACAGGCATCCGGACGCGCAACCCCGCGCGGATGCGGGGTGCGAAGCCCCTCGCCCGGCTCCGGCGCGCAGGCACCGGAGCGGGATCGAGGGTATCAGACCTGCGGGTGTGCGCGCTCCAGCTTGGAGTGCAACTTGTTGAGTGCGTTGATGTAAGCCTTGGCCGAGGCCACCACGATGTCGGTGTCGGCGCCGGCGCCGTTGACGATGCGGCCCTCCTTCTTGAGTCGCACCGTCACCTCGCCCTGGGCGTCGGTGCCACTGGTGATGCTGTTGACCGAGAACAGCTGCAACTCCGCGCCACTGGTCGCAATGTTCTCGATGGCTCGGAAGGTCGCATCCACAGGGCCGCTGCCGTTGGCCTCCGCCTGCTTCTCGGCCGGGCCCTCCGCCATGACGACCCTGGCAGTCGGTGTCTCGCCGGTTTCCGAATGGATCATCATGGACACGAGCTTGAAATGCTCGCTGTCGTGGGCCGCCGCCTCATCCGATACCAGCATCTGCAGGTCCTCGTCGAAGATCTCGGACTTCTTGTCGGCCAGATCCTTGAACCGCGCGAAGGCGGCATTGAGCGCCTCCTCGCTCGGCAGCTCGATGCCCAGTTCCTTGAGGCGCTGCTTGAAGGCATTGCGGCCCGACAGCTTGCCGAGGACCAGCTTGTTGTTGGTCCAGCCCACGTCCTCGGCCCGCATGATCTCGTAGGTCTCGCGGCTCTTGATCACGCCGTCCTGATGGATGCCGGACTCATGGGCGAAGGCATTGGCACCGACGATGGCCTTGTTCGGCTGGACGGGGAAGCCTGTGATGCCCGACACGAGCTTCGAGGCCGGTACGATCTGGGTGGTGTCGATGCGAGTGTCGCAGGGAAAGTAGTCGCGGCGGGTGCGCACCGCCATGACGATCTCCTCCAGGGAGGCATTGCCGGCACGCTCACCCAGGCCGTTGATGGTGCACTCGACCTGACGCGCCCCGTTCATGACGGCGGACAGCGAATTCGCAACTGCCAGCCCGAGGTCGTTATGGCAGTGCACCGACCAGACCGCCTTGTCGGAATTCGGGATGCGCTCGCGCAGTGAACGGATCAGGCTGCCGAACTGCTCGGGAATGGTGTAGCCGACGGTGTCGGGCACGTTGATGGTGGTCGCGCCCGCTGCGATGACGGCCTCGAGGATGCGGCACAGGAAATCGAGCTCGGAGCGGCCGGCATCCTCGGGGGAGAACTCGACGTCGTCGCGATACGACCGCGCGAGCTTGACCGCCTTGACCGCGGTGTCCACCACCTGGTCGGGCTGCATGCGCAGCTTCTTCTCCATGTGGATCGGCGAGGTGGCGATGAAGGTGTGGATGCGGCCCGCACTGGCGTCGCGCAAGGCCTCACCGGCACGGCGGATGTCGTGTTCGTTGGCACGCGCCAGACCGCAGACCGTGGAGTCCTTGATGGCCATGGCCACCGCCTTCACCGCCTCGAAGTCGCCATTGGAGGCGGCCGGAAAACCCGCCTCGATCACGTCCACCCGCAGCTTCTCGAGCTGGCGCGCGATGCGCAGCTTCTCCTCGCGGGTCATCGAGGCACCCGGGCTCTGCTCGCCATCACGAAGCGTCGTGTCGAAAATGATGAGACGGTCGGACATGGTGTTCTCCTGGTCGGCTCCGCGGCTCCGGGGCACGTCGGCCATCACGGGCAACGCGGAAAGCTACAAAGGGTCTCCGGACTGGTCAAGTCCGTCGGGGGTACAGCTGGGAAGGGGGAGGGGATTATTGTGCGCTTGCGCGCAGCAGCAGCCCCGCCAGCAGGACGCTGGACAGGAGGCGGGAACAGAAAGGGGCTGCTGTCGACATGCGCCGAATATATGTCAGCCGGGCGATGGGCTGCAAGAGCCGCATCGACCCTGGCCGCGCGGGCCGTGCGGGGACGATCCCGGAGTGTCCACGCAATGCGCGCATGCCGCACCGGATCGCTGCAACCTCGTCTCCGGCTCAGGCATCCCCGGACGATCCGGGCGGTGGTGCGTCGGGGGGATGCGCGGGGCGTACCCGCCCGACCAGCCACATCACGTAGCCCGAGAGGGCGTAAAGCAGTGAAACGGAAAACAGCATCTCCGGCAAGTTGTCGGACAGGAAGAACACCATGGCCACCAGCAAGGGAACCAGAACCACCTGCCAGAAGGGCACACTCTTCCGGATGTTGATGTCCTTGCCGCTGTAGAAGCGCACGTTGCTCACCATGGTGAAGGCGGCAAACACAGTGAGCGCCGCCGCCATCCAGTCGACCCGCGGCCCTGGGAAAGAGAACGAATCCGCCGCCCAGACGAAACCCGCCACCACGGCTGCGGCCGCCGGGCTGGGCAGACCCTGGAAGTAGCGCTTGTCCACCACCGCCATGTTGGTATTGAAACGCGCCAGCCGCAGGGCGGCGCAGGCGCAATAGGCAAAGGCGGAGGCCCAGCCCACCTTGCCGAGGCCACGAAGCGACCATTCGTAGATCACCAGCGCCGGGGCGGCTCCGAAGGCCACCATGTCCGACAGGGAGTCGAGTTCGGCCCCGAAGGCGCTCTGCGTGCGGGTCAGCCGCGCCACGCGGCCGTCCAGACCATCGAACACCATCGCCACGAAGATCGCGGCAGCGGCCGCGGAGTAGCGGTTGTTCATGGCCTGGACGATGGCATAGAAGCCGGCGAACAGGGCCACCGTTGTGATGGCGTTGGGGAGCCAGAAGAACCCTGGACGGAACTTGCGGCGCATCAGCCAGCGGCGCCTGGCGTTGGTGTCGTCCATGACGGGAGCCTCCTCCGGAGGGTTGCCCAAGACTACGACACCAACTCTGCCACGACGGTGGAGGTCGCGTAAACCTTGTCGCCAACCGCCACCGTCGGCCGGGCGTCCAGGGGCAGGTAGAGATCGACGCGGGAGCCGAACCGGATGAACCCGTAGCGCTGGCCGCGCGCCAGCCGGTCCCCGGGTTTCACGTAGCACAGGATGCGGCGTGCCACGAGGCCGGCCACCTGCACGCAGGTGACATCCGCGCCATCGGCGGTGCGCAGCTGCAGGGCATTGCGCTCGTTCTCAAGGGAGGCCTTGTCCAGCGCCGCGTTGAGGAAGCTGCCGGGGTGGTACCAGGCCTGCACCACCTCCGCGTCCATCGGACTGCGGTTCGAGTGCACGTTGAACACGTTCATGAAGACGCTGATCTTCAGCGCCTCGCGGTCGAGGTAGGGGTCGCGGGCTTTCCCCACCACCACCACCCGACCGTCGGCCGGGCTCAGCACCGCACCGGGGGCATCCGGTACCTGACGCGGCGGATCACGGAAGAACTGCAGGACAAACAGTGCCAGCAGCCAGAGCGGCAACGACCACCAGCCCCACGCCCAGGAAGCGCCAAGGGCGACCGCCACGGCGAGCGCCAGAAAGGGCCAGCCTTCGCGGGCGATCAGCGGATGCGGGTACGTCGCCATGGATTGCATCGGGCTCCGACGATGTCGCGACGGATCCCGGCGGGGCGATGCGACAGCCCTCCCGGGATCCGCTGGTGCGTCAGTTGCGGCTGGTGTCGACCAGGCGGTTCTTCCGGATCCAGGGCATCATCTCGCGAAGCTTGCCACCCACGCGTTCGATCTCGTGCTCGCGGCCGATGCGGCGCATGGCATTGAGCTTGGTGGCCCCGGTCTGGTTCTCGAGCAGGAATTCCTGGGCGTAGGCGCCGGTCTGGATCTCCTTGAGGATGCGACGCATCTCGGCCTTGGTGTCCTCGGTGATGATGCGGGGACCGCGGGTGAAGTCACCGTACTCGGCATTGTTGGAGATCGAGTAGCGCATGTTGGCGATGCCGCCCTCGTAGATCAGGTCGACGATCAGCTTGAGTTCGTGCAGGCACTCGAAGTAGGCCATCTCGGGGGCGTAACCGGCTTCCACCAGGACCTCGAAGCCGGCCTGGATCAGGGCCGTGGTACCGCCGCACAGCACCACCTGCTCGCCAAACAGGTCGGTCTCGGTCTCCTCGCGGAAGGTGGTCTCGATGACACCGGCCTTGCCGCCGCCGATGGCGGCCGCATAGGACAGCGCCAGATCGCGGGCGCGCTGGGTGAAATCCTGGGCGATGGCGATCAGGCAGGGCGTGCCGCCGCCCTGGGCGTAGGTGGCACGCACCGTATGGCCCGGGGCCTTCGGCGCAATCATCACCACGTCGATGTCGGCGCGAGGCACCACCTGACCATAGTGGATGTTGAAGCCGTGGGCGAACGCCAGGGTGGCGCCAGGCTTCATGTTGGGCTCGACGTCCTCGCGGTAGACCTTGGCGATGTGCTCGTCGGGCAGCAGCATCATGACGAAGTCAGCGCCCTTGACCGCCTCGCCCACGTCCTTCACGGTCAGGCCGGCGTTGCTGGCCTTGTCCCAGGAACTCCCGCCCTTGCGCAGTCCGACCGTCACGTTGACGCCGGAGTCGTGCAGGTTGAGCGAGTGCGCGTGGCCCTGCGAGCCGTAACCGATGATCGTGACCTGCTTGCCCTTGATGAGGGACAGGTCGGCGTCCTTGTCGTAGTAGACCTTCATGTGAAATCCCCTGTGTGAGTGCGACCACGCGGCTGTCGGTGCCGGGTGCGTGTACGGGGGGAGCCATGCACCGCCCGACTGCGCCCGCCCCCGTAGCGGTTGTCAGATCTTGAGAATGCGCTCCCCGCGCCCGATGCCCGAGGCGCCGGTGCGAACCGTCTCGAGGACCACGCCGTCCTCGAGCGCATCGAGGAAGGCGTCCAGCTTTTGGCCGGTGCCGGTCAGCTCGATGGTGTAGCTCTTGTCGGTCACGTCGAGAATGCGCCCGCGGAAGATGTCCGCCATGCGCTTCATCTCCTCGCGGTCCTTGCCGGAGGCGCGCACCTTGACCAGCATCAGCTCGCGCTCGATGTGCTCGCCCTCGGACAGATCGACCACCTTCACCACGTCCACCAGCTTGTTGAGCTGCTTGGTGATCTGTTCGATCACATCGCCCGAGCCGGAGGTCACGATGGTCATGCGCGACAGCGTCGCGTCCTCGGTGGGCGCCACGGTGAGGGATTCGATGTTGTAGCCGCGCGCGGAAAACAGGCCCGCCACCCGCGACAGGGCGCCCGACTCGTTCTCGAGCAGCAGTGAAATGATGTGTTTCATCGTCGTTCTCGGCGCCCTACACCAGGATCATCTCGGACAGACCCTTGCCGCCCGGCACCATGGGGAAGACGTTCTCGGTCTGGTCCGTCACGAAGTCGAGGAACACGAGGTCGTCCTTGCGCGAGAAAGCCTCGCGCAGCGCCCCCTCGATATCTCCCGGCTTTTCCACCCGGATACCCACGTGGCCGTAGCTCTCCGCCAGCCGGACGAAGTCGGGCAGGGCGTCCATGTAGGACTCGGCATAGCGGTTGCCGTGGAAGAACTCCTGCCACTGCCGCACCATGCCCATGTAGCGGTTGTTGAGGTTCACGATCTTGATGGGCGTGCGGTACTGCTTGCAGGTGGAGAGCTCCTGGATGCACATCTGGATCGAGGCCTCACCCGTCACGCAGGCCACCGTGGCACCAGGGTTGGCGAGACAGGCGCCGATCGCCGCAGGGAGCCCGAAGCCCATCGTGCCCAGACCACCGGAATTGATCCAGCGGCGCGGCTTGTCGAACTTGTAGAACTGCGCCGCCCACATCTGGTGCTGACCGACATCGGAGGTGATGAAGGCGTCGCCGCCTGTCACCTCGTAGAGCTTCTCGACCACCATCTGAGGCTTGATGATGCTGCTCGCGCGGTCGTACTTGAGGCAGTCGCGGGCACGCCACAACTCGATCTGGGTCCACCACGCCTTGAGGGCGGCGGCGTCGGGCTTCTGGGGGGACGCGGCAAGCTGGCGGTTCATCTCGGCCAGTACCTCGCGCACGTCGCCCACGATGGGGACGTCGACCCGCACCCGCTTGGAGATGGAGGATGGGTCGACGTCCACGTGGATGATCTTGCGGTCCTCGCGGAAGAAGTGCTTCGGGTTGCCGATCACGCGGTCATCGAAGCGCGCACCCACCGCGATCAGGACGTCGCAGTTCTGCATCGCGAGGTTGGCCTCGTAGGTGCCGTGCATGCCCAGCATGCCCATGAACAGCGGGTCGGTGGCGGGATATCCGCCCAAGCCCATCAGCGTGTTCGTGCAGGGGTAGCCGAGGTTGCGCACGAACTGCGCCAGTTCGTCCGAGGCATTGCCGAGAACCACACCGCCGCCGGTGTAGATCATCGGCCGCTTGGCCTCGAGCAACAGCCCGAGCGCCTTCTTGATCTGGCCGGCGTGCCCCTTGACGACCGGACTGTAGGAGCGCATCGACACCGTCTGCGGGTACTCGTATTCGCAACGCGCCGTGGTGACGTCCTTGGGAATGTCGACCAGCACCGGACCGGGACGCCCCGTGGTGGCGATGTAGAAGGCCTTCTTCATGGTGGCCGCCAGGTCGCGCACGTCCTTGACCAGGAAGTTGTGCTTGACGCAGGGCCGGGTGATGCCGACCGTATCCACCTCCTGGAACGCATCCTGGCCGATGGCATGCGTCGGGACCTGACCGGTCACGATCACCATCGGGATGGAGTCCATGTAGGCGGTGGCGATCCCGGTGACGGCGTTGGTGACGCCCGGGCCCGAGGTGACCAGCACCACACCGGGCTTTTCGCAGGCGCGGGCGTACCCGTCGGCTGCGTGCACCGCCGCCTGCTCGTGGCGTACGAGGATGTGCTTGACCCGGTCCTGCTTGAAGATCTCGTCGTAGATATGCAGTACCGCCCCGCCCGGGTAGCCGAACAGATATTCGACACCCTCGTCGGCCAGGCAACGCACGGTGATTTCGGCGCCGGTCAGTTCCATCATGGGTCCGGGTGCTGGCCCGGCAGTTTACGAAGGGGAACAGCGAAAGATACCGGCAAGGCTGACGCCGGTCAATTCACAGACATGCGAGTGCGGATCAGGCGGCCACGCGGGTGGCCGCGGCGCCCAGATGCTCGTCCACCCACTGGCGCCAGACCGGATAGAGGTCGGGATGATGTGTGGCGACCACGGAGCGTCGCCACTCCGAGCCGCCCCAGAAGTCCTCGCGCTCGAAGCTGCCGACCATCCCGCCGGCCTCCTCGAGCACGAGGCTGCCCGCAGCGTAGTCCCAGAGCTTCTGCCCACCGTGCAAGTAGAGGTCGAGCCGGCCGGCGGCGAGGTAACACCACTCCAGGGTGGCGGCCCCGAGGCTGCGGTGAGAGCAATAAGGCGCCCTCGCGGCGAGTGCCTGCCCCAGCACGGGCGGTATGCGCCGGAAATCGACGTTCGCCATGGCAGCACGCAGTTCGGGAGCCAGCGGGCCCGGACCCAGGAGTTCGCCGTTGAGCCGACTGCCGCGTCCGCGCAGGGCGCTGAACATCTCGTCCGTGGCTGGCGCGTACACCACGCCGAGGCGGGGGCGCCCTGCCGCCAGCAGCGCCACGGAGACAGCAAACCAGGGCATGCCGTGAACGAAGTTCGAGGTGCCGTCGACGGGATCGACACACCACACGCTGCCCGCGCCGAGTTCCCAGGCAGAGAGATGGTCCTCGGCGCTCATCTCCTCGCCGATGACCGGCAG
>JBEICA010000197.1:0-6613 GCA_040373665.1 Burkholderiales bacterium | reverse complement strand
GCTCATCTTCCACTTGCCCTCGATACGCGTGATGCGCATGCGGAAACCGCGCACGGCGCGCAGCTGCGCCACCACGAAATCCTCGGGTGCATCGTCGACGGCCCAGGGACGGGGCATGGCAGCCTCCCGGGCATCGGTCAGCGAGGACACCACGCCGTGCTTGCCGGCGTGGTCGTCGAGGAATTCGAGAGTGCCGTGGACGTAGACCGCGGCGTAGTTCCAGGTGGGCACGACCTTGCCGGTCTGGGCCTTGGTGGCGTACCAGGAGGGTGACACGTAGGTCGCCGGGCCGGTGAACACCGCCACGGCCTCCAGTCCGGTGCCGGCGATCCGCGCCTGCGGATTGGCGACAGCGAAATGCCCGACGAGCCAGGCCGGACGGCCCCCCTCCTCCTCCACCAGCAGCGGCAGGTGGCTGACGTGCAGCTCGCCCTCGCTGAAGCTCGCCAGCACGGCCAGCGGATGCGCGCGCATCAGCGCCATCAATGCGGCCGGGTCCTCGTTGCGGAAGGCGGCGGGGATGTAGGCCACGCTCAGGCGCTCCGGAAGCGCGTCGACTTGACGAACACGATGGCCAGCATCGGCAGGATGAAGCCGATGGCGATGGCGGCGACGAACAGCTCGCCGAGCTGGCTGTAATCCGCCGGCACCTTGATGGCACCGGTGGCGTGGTCCTTGACCTCCCGGGTGACGGTGTAGATGCCGTTGAGGTACTTGGTGCCCAGGTTGGACAGGGACAGCGCGAGATTGGTGAAGGAGGCCATGACCGCGAAGTAGGTGGCCTTGAGACGGTCGGGCGCGGAGTTGGCGATCCAGGCCAGCATGGGGATCATCGACACCTGACCCAGCGGCGACTCGAGCGCGGTGTCGATCATCGCGATGAAACGCGCGTCCACCACGCCACCGGTGTGGGCTGCGGTCCACTCGTGGAAGCCGTGGTACATCGCGAGGCTGGGCAAAGACAGGATGGAGCCCACCAACGTCAGGAAGCCGACGATGTAGACGATGGAACGCTCGGCCATGAAGCGCCGGAACAGGAACATGCCGAACAGCGCCAGCGTGGAGCCGATCAGAGACAGGCGGGCCAGAAAGGCCTCATCGAAGCCGAGCGTGTCGATCATCCACCAGCTGGACCCGGCCCCGGGGCCGGGCATGGCGCGGAACACGAAGATCAGCAGCGCCGTGCCCACCAGGGTGTTGCGGGCCGCCGGCTCGAGCTCCTGCACCAGACGGAACATCAGGAACAGCACGATGGCCATCGAGGCGCCGAAGATGATCTCCTGCTTCAGGGCGATGCTCGACATGCCCAGGGAGATGGAGACGACGGCGAACAGCAGGCCGCCGCCGAGGATCCACCAGTTCACCTCCGGCCGCTCGTGGTTGCCGTGCAGGGCACGGTCGATCTCCTCGCGCGACAGGCCGTGGGCGCGCAGGCGTGAGGCCATGCGCCGCTGCAGGTGCCCCGCCAGCATGACGCCGGCCACCGACACCACCGGCACCAGCAGCGCCATCAGGTAGATCTGGCGATAGCGCGCGATCTTCTCGGGTTCCGGCAGGCCGGCGGCATCGGCGAACAACACGACGTTGGCCAGCGACACCAGGATGCCGCCGCCGACGATGGCGACCCGCCCCAGAGTCTGCATGGTGGTGTGGCCGGCACGCCGGTCGGCCTCGGAAAGGGTGGTCCCGTCCTCGTCGACGCGGGGCACGGCCTCGACCGTCATGGCGTCTGCCACCACGTCCTGGATGACGTAACCCACCGGTGCGAGCAGGGCGGCGAACACGAACCACTGGTCCGCCGGCATCACCGCCTCCATGGCGGCGCGATCGCTCAGCAGCCCGATCATGATGAGGATGCTGCCCGACAGCAGCAGCGCTCCGAAGTAGACCAGCAGCCCCTTCCAGCGCCACATCAGGTCGACCAGATGACCGACGGGCATCTTCAGGGCCCAGGGCAGGCCGGCCCAGAAGCCCAGTGCCGCGAGAAACTCCGCCGACAGCCCAAGGTAGCCCTTCACAAAAAAGGTGCCGACGATGCCGGTGAGCCCGGAAATGCCGTAGGCCACGTACACCATGAGCGGTGGCAGATAGGAGATGCGCATCTGTCGGCCCAGGTCGAGGATGTTGCGGTCGACCCACCCTGCCAGGCCGTTTCCGGCCGCCGCCTGCGTCGTGCTCATGGAGACTCCCCTGTTGTCGTTGTGCGAATCTGACACAGAGTGCCCCGGACGTGGGGAAGTTCTTCCCGCGCCGGCCCGGGGTCTCACCCGGACCGGCGACGGGGCCCTCGACCCCCGCCGCGCGGGCCGGGGGTCCGGGGTTCGGGGCGGAGGATCAGGCGCCTGCCGCGCCTCCCATCGCCAGCATGAGCTGGTTCACGCGCTTCACGAAGGCTGCCGGATCCTCCAGCTGGCCGCCCTCGGCGAGCAGGGCCTGGTCGAACAGCACGTGACTCCAGTCGGCGAACCGGGTCTCGTCGGACTCGGCGTCCAGCCGCGTCACGATGGGGTGCCGGGGGTTGATCTCGAGGATGGGTTTGCTGCCGCCGGTCTGCTGGCCGGCGGCCTTCAGCAGCCGCTCCAGGTTCATGCCCATGGCGTGGGCGTCGGCCACCAGGCAGGCAGGCGAGTCGGTGAGCCGGTGCGTGACCCGCACCTCCTGGACCTGGCCCTCCAGCACCTTGCGGATGCGCTCGGCCAGATCCCTGAGCGCCTCGGCCTCCTGCTTCTGCGCCTCCTTCTCCTGCTCGTCCTCGAGCTTGCCGAGGTCGAGGTCACCCTTGGCCACCGAGGCCAGGCTCCTGCCCTGGAATTCGGTCAGGCTGGAGACCACCCATTCGTCCACGCGGTCGTGCATGAGCAGCACCTCGATGCCCTTCTTGCGGAAGATCTCGAGGTGGGGTGAGTTGCGGGCGGCCGCGAAGCTGTCGGCGGTGATGAACCAGACCTTGTCCTGGCCGTCCTTCATGCGCGAGATGTAGTCCGCCAGCGACACCGACTGCTCCTCGCTGTCCAGGTGGGTGGAGGAGAAGCGCAGCAATCCGGCGATCCTCTCCCGGTTGGCGAAGTCCTCCCCGATGCCTTCCTTCAGCACCCGGCCGAACGCGTTCCAGAAGCGGGTGTACTTGTCCTTGTCGTTCTCCGCGAGATCCTCGAGCAGCCCGAGCACCTTCTTCACCGAGCCGTTGCGGATCGCCTCCACGTCGCGCGACTGCTGCAGGATCTCGCGCGAGACGTTGAGCGGCAGGTCGCTGGAATCGATCACCCCCCGCACGAAACGCAGGTAGGCCGGCATCAGCTGCTCGGCGTCGTCCATGATGAACACGCGGCGCACGTACAGCTTCACCCCGTGCCGGTGGTCACGGTCCCACAGATCGAAGGGCGCGCGGCCCGGGATGTAGAGCAGCTGGGTGTATTCCTGGCGACCCTCCACCCGTGCGTGGGTCCAGGCCAGCGGTGCCTCGTAGTCGTGGGCGACGTGCTTGTAGAACTCCTCGTACTGCTCGTTCGTGATGTCGGACTTGGCACGCGCCCACAGGGCAGAGGCCTCGTTGACCTTCTCCTCTTCGCCGGTGAGGACCTGGGTCTTCTTTTCCTCGTCCCACTTCTCCTTTTGCATCAGGATGGGCAGGGTGATGTGGTCGGAGTATTTCTTGACGATGTCGCGCAGCCGCCAGCCGGACAGCAGGTCGTCCTCGCCCTCGCGCAGGTGCAGGGTGACGGTTGTGCCGCGGTCGGCCTTGTCGACGGTCTCGATGGTGTACTCGCCGTCGCCGGCGGAGCTCCAGCGCACCCCGTGCTCGGCGCCCAGCCCGGCGCGCCGCGTCGTGAGCGTGACCCGGTCGGCAACGATGAAGGCGGAGTAGAAGCCGACGCCGAACTGCCCGATCAGGTTGGCGTCCCTGGCCTGATCCCCCGAGAGGTTGCGCAGGAACTCCCGGGTGCCGGAGCGGGCGATGGTGCCGATGTTGGCGATCACCTCCTCGCGCGACATGCCGATGCCGTTGTCCGAGATGCTCAGCGTGCGGGCGTCCTTGTCCCAACCCACCTTGATGGCGAGGTCCGGAGCGTTCTCGTAAAGCGCCGGGTCGCCCAGGGCCTCGAACCGAAGCTTGTCCGAGGCATCGGAAGCATTGGAAATCAGCTCCCGCAGGAAGATCTCCTTGTTGCTGTAGAGCGAGTGGATCATGAGGTCCAGCAACTGCCGGACCTCGGCCTGGAAACTGAGGGTCTCCTGGGTGTCGGTGCTCACGGTGTGTTCCAAGAATGTGAAGTTGAACGACGGAGGCGGCCCGTCCTCCAAGGGACGACCACCTGCTTGCGTGCGGCAAGTGGGGGCGATGGCGGCGTTTTCAAGAGCGGAGGAGTCGATGAACAACGGTTGGAAGCTCTGTTTCAAACGTATCCTCGGGCGCCCCGCCGGCCCTCCCGAATCATCGCGGAGCACCAGCCCGACAACCGCCTGGGTCCGGCCTCCGGCGAACGGGGCGATGCGGCCGGATTCGACCTGTGAACCGCAGGCGCCTGCGGCGGGACGAAAGCGTCCGGCCGCGGTCGTCGCACTGGCTGGGCGGGCGATGTTTCTCGCATCGCTGCCGCTCACCGCACTCGCGGCGGACGAACTGCCGCTCGGCGACATCCGCCTGCCACCCGGCTTCGTCATCGAGACCTACGCCCGGGTGCCGGGGGCACGCTCCCTGGCCCTGGGCAGTGGCGGCACAGTGTTCGTCGGCAGCCTGCAGGGCGGGCGGGTCCATGCCGTGCGCCCCCCGGTGGACGGACGGCCACCGCGGGTCACGGTCCTGGCCGAGGGATTGCGCGCCCCCAATGGGGTCGCCTTCCGCGACGGCGCCCTGTACGTGGCCGAGATCAGCCGCATCCTGCGCTACGACGATGTCGAGAAGCGTCTGGACGAGCGTCCAAAGCCGGTGATCGTGAGCGATCGCTTTCCTTCTGATCAACATCATGGCTGGAAGTACAGTGCTTTTGGCCCGGACGGCTGGCTGTACGTGCCAGTCGGCGCGCCCTGCAATGTCTGCGAGACGGACCCCGACCGCTACGCCCTGCTGGCTCGCATCCGACCGGACGGCTCCGGTTACGAGGTGTTCGCACGCGGCATCCGCAACACCGTCGGATTCGACTGGCACCCGGAAACCCGGGAGCTGTGGTTCAACGACCACGGCCGTGACCAACTCGGCGACGATCTTCCATCCTGCGAACTCAACCACGCGCCCCGGGCGGGACTGCACTTCGGCTTTCCCTACTGCCACCAGGGCGACACCCCCGACCCCGAGTTCGGCACGCGCCGCAGTTGCGGGGAGTTCGTTCCGCCGGCCTGGAAACTGGGTGGGCATGTGGCGCCGGACGGGCTGCGCTTCTATACCGGCACGCAGTTCCCCCCGGAGTACCGCAACCGGGCCTTCATCGCACAGCACGGCTCCTGGAACCGCTCGCGCAAGAGCGGCTACCGGGTGGTGAGCGCGGAGATCCGCGACGGGCGCGTGGCGCGCGTCGACCCCTTCGCCGATGGCTGGCTCCAGGGTGAGCGGCACTGGGGCCGGCCGGTGGACCTGCTGGTGATGCCGGACGGCAGCCTGCTGCTCAGCGACGATCACGCCGGCGCCCTCTACCGCATCAGCCACCGGGGCGCACCACAGCGCAGTGCCGGCGCGCCCCGGTCCTGAGAACGGTCGGCCCATGTTCACGCGCGCCGTTGCAACCTATGATTACGCGCACGTCATATCGGGGCCGGCTGTCGGCGGCTTCGTGTCCCCCGCTGCCCGACTGGCGCGGGGTGTCGATCAACCGCGAATCACGGCCGGCACATGCCCGAGGAAAAGCTGGAGTACAGCATCCAGGAAGTCGCGGAGAAGCTGGGCATCCCGATCCAGAAGCTGCGGCGCTGGGATGCCCAGGGCGTGCTCGTGGCGCGACGCACCGAGGGCGGCCATCGACGCTATCCGAAGGACATGGTCGACGGTCTGGTGGCGTCCCTGCCCGGCCAGACGGAAATGCAGGATGACGGCCTGGCGCAGGCACGCAAGGGGCTGCGCGAGCGCCGCCGCCTCGTGCAGTTGCTGCGGGAGGCCGAGACACGCTACCGGGACCTGATCGAGATCTCCCAGGAGGTCGTCTGGAGCACCGATGCGCGGGGCTGCATCACCCAGCTCGCAGGGGGCGCCGAAGTCTTCCCGCAGGTCTACCTGGCAACGGCGCTCGGCCGGCACTGGCGCAATTTCGAGGACCCCGCTGCGCAGTGGCCACACCGGCGCCTCATCGCCCGGCTCAGACGCGATGGAGAAGTGCGCGGATTCACGCTCGCGATCCGCGATGCGGAAGGACAGCGGCACTGGTTGCGCATCAACGCCCGGCTGATACGCGACGCGTCTGGAGCCATCCAGGCCGCGCGCGGCACGGCGCTCGACGTCACCGAACTCGGGCTCCACGAAGCGCGCGTGCGCGATCTGGAACACCACGACGCGCTCACCGGGTTGGGCAACCGACCAGCGTTCATGCATGCGGTGGAGCGTGCGGTCTCGGCCTGCTCGCCACTGGCGGTCGTGCTGGTGGATGTCGACCGGTTCGCCATGGTCAACGACGAGATCGGCTGGCGC
>JBEICA010000124.1:0-9865 GCA_040373665.1 Burkholderiales bacterium | reverse complement strand
TCTTTTCCTGGATGGCGCGCAGCAGCTTCACCTGCATGGGCAGCGGCAGGTCGGCGACCTCGTCGAGAAACAGGGTCCCTCCATGGGCCGCCTGGAAGAACCCGTCCCGGTCGGCGTCGGCGCCGGTGAACGCGCCTTTCCGATAACCGAAAAACTCGCTTTCCATGAGGTTCTCGGGAATGGCGCCGCAGTTGACCGGCACGAAGGGCTTGTCCCGGCGAGCGCTCTTCTGGTGGATCAGGCGCGCGGCCAGTTCCTTGCCGCTGCCGGATTCGCCCGTCACATGGACCGGCGCCTCGCTGCGCGCCAGCTTGTCGATCATCTCCCGCACGTGCTGGATGATGGGCGAGTTGCCGATCAGGCCCTGGTCCGGCTGGATGCGGGCCTGGACAGGCGCGGGCAGCGACAACGCCGACTTGACCAGCGAGCGCAACTGTTCGAGCGACACCGGCTTGGCAAGATAGTCGAAGGCGCCGGCCTTGAGCGCCGCGACCGCGTTCTCGGTGTTGCCGTGGGCCGTTATGACGGCCACAGGGAGATCGCGGCCGTTCTGGGAGATGTACTCCACCAGTTGCAGGCCCTCGCCATCGGGCAGGCGCATGTCCGTCAGGCAGAGGTCGAAATGCCCGGACGTCACCTTCTCGATCGCCTCGCCGACGCGCATGGCGCGCTCCACCTCGAGCCCCATCCTGAGCAAGGTGAGCTCGATCAATTCCAGGATGTCCTCCTCGTCATCGACGATGAGGACGGTACGGGTGATGGTCCCGCCGGCATTCATGTCCCTGCGCTTCACTGCATTCCTCCTCGAGCACCCCCGCCTCCCGGGCTGCGGCTTCAGGCGCTCTTCATCACCAGCATGAACTGCGCACCGGCGGCACGCTCGACATAGGAAAGGCTGGCACCGTTGGCGTCGCAGACCTCCCGCGCAATGTACAGCCCCAACCCGGTGCCACTCGAGGCCGTCGTGAAGAACGGCTCGAACAGGTGCGGGCGAAGCGACTCCGCCACGCCGGGGCCGTCATCGACGACGCTCAACTCGACCGTGCCGGGCGCCACACCTGGCTCGACCAGGAGTTGCACACTGCCGGCTTCGCGACGGCTGTATCTCAGCGCATTACGGCACAGATTCCACATGACTTGATTCAAGTGGGAGCGATCGAACTCGACCCGGGGCTGGATATCCAGCACGACGCGGATCAGATCGGGAGAAACACGCTCGATCTCGCAGAACTGCGCCGCGAAATTGCGCAGGAATTCACCCAGGGGGAATGTCTCACGGACCGCCCGGTCGCGGCGGTTGAGCCGCAGCACGTCCTGCACCATGCGGTCCAGCCGGCGAGCGTTGTCGTGGATGATCTGCAGCAGACGCCGCTGGGTCTCGTTGCCCCCCTGCTCCTCCTGCAACAGCTCGGCGGCATGATTGATCGCCGACAATGGGTTGCGGATCTCATGGGCGATGTTGGCCGTCAGCCTCCCCAGGGAGACGAGCTTCATCTGCTGCGCCTGGGTCTGGATCCGGGTGAGATCCTCGATGAAGATCACCACGCCCTGGCGGTCACGGCTGCCCACCGGAACGAAACGCGCCGCCGTCACCTTCTGGGTGAGGATGGTGCGCAGCGGGTCGAAGCCGGCGTCCGGATTCTCCTTCCACCTCGCGAGGCGCACCGCCAGCCCCGGGTTGTACTCCTCCAGCCGCAGCTCCCGGGATCGCGGCGCCGGCCCGAGCAGTTCCTCGGCGCGGGCGTTCATCTGACGGACCACGCCCTGGGAGTCCACCACGATCACGCCATCCTGCATGTCCTGCATCACGAGCTGGCTCACCTGGGACATGCTCGCGAGGTCGACTTCGCGCTGCGCCGCGAGCTGCTCGCTGGCTGTGGCGCGCTTGGCCAGTGCATGTGCCAGCCAGGCGGTGGCGAAATAGCCGATCGACAGCAGGGCTGCCTGCACGTAGGCGGTGTAGCTGCCCTTGAAGAACAACACCTCGTAGGTGTGCTCCAGCAGCACGGCCACGGACGCCAGCGACGCCAGGAACAGGGTGAGCCGGCCACGGCTGATGATCCCGGCCGCCGCGAGATTCGCCAGCAGCAGCAGGCCGAGGCCGCTCGACACACCGCCGCTTGCGTGCATGAGCAGGACGACGAACAGGACGTCGCCACCGACCTGCAGCAGCAGTTGCGTCGGGAAACTCGGGCGGCGCGCGGCGATGGACGCAAAGTTGAGCGCCGCCACCAGCACGTAGCCGATGCAGCCGCTCACGAAGAGCGACCGGTTCCACGAGCCGAAAACGATGTTCGACCCGATCACCGCCGACATGAGCAGCAGCAATGACGCCACCGCAAGGCGGTAGCCGTTGAAATAGAGCAACGACCGCCAGTACTGGCGTGGATAGGCGTCGCCGGCAGGCAGACGCTCGCGCGGCTCCCGTGGCGGGGCGACGGAGGGATTCATGCGACTCCGTGCAGCAGCGACCGGAGGCAGGCGCGTGGGAAACGCCACCGCCGCGAATCGCCACGGCCCCGGTCAGACGTGGGGACGCTCCCGCTCGACCGGCCCCTGCTGGCGGTGTTCATCGCTGCAATAGAACCTGCCTTGGGAAAGAAAACCTTCGCTCTTGGGGAGGTGGACGCCGCACCGGGCGCACCGGACCATGTCTTCCAGGGCCGACTTGGCGGGCTGCCCGGGGTCGTCGCGATCCTGACGAGAGAGTGAACGCTGGTAGTTCTTCAGCAGAAGAGCCACGCCACCAATCACGGCGAGCAGGAGCAGCAGTTTGGCCATGAACGCGCGTCAGGAAGCGTGAATGTGAATTGGATTTGGTCGGGGTGAGAGGATTCGAACCTCCGACTCCTGCGTCCCGAACGCAGTACTCTACCAGGCTGAGCTACACCCCGAAGCCGACCCGCCTGTGCATCGACAGGCAAGACCGCGGAAGACGACCTGAAACCAATACACACGCGCGTGACCGCTTTCGGACGATCATTGGCTGCGCGTCACTGCGAAAGACGCCAAGTGTAACAGACTCTCGCGGTAAGTCGAAGCCTCCAGAACACCCAGGGCGGCAACCGCGCGCTCGGATTCGAGCTGCGCCACCGACCGCGCGTATGCGAGGGCGCCGGTGCGTTCGATGGCAGCGAGCACGGGACCGAACTCCATGAGCCCACCCTGCTCGATGGCACGGCGCACGAGCGAGGCCTCCTCGACAGAACCGTTGCGGATGACATGCAGAAGCGGCAGTGTGGCCTTGCCTTCCGCCAGGTCGTCCCCGAGATTCTTGCCGGTCTCGGCGGTCTCCCCCGTGTAGTCCAGAACGTCATCGATGAGCTGGAACGCCGTGCCGAGATGCGTGCCGAAGGCGGCGAGGCCCGCCTCGACCGCGGGGGGCGCGTCCGCCAGTATCGCCCCCAGCCGACCGGCTGCCTCGAACAACTTGGCGGTCTTGTATCGGATCACATCCAGGTAGGCACCCTCGGTGACTTCCGGATCGTGGACATTCATCAGCTGCAGCACCTCCCCCTCGGCGATGACGTTGGTCGCATCCGACAGGACCTCCATGACTCGGGGACGGCCGACGGATACCATCATCTGGAAGGAGCGGGAATAGAGGAAGTCTCCGACCAGTACCGACGCGGCGTTGCCGTAGACCGAATTGGCGGTCGTCCGACCACGTCGCATGCCGGATTCGTCCACCACGTCGTCGTGCAGGAGCGTGGCCGTGTGGATGAATTCGAGCACGGCCGCGAGTTCATGGGCGTGGGCGCCGCGGTAACCGCAGGCTCCGGCGGCCAGCAGCAGCAGGACCGGTCGCAGGCGCTTGCCACCGGCACCGATGATGTAATCGCTTACCTGCCGGACCAGAACGACGTCTGAATGGAGGCGGCGGCGGATCACGGCGTCGACCGCGCTCATGTCGTCGGCCAGCAGGGTTCGGATGAGGTCGATCGACACGAAAGAGCAGCGGCCGTGGGAGGAAGGACATGGATGGTAGAAATCGCCGGAATAGGGTGTCAAGCCGATCGTTCCGGTACGGCAGCGCAGGCGCATACCCGATCGCCTCGCGAACAGGGCACGTCGGCATTTGACGCGACGACCGGCATCCCTTATTCTGCGACCCCTTTTGGTACACGCATTGGAATCTGCCATGTACGCGGTCATCAAAACCGGTGGTAAACAGTATCGCGTCAGCGCCGGGACGAAACTGAAGGTGGAGCAGCTGTCCGCCGACGTCGGCGCCGAAGTCGTCATCGATCAGGTGCTCATGGTCGGCAGCGGCGAATCGGTACAGATCGGTCAGCCGCTTGTGGCTGGCGCCAACGTCAAGGTCACGGTGCTTGGGCACGGCCGGGCTGACAAGGTGCTCATCTTCAAGCATCGCCGGCGCAAGCACTACAAGCGTCAGGGCGGTCACCGGCAATGGTTCTCCGAGATCTTTGTCGCCGGCATCGACGACGGCAAGGGTGGCGTCGCGACGGCGGAAGCGCCGAAGGCGGCCTGAGATCAGACCCTCGGGAACATTGCCGCGTCACGCGGCGGCATTGGGCCCTGAAAACCCCGAAAGGTCTTCGGCATAGCGGGCCGGACCTGAAAAGACGAGCAAGGAGGTCACGCCATGGCACATAAGAAAGCAGGCGGAAGTTCCCGTAACGGTCGCGATTCCGAGTCGAAACGACTCGGGGTCAAGCGGTTCGGCGGTCAGGAAGTGCTTGCCGGCAACATTCTGGTACGTCAACGCGGCACGCAGATCCATCCCGGCGTCAACGTCGGACTCGGCAAGGACCACACGCTGTTCGCCAAGGTCGATGGCGTCGTGGAGTTTGCCATCAAGGGGCCGATGAGGCGCAAGACCGTCAGCATCGTTCCCGCCGCCCGATCCTTTCCGTTCCGGC
This sequence comes from Burkholderiales bacterium, assembly GCA_040373665.1. Lineage (GTDB taxonomy): Bacteria > Pseudomonadota > Gammaproteobacteria > Burkholderiales. The sequence continues at coordinate 4,979 of JBEICA010000124.1, read as the reverse complement.
GCTGGCAAAGCCCTATCGATCCGGTAGGGCTTTTTGTTTTTTTCGGACTGAGCGCCCACCGCCATGAAATTCGTCGACGAAACCACGATCGAAGTCCACGCCGGTGACGGCGGAGACGGCATTGCCTCATTCAGGCGCGAGAAATTCATTCCTCGCGGCGGCCCGGATGGCGGCGATGGCGGGCGCGGTGGCAGCATCTGGGCCGTAGCGGACCCCAACATCAACACGCTGGTGGATTTCCGCTTCGCCCGGATCCATCGCGCGCGCAATGGCGAGAAAGGCCGGGGCTCGGATTGCTATGGAGCCGCGGCCGATGACATCACCCTGCGCATGCCGGTGGGCACGGTGATCACGGACATGGAAACAGGCGAAGCCGTCGCTGACCTTGCCACAGCAGGCATGCGGGCGCTCATCGCACGCGGTGGCGAGGGCGGACTGGGCAACATCCACTTCAAGTCCAGCACCAACCGGGCACCTCGGCAATGCACCCCCGGAAAACCGGGCGATCATCGCAGGCTGCGCCTGGAACTGAAGGTGCTCGCCGACGTCGGTCTGCTGGGAATGCCCAATGCCGGCAAGTCGACCTTCATCCGGGCCGTTTCGGCGGCACGCCCCAAGGTTGCGGATTATCCGTTCACGACGCTGCACCCCAACCTCGGCGTTGTGCGCATCGACCACGCGCGAAGTTTCGTCGTGGCCGACATTCCCGGCCTCATCGAAGGCGCGGCTGAGGGCGCCGGGCTCGGACACCAGTTCCTGAGACACCTCGCCCGCACCCGGCTGCTTCTGCACCTCGTCGACCTTGCACCCACGGACCCCGAGGCGGACCCGGTCCAAGAGGCCAACGCCATCGTCGAGGAACTGCGCAAGTACGATCAGTCCCTGTTCGACAAGCCCCGCTGGGTCGTGCTCAACAAGGTCGACCTGCTGCCCGGGGACGAGCGCGAGGCGCGCATCGCGGAGTTCGTACAGCGGTTTCTGGGACCCGGGGCGGATCGTTCGGCCGTTTTCGTGATCTCCGCCATGACCGGCGAGGGGTGCAGCGAACTCACCTACGCTGTCATGGACCATCTGGATCGCGTCAAGGCCATCGCCGAGACGGAGGCGCAGGCCAACGAGGCAGGCGAGCACGAGGTGGCTCCGTGAACACCGGGGGTTCAGTCACCCAGTCGGCACGCCGGCTGGTGGTCAAGGTCGGATCCAGCCTGGTCACCAACGGCGGCCAGGGCCTGGACCGCACTGCGCTGGCGCAGTGGGCGGGCCAGATCGCCGCGCTTGCCCGCAGCGGCAAGGAGGTGCTGCTGGTTTCCAGTGGTGCGGTCGCGGAGGGCATGCAGCGGCTGGGCTGGACGAAGCGCCCCAAGGCCGTTCATGAACTGCAGGCGGCAGCAGCGGTGGGACAGATGGGACTGGTTCAGGCCTACGAGACCTGTTTCAGGGAGTTCGGTCTTCGCACAGCCCAGGTCCTGCTGACCCATGAAGACCTCGCAGACCGGCGTCGCTACCTGAACGCCCGATCGACGCTACGAACCCTGTTGTCACTGGGCACGATCCCCATCATCAACGAGAACGACACCGTTGCCACCGAGGAGATCCGGTTCGGAGACAACGACACCCTGGGTGCGCTGGTCACCAATCTGGTGGAGGCGGACGCCTTGATCATTCTGACCGACCAGCCTGGCCTGTTCACAGCCGACCCTCGCAAGGATCCGACCGCCACCCTCGTGCAGCGGGCCCGCGCGGGTGACCCTGCCCTGGAGAACATGGCCGGAGGCGCGGGCAGCGATATCGGCTCCGGAGGCATGCTCACCAAGATCCTCGCGGCCAAGCGTGCTGCGAGGAGCGGAGCCCACACCGTGATCGCCTCGGGGCGCGAGCCGGATGTGCTTGGCCGCCTTGCAGCCGGGCAAAGCATCGGCACCCAGCTGATCGCCGAGACCCCCACTCTCGCCGCTCGCAAGCAATGGCTTGCCGACCACCTGCAGGTGCGCGGCCGTCTCATGCTCGACACCGGAGCCGCCGCAGCCCTGGCCGCCGGAGGCAGGAGCCTCCTGCCCGTCGGCGTACACGATCTGGAAGGCACTTTCGAGCGCGGAGAAGTCGTCAGCTGCATAGCCCCGGACGGACGGGAGATCGCACGCGGACTGGTGAACTACAACGCGAACGAGACACGTCGCATCCTGCGTTCGCCAACCGCCGAGATCAGCACCCGCCTCGGCTACGAGGACGACCCCGAACTCATCCATCGGGACAACCTCGTCCTGCTTTGAACCCGGACGATCCTCGGCGTTTGCCTGCAGCCCGGGGAAGCCAGTGGTTCCACCTGCGTTTTTTGCATCCACCTCCGGGACGGGGGGGGCAAAACGCAAGACCTGACCCCGATGTGGTCTATCGGTTGCCGACAGGGTGGGGCCTGCGGAAACTCTGCAGCACCTGCGCGACCGAAACCGGCACCGTGCGGGCAGGCGTGCAGACGTGGCGCTCGTACAGCGTCTGTCGGACATCGTTCAGGCCCGCCTTGTCCATCGGACGCCACACGGGGTCGGGGACACGGTGCCACTGACCGTCCTGGCGACCTGTGGCATACACCTTCCACTCCCCGGTTGCGCAGCGGATTCCTTCGTAGGTGACATTGGCCAGGCCGGTGGCCGTGCGCACCACCAGCGTGTATCGCGTCACGCCATCGGCTCCGAGCGATATGGCATCGGGATCGAGGCCGGTCTCGTGTTGCGTTCGACCCTTGACTTCGAACAGTTCGACACGGGACGGCGACGAGGTGGTCGGCAACTCCACAATGACCGGCTCCTGGGCAAGCCCCTTCGGCTCCGACTGCGGCTGGGACGCACCCTCCGCTGCAGGCACCCAGCCCGCACCGGACGCGTCGGTGGGTCTGGCCCGCGACACCTTGCACCCCGCGGCCGACGTCAGCACGGCCCCCAGCACCACCGCCACCGCCAACGCGGACGCCCGGTTCGTCATGGCGAAAGCGCGTCAGAACACGAGATCGTTCAGCAGGGAGGCACGCACTTCAGCCTCCACCGGGTCGACCGCTTCGCTGTAGTTCGGATGATCCACGCCCATGGACAATGGGGCTCCGTCACGCAGGTCCCGCTTCATTGCCTCGTCCAGTTCGAAGCGCAGAAAGTGCACCGAGGAAGTCTTGTCCTCATTCTCGCGCTCGAGATCCTCGTCGGCGATCGCATAGACCTTGGCGTGACCCGCCACCTTGATCCAGGTGCTGTCCTCGATGCCCTTCAACTGGGCGAGACGGACGCGCCGCTGTTCGACATCCGGGTATTCGAGAAGCATCGTCGCCTTCCAGTTGCTCCCATCCGGGACCAGCGGGTTGTAGGCGTCGAGCTCGCTCTGGATGCCCTCCTCCTCGAAGATCTTCTCGATGCGGAGCATTTCCTGGATCTGGTAGCGAAGCGTCAATTCGTCCTCGAAGATCAGCGTCAGGTTGGCGCCGATCCGCACCTTTCGATGCTTCTTGTGCTCGAGAACGCGCGCGCGGAATTCCTTGCGGGTGCGCGCGTAGGTCTCCAGGGTCATCAGGCTGTCACGGGTGATTGCTGGCATGGCTTGCATGGATGTGGGTCGTCGGTTCGTGGTTTGCGGGCGGGACTCAGAGTCCGTACGCGATCCGGATGAGTGAAATCGGATGTTCCTTGGCTGCATCGCCGCCCCCCATCCCCTGACGGATGTGACGGCCCGCGATGGCGCAGTCCGAACTGATGTAATCGGGGGTGTTGTTCCCCATCGCCTTGAACACCGGCTTGCCGATCTTCATGGAGTCCTTGTAGAACTCGCTTTTGACGCCCCAGGTCCCGTCATGACCCGAGCAGCGCTCGACCACGGTCACCTTGGTGTCGGGCACGAGTTCGAGGAACTCCCGGGTCTTCTGCCCCATGTTCTGAACGCGCAGGTGGCAGGGTATGTGATACGAGACCTTGCCCAGCGGCTTCTTGAAGTCGGCCTTCACCAGACCGTCCTTGTGGCGCATGACGAGGTATTCAAAGGGGTCGAACATCGCATCCTGAACCGCCTTGACGTCCGGATCGTCCGGGAACATCAGCGGGAGTTCCTGCTTGAACATCAGGGTGCAGGACGGCACGGTGGTCAGTATCGCGTAGCCTTCCCTGGCATAACGGGCCATCACCGGAATGTTCCCGTTCTTCAGCTTCTCCACCGCCTCCAGATCGCCCAGTTCCAGCTTGGGCATGCCGCAACAGTTCTCCTTCTCCACAAGCACATGCGGGATCGCGTTGTGCTTCAGGATGCTGATGAGGTCGTGTCCGATACCTGGCTCGTTGTAGTTGACATAGCAGGTGGCGAAGATCGCGACCTTGCCCGGTGTGTTCCTGCCGGCCTTCACCGGGAACGAATCATCCGGCGTGGCGCGGCTGCGGAAGCGGGCGCTGTCGTATTCGGGCAACTCGCGCTCGTGATGGATGCCCAGCATGTTGTCCATGAGCTTCCGGGTGGCCGGCGTCTTGTTGACCGCATTGACCATCTGAACCACGACCGGAATGGTGGCGAGCTTGCCAAGGGCGTCGGTCGAGGAGAGGAGTTTGTCGCGGAACGTCGTCTCGCCGCGCCGAAACTTCAGCGCCTTGGCCCGCAGCATCAGGTGGGGGAAGTCCACGTTCCACTCGTGCGGCGGAACATAGGGGCACTTGGTCATGTAGCACAGGTCGCACAGGTAGCACTGGTCGACCACCTTCCAGTAATCCTCCTTCCTGACCCCCTCGACTTCCAAGGTCTCGTTGTTGTCTACGAGATCGAACAGCGTCGGAAACGCGTTGCACAGGCTGACGCAGCGGCGGCAGCCATGGCAGATGTCGTACACCCGCTCCAGCTCTTCGAACAGCCTCCCCTCATCGTAGAAGTCGGGGTTCTTCCAGTCGATGGGATGGCGTGTGGGTGCTTCGAGACTGCCTTCGCGCATGGGTCGGTTTCGGGTGTGGTGGGAGGACGGC
>JBEICA010000275.1:0-4899 GCA_040373665.1 Burkholderiales bacterium | reverse complement strand
TTTCCACACCCCCTTTCGGGGTCGGACCTCGCATGCCCCATGATTCGAAAAGGAAAACACCCCGGAAACACGTGTTTCCGGGGTGTTTTCCTTTTCGAATCATGGGGCATGCGAGGTCCGACCCCGAAAGGGGGTGTGGAAAGCGGTGGCGGGGTCGTAAATGCAAGGGCGTTTTTACGAAATCACACTGGAGCCTTCGGGTCATGAGCACTTCCCTGCTGATCACGCTCGCCATTGCCGCCGCCGTGCTGTTCTGGGGCGTGGCCACCTACAACCGCCTCGTCGGCGCACGAAACGGGTTCGGGAATGCGTTCGCACAGATCGACGTGCAACTGACCCGGCGCTACGACCTGATCCCGAATCTCGTGGATACGGCGCGGGCCTACATGCAGCACGAGCGCGACACGCTGGAGGCGGTGATCAAGGCGCGCAACGTCGCTGTCGAGGGCCTTCGCGGCGCGGCGGAGTCGCCCGGGTCGGCTTCGGCGATACAGACGCTGGCCGGCGCCGAGGCGGCGCTCGGCGGTGCGCTGGGCCGGCTGTTCGCCCTGTCCGAGGCCTACCCGGATTTGAAGGCCAACACCTCGATGATGCAGTTGAGCGAGGAGTTGACGTCCACCGAGAACCGCATCGCCTTCGCGCGCCAGGCGTTCAACGACAGCGTGCTGAGCTACAACAACCTGCGGGAAATGTTCCCCTCGAGCCTCGTTGCGGGTCTGTTCTCGTTCGTGGCGGCCAAGCCGCTGGAGATCGTCTCACCGGAGGCGCGCCAGGCACCCCGCGTGGGCGCGCTTCTGGGCGGAGCTTCCTGATCCTGTCCTGACCCGCCCACGGCGCCACCGTGGATTTCTTCTCGGCCAAGGCGGATGCGCTGCGCCGCTCCCGTCGGCTGGAGTGGCTGTTCGCGCTCGCGGTGACGGCCTGCGTCGGCTTGCTGACGTTCGTCACGGTGTTCCAACTGGCGCTGCAACATCACGGCCCGGAATCCCCGGCGGACCAGGCGCCATTGTCCCTGCTCCTGGTCGTCTTCGACTACATGCTCGAGTTCCCGGAGCCGACTCTCTGGATCGCCGGCTTCTGGATGCTGGTGGTGCTGGTGCCCTGGCTCGGCAAGGCCATCTCGCTGGCGCGGGGCGGCCGCATCGTGGCGGAAAGCCTGGGAGGCACCCGGGTCGGGCCGGGCGCGACCGACCCGTTGCTGCGGCGGCTGCACAACGTGACGGAAGAGATGGCGATCGCCTCAGGCATCGCCGTCCCGGCGGTGTACGTGCTGGAGGAGGAGCCCTCCATCAACGCATTCGCGGCGGGACACCGCCCCTCGAACGCCGCGATCGCGGTGACGCGGGGCGCCCTGAACCGGCTGTCGCGGGATGAGTTGCAGGGCGTGGTGGCGCACGAGTTCAGCCACATCCTGAACGGCGACATGAAGCTCAACATGCGGATGATCGGCTGGATCGCCGGCCTGAGCGGCATCACCGCGTTCGGGCGGGCCATGTTGCGCATACGGGCCAGGGACAAGGTGAGCCCGCTCATCTTCTTCGGAGTGATCCTGATGGCCGTCGGGGCGCTGGGCACGCTCGCGGGGCGCATGCTCCAGGCTGCTGTGTGCAGGCAGCGCGAATGGCTGGCGGATGCCTCTGCGGTGCAGTTCACCCGCAACCCGGCCGGGCTGCGCAACGCCCTTCTGCGCATCTCGCAAGGCGGTGACGTCGCGCTCCGGTCAAGCCAGACCCCGACGGTGGCCCATCTGTTGTTCGCATCCGGCTTCCGCCAGTCGCTGTTTGCGACGCACCCGCCGGTGCGCAAGCGGATCGAGGCGCTGGGGCCGGGGCCGCAAACCCCGCCGCCCTTGCCACCGGTCGATCCGGTCATGGAAGGCCTTCCGCCACCCCCCGGACCCGGCCAGAGCAGCAGCGCGGGCGCCCTGCCGGATCTGGTGCTGGCGCTGGACACACCCCAGGCAGCTCAGCCCGCGCCCGCCCAGTCGCCCCCCACCTGGATGACGACACCGGACCTGGCCAACACGGTGGTGGCCGCGATCGGCCATCCCGATGCCTCCCAGGTGATGGAGGCACAGGGTATCGTTCAGGCGCTTCCAGCGTTCGTGCGCGCCGCGGCGGAGTCGACCGATGCCGCCCGCGGGCTGGTGCTCGCGCTGCTGGTGTCGCGCGACCCGGGTGCGCGCGAGCGGCAACTGAGCGCGATCGAGATCGCCATGGGCGGCAAGGGGACGGCACAGGTGCGGGCCGCGCTTGGTCTTCTGCCCGAACTCGAGCCCTCACTGCGTCTGCCGGCCGTGTTCGAGCTCATCGGCCCGCTGGCTCAGGCTGGCAAGGCTGATCAGGTATCGCTGGCAAATGTGGTGCACCGGCTCGCGGTGGCGGATGGCGAGATCGACATGTTCGAGTTCTGCGTCCGGCGTCTTGTGGTGAAGTCCCTGGAGAGACCGTCTGACTCTCTGCCGGGCCGCAGGCATCCGGAGAAGTCGACCACCGTCACCGCCGTGAGCGTGCTGCTGAGCGTGCTGGCCCATCAGGGTGCGCGCGGCGACGAACAGGAGGCACGGCGCGCCTTTCAGGCCGGCGCTGCACGTCTGGATCTGGCACGACCGCCCGTGTACGCCTTGCCGCAATCGTGGTCCGCGGCGCTGTGGTCGGCGCTGGACGACATCGACCGTCTCGATCCCCTCGCCCACCGCACCCTTCTCCGCGCCCTCGTCGCCACCATCGCCCACGACGGCCGCCTGACACGCGCTGAGAGCGAACTCCTCCAACTCACCTGCGCCGCCCTCGGCTGCCCCGTTCCCCCTCTGTCCGCCCTGATCCGCGACGACCTCACCCTTCTCAACTGACCCCCATCGGGGTCGGACCAAGTTAAGTCATTGTTTTTAAAATTTTAATATCCCAAAAAAGGGCCATTTTCAGCGTTAGAAGGCCATTTTCGGGGGCAAAATGAGCGGCCTCCGCATACGGTGGCACCAGGGACGGGCCTCGCGAATGAGACGCCGGATGTCCCCCGGCGAGGACCCAGCCGCCTGCAGCACCACGACCCCCTGTCCGCCGATTCACTCGGAGAACGTGAACCCGACAGCGCGACTGCCACCGGACTGAATATATCGCCGGGCCCTCAACCTGCCGATGCGCGAGCATTTTGCCCCCGAAAACGTCCCTTTAAGGCAAATAAAGGGCTGTTTTTTCTTACTTTTTATAATAAATACAGCCTGTTAACTTGGTCCGACCCCGAGGGGACGGGGCCGCGTATCATCCGAGTCTCCTTTTCCTGCCCTCCATGTCCGTGCTGCGCCGGATTCTTCTGGTCAAGACCTCCTCGCTCGGTGATGTCGTCCACAACCTTCCGGTGGTGTCGGACATCGTGCGGGTGTTCCCCGAGGTCGAGGTGGATTGGCTGGTGGAGCGGAGCTTCTCCGCGATACCGCGACTGCACCCGGGCGTCCAGCGAGTGCACGCATGCCAACTGAGGCGCTGGCGCCGGGGGCTGTTCCGCCGGCAGACCTGGGACGAGATCCGTGCCCTGAGGCAGTCCCTCGGGGATGCGCCTTATGACGCGGTGATCGATTCGCAGGGCTTGCTGAAGAGCGCGGTGGTGGGTCGCCTCGCCCAGGGAGTACACCACGGGCTGGACTGGCGCAGTTCGCGCGAGCCGCTGCGCTGGTTTTACGATCGGGTACACACCGTGCCCTGGGGCCGCCACGCGGTGGTGCGCAACCGGGAACTCGCGGCGAAAGCGCTGGGATACGGGTTGCCCGCGACCCTGGACTACGGGATTCGCGCCCCGGCGTTTCCGCCGGCGCCCGAGGAGGACGATTCTCCGGTGGACGCCGAGCGGCCCTGGCTTGACGTCGGGGAGCGCCATGCCTGGCTTCCCACAAGACCCTTCGCCGTGCTCCTGCATGCCACCAGCGCCGACACCAAGCTGTGGCCCGAACATCAGTGGAAGAAACTCATCGCGCAGTTGATCGGCGAAGGGCTCGGTGTGGTGTTGCCGTGGGGATCGCCGGCAGAGGAGGAACGCGCCAAATCCATCGCCGCCGGGATACGGGCAGCGGTGGTGCCGCCGCGACTGGGTCTGCGCACGCTGGCGGGCCTGCTCGGACGGGCGGAGTTCTGCGTTGGCGTGGACACCGGACTCACGCACTTCGCCGCGGCGCTGGGTCGACCCACGGTCGGGATTTATGTGGCGACGAACCCGGAAGCCACCGGCGTGCTGGCACCCGAAAACGGGGTTAACGTGGGCGGCATCGGCAGCCCTCCGTCACTGGTGGACGTGCTGAACGCGCTGAAGCGGGTACGATGAACGCCATCGCCTTCGGGCTGTACACCGCGGCGCTGCACCTGCTGATCCCGGTGGCGCTGCTGCACCTGTGGTGGCGGGGTCGGCGCCAGCCGGAATATCGCGAGCATGTGGCGGAGCGCTTCGGCGGATGCCTGCCCGCAGTGACAGGTCCGGTGTTCTGGATCCATGCGGTGTCGGTCGGGGAAACCCGGGCAGCGCAGCCATTGGTGCGAGCGCTGCAGGCCGACTATCCGGGCCACCGGATCGTGATGACGCACACGACACCGACGGGGCGCGCCACCGGCGAGGCGCTGTTCGGCGACACTGTCACACGCGTCTACCTGCCCTACGACCTGCCCTGGGCGGTGGCGCGCTTGCTGGATCGCTACCGCCCGGACTGCGGCGTGCTGATGGAAACCGAGCTCTGGCCCAATCTGGTCCGGGCTTGCGTGCGACGCGGCATCCCGGTGCATCTGGTGAATGCGCGCCTGTCGGAGAAATCCGCGCGCGGCTACCGGCGTCTGGCCCGATTGATACGCATCACCCTGGGCTCGCTGGCAGGCATCGCCGCGCAGTCGACCCGGGATGCGCAGCGGCTGCGCGCCC
>JBEICA010000068.1:0-15032 GCA_040373665.1 Burkholderiales bacterium | reverse complement strand
CACATCCTCGGCCGGTCGGATATAACAGCCAGGCTCGACCGTCAGGGTCATCCCGGGCTCGAGCGCTCGCCAATTGCCGTCGCGCTTGTAGTCTCCCGCGTCGTGGACATCCAGACCGAGCCAGTGACCGGTGCGAGCATGTAGAAGCGGCGGTATTCACCCGATTCGATGACGGATTCGGGTGTTCCCTTGCACAGGCCGAAGTCGACCAGCCCGCGCGCCAGCACCGCCACTGCGGCCTCGTGCGGCGCTTCCCAGTGATTTCCGGGTCTGACCTGGGCGATCGCCGCCGCCTGGGCGGCCAGCACCAGCTCGTAGACGTCGCGCTGCACCGCCGAGAACCGCCCGCCCACGGGGAAGGTCCGGGTGATGTCGGAGGCGTAGCCGTCGAGTTCGCAGCCGGCGTCGATCAGCAGCAGGTCCCCGTCCATCATCTTCCTTGTGTTCTCCACGTAGTGCAGAACGCAGGCATTCGGGCCGCTGGCCACGATGGAGGGGTAGGCTGGCGAGCGGGCGCCATTGCGGACGAATTCGTGCAGCAACTCGGCTTCGATCTCGAACTCGTGCCGGCCCGGGCGCGTGGCCTGCATGGCGCGGCGATGTGCCTCGGAGGAAATGGCGCCTGCAGCGCGCATCACATTGATCTCGTGCGCGTCCTTCACGAGGCGCATGTCGTCCAGGATGCGGCGGATGTCGCGGATCTCGCCCGGGGCGGCGACACCGGTGCGCGCTCTGGCGCGTACCGCGTTCAGCCAGTCGATGAGGCGGCCGTCCCAGGCGCCGTCGGCTCCCACATCGGCGTGCAGGGCCGGCTGGTCGGACAGAAGATCCGGCATGAGGCTGTCCAGTGCCTTGATCGGGTGGGCCTCGTCGAAACCGAATACTTCCCTGGCCCTGTCCGGACCATGGCGGTAGCCATCCCAGATCTCCCTCTCCAGGTCCTTCTCACGGCAGAACAGGATCGCGCGCGGTTCCGGGCCGGCCACAAGTACGAGCACTGCCTCGGGCTCCGCAAATCCGGTCAGGTAATAGAAATAGCTGTCGAAGCGGAAGGGGTGGTGGGCGTCGCGGTTGCGCACACGCTCGGGTGCGGTGGCAATCACTGCAACGCCCTGGCCCATGGCCTCGGCGAGCCGGGCGCGGCGGTCACGGAACGGCGAATGGGTGGCGGAGGAGGCGAGCGAGGCGTTCATCTTGGACATCCGGTCAGGAGTGGTGGGGCGCAAGCCGCAGACGACTGTCCAGGGCCAGCAGACGCGCGGGCGTGCCGACGTCCTCCCAGTCGCCGCGGTGGTGCTCGCCTGTGACTGCGCCTCGGCCCATGGCGTTCCGCAGGACAGGGGCAAGCGCCGCGCGCCGGCCCGGAACCAGGCCGGTGAACAGCTCGGGGGAGTAGACGGCAATCCCGCTGAAGGTGAGCCTTGGCTCTCCATCCGTCGTCGCCATATCGCCGGCCAGATGGAAGTCCCCCAGGGGATGGTGCGTGGGGTTGTCGACCAGCGCGAGATGCGCGAGGTGTCCCGGGCTCGCCAGCAGTGCGAGCGCCCGTTCCAGGAAGCCTCTCAGATCCAGATCACAGAACACATCGCCGTTGGCCACCAGGAAGGGAAGAGGCCCGAGCCGGTCCAGTGCCTGGACGATGCCGCCGGCCGTCTCGAGTGGTTCGCCTTCCGGCGAGTAGCTGATGCTGACGTTCCAGCGTCGCCCGTCGCCGAGGGCCGCCTCGATCATGTGTCCCAGGTGGGCGTGGTTCACCACCACTGCGTCGATCCCGGCGGCCGCCAGACGTTCCAGCTGCCAGACGATCAGGGGCTTGCCCCCGACCGGGAGCAGGGGTTTGGGGCAGTGGTCGGTCAGGGGTCGCATGCGCTCGCCTCGACCGGCTGCGAGGATCATGGCCCGCGTCATCGGAGCGCCCGTCAGAACGTGAGGCCAGCGACCGGCGTGACATCCTCCGCTGCGTCGAGGAAGGGCAGCAGGCCGGACAATTCGCGGTAGCGCTGCGCGGTCGACCGCGCATAGCGCAGGAAACGCGGGGTGTCTTCGAGGTACCCCTTCTTGCCGTCACGATGGGACAGGCGGGCGAAGATGCCCAGCACCTTCAGGTGTCTCTGCAGCCCCATCCACTCCACGTCGCGGTAGAAGTCACCGAAATCCCCGGGCACCGGAAGCCCCGCCCGGCGGGCCTTGTCCCAGTACCGGATGGTCCCGTCCAGGACTTCGGGTTCCTCCCAGCTGATGAAAGCATCCCGGAACAGCGAGGCCACGTCGTAGGACACCGGGCCGTGCACGGCATCCTGGAAGTCCAGGATGCCGGGGTTCGGCTCGCCGACCATGAGGTTCCTCGGCATGAAATCGCGGTGAACGAAGACCTTCTGCTGTCCGAGGATGTTGGCCAGAAGCACGGTGTGGAAGCGCTCGAGCTGCTCACGCGCATCCTCTGACAACGCCAGACCGAGGTGCCGACCGAGGTACCACTCGGGAAACAGCCCCAGTTCGCGCCGCAGCAGGGCCTCGTCGTAGGGCGGCAGCACGTCGGCTCGGCTGGAAGCCTGCCAGGTCACCAGGGCGCTGGTGGCGGCGTCGAAGAGACCGGGCGCCAGCGAGCGGTCTCGCTCCAGCACCTGCAGGTAGGTTTCGGTGCCGAGATCCGTCAGCAGGAGGAAGCCACGATCGAGATCCTGCGCCAGCACTTTGGGGACGTTCAGGCAAGCCTCCGACATCAGCGTGGCCACCTTGACGAAAGGCCGGCAGTCCTCGTGCTGCGGCGGGGCGTCCATGATGATCCAGGTGCTGCGATCCCGCCTGGCCCTGAAATACCGGCGGAAGCTCGCATCGGATGAGGCGGGCTCGAATGCGGCCAGAGGTCCGGGAAGGACCGTTTCCAGCCAGTCTTGCAATTCTCGGAGGCGATCCAACGCGCGACCCTTGGGTTCTATACTCCCGGCATTCTAACAACCCGGCGTCCGCCTCCATGTCGTTCCTCGCCCGATGGCTGCTTGCCGCGGTCGCCGCGTCACCGGCGATCGGCCTGGCGCAGTCGCTCGGACTGCAACTCAAACTCGACGTCGGCCTGCGTCCGCCCACCGCTTCGGAGCTGTCCCAGGACGCCGGGCTCGTGTTCATCGAGGCTGAAAGCGTATCTGGAACAACCGGCCAGAAGATCGCCGCCGACGGCGCGGTCAGACTGCGGATGCGCGGCCGCTCGGTGTTTGCCGACAGCCTCCGCTACGACACCGCCGACGAGGTGCTCACCGCGACGGGCAACGTCCGCGTCGACCGCCTTGGAGACGTTCTCGAGGGCGACCGGGTGCGCCTGGACATGCGCAAGGACACGGCGTACGCCGAATCGCCCGAATACTATTTCCGCCAGTTGAACGCCCGCGGCAAGGCCAGGACGCTTTTCGTCGACGGTCGCTCTCGGGTCCGGGCGGAGGAGGCCACCTACAGCACCTGCGCGCCGCCCGACCAGGACTGGTACCTGAAGGTGCGGCGGCTAGACCTCGACCGGGAGAAGGACGAGGGGGTGGCGAGAAACGCCACCGTCTACTTCAAGGACGTGCCCTTCCTGTACACGCCCTACATCGACTTTCCCCTGTCCAACGCCAGGAAGAGCGGTTTTCTCGGACCGACCTATGGCACCACCGGGAAGAGCGGCTTCGAGTTCACCGTGCCGTACTACCTGAACCTGGCACCGAACTACGACGCCACCATCGCCCCGCGTTTCCTGGCCAAGCGCGGCGTCATGCTGAACAACGAGGTTCGTTACCTCGGCGATGGCTTCAACGGCATCCTCAATGCCGAGTTCCTGCCGAATGATCGGGAGCGTGGCGGCGAACGCCGCTACGCACTCGCGTTCCGGCACAACCAGGCCCTGAGCCAGGGGCTGAACGTCTATGCGAACCTGCAGAAGGCTTCCGACGATCTGTACTTCGTCGACCTCTCCAACCGGCTCGCGGTGACCTCCCTGTCGAACCTGCCTCGGGAAGGCGGGGTCTCCTACAACGGTGGCTGGTGGACGCTGGGCGCGAGGACACAGAAGTTCCAGACGCTGCAGGATCCCAAGGCGCCGATCGTTCCGCCCTATGCGCGGATGCCCCAGATCACGCTTACAGCCGTCAAGGAACATCCGACCGGCACAGACTTGTCGTTGTCCTCCGAGGCCGTCTATTTCTCGCACCCCACCCTGCTGAGCGGGCGGCGCATGACCGTGTACCCCAGCGTCGCATATCCGGTCCAGACGGCCTACGCCATGGTCGTGCCCAGGCTGGGGTTGAACTACACCCGCTACGACCTCGACGCGCCACCGGGCCAGGCGTCCAGCCTCGATCGCCTGTTGCCGGTGTTCAGCGTCGACAGCACGCTGACGTTCGAGCGCAGCACCAGTTTCCTGGGTACGCCTCTGACGCAGACCCTCGAGCCGCGCCTCTACTACGTCTACATTCCCTACCGGGACCAGAGCCGCTTCCCAGTGTTCGACACCACGGTGGCGGACTTCAACCTCGCCCAGGTCTACAGCGAGAACCAGTTCGTCGGGGGAGATCGCATCAACGACGCCAATCAGCTGACGGCGGGGGTGTCCAGCCGTTTCATCGACGCGCTCGACGGCAGGGAGCGTCTGCGTCTGACTCTGGCGCAGCGCTTCTTCTTTGCGGATCAGCGGGTGACGCTGCCCAACACCGTCGCCAGGACCCAGAACCGTTCGGATGTGCTCGCGGCGGTCACAGGCCGCATGAGCCAGTCCTGGTACGCCGATGCGACGGTCAAATTCGACCTCAATGCGGGGCGTCCGGACCGGACCATGCTTCTGCTGCGGTACAACCCCGATCCCGGGCGGGTGCTCAATTTCGGCTACCGCTACAACCGCAGCAGTTTCGAGCAGGTCGACGTCTCCGGGCAGTGGTTTCTCGACGAGCGCTGGAGCGGTGTGGGCAGGTTCGCCTACTCGCTGTTCGACCGTCGCGCAACCACCAAGATCGCAGGCATTGAGTACAATGCCGGCTGTTGGGTGGGACGGTTCGTGTTGCAGGAGTTCGTCACACTGACCCAGGACAGCGTGCGTGCCTTCTTCTTCCAGCTCGAGTTGAACGGTCTGTCCCGACTCGGCTCCAATCCGCTCGAGATCCTCAGGCAGAACGTGACGGGCTATCAACGCCTCAACACGCTACCGCAATCCCAGTTCAACGAAGACTACTATCCGGCGCAATGATTGCGCCCACCGGCCGGTGCCATGATCCTCGCCCCTACCCGTCAATTGCTCGTGGCCGTCGCCGCGGTCTGTGCGATGCAGTCCGTCCCCGCCGCCGACCGTCCGGCCGAACCATCGCTCCTCGATCGTGTTCTCGCGGTCGTCAACAGTGAAGTCATCACCCGGCTCGAACTGGACGACCAGGTAAAGCTCGCGGCTCGCGAGTTGACCCGCCAGGGCACCACATTGCCGGATCGAACGATGCTGGAAAAACAGCTGCTCGAGCGCATGATCACCACCCGCGTGATGGCCCAGCACGCTCGGGAGACCGGCGTGCGTGTCGACGAGCAGCAGGTGGACCGCGCGCTCGCACGCATCGCGGAGCAGAACAAGTTCAAACCCGACGACCTGGAGCAGTACCTGCGCGAGGAAGGCATCGACATCGCCCGGTACCGTGAGGACTTGCGAAACGACATCATCGTGGCCAGATTGCGTGAGCGCGAGGTCGAATCGCGCATCACCGTCTCCGAGGCCGAGGTGGACCGTTTCCTCAAGGGCCAGAAGGCCGAGGGACGCAATGACGAGTTCAACCTCTTGCACATCCTGGTGACGCTCCCCGAGGCCGCTTCGCCGGAGCAGATACAGAGCCGCCGCTCGCGCGCAGACGAGGCGCTGGCGCGCCTGCGCAAGGGCGAGGACTTCAAGCAGGTGTCCGCGACCTACTCGGACGCGCCCAACGCCTTGCAGGGCGGAGACCTGGGCTGGCGGCCGGTCGGTCGCTTGCCCACGATCTTCGCGCAGGCCCTCGGAGGCATGAAGCCAGGTGACGTTTCCGGCGTCCTGCGCAGCCCGGCCGGCTTCCACATCATCAAGCTCGCCGAGAAGAGGGCGCTGTCCAATCAGGTGCTCGTGGAGCAGGTCCGTGCCCGACACATCCTCATCCGGCTCAGCGAGATCGTCGGTGAGCAGGAAGCCAGGCGCCGGCTCGACGGCATGCGCAGGAGGATCGTCTCCGGCGCCGATTTCGCCGAGATTGCCAAGTCCCAGTCGGAGGACGCCAGTTCCGCGCGCGGCGGCGATCTCGGCTGGCTCTCTCCAGGGGATACCGTGCCCGAGTTCGAGCAGGCGATGATGGCACTGGCACCCGGCGAGGTCAGCCAGCCGGTGCGCAGCCCGTTCGGCTGGCACCTGATCCAGGTTCTGGAAAGACGCAAGGAGGACCTGACGCGCGAGCGGGAACGTCAGGTCGCGCGGCAGTCGATCCGGGTGCGCAAGGGGGATGAGGCCTTTACCGACTGGGTGCGCCAGCTGCGTGATCGCGCCTTCGTCGAGTACCGGCTGGACGACCGTTGAGCCTGGGGGCGCCCATTGCGCTCACCACCGGCGAGCCGGCCGGCGTGGGCCCGGAGTTGTGCGCGCGCGTCGCCATGGACGCGCGGCAGCCGCTGGTGCTGATTGGCGATCGCAGCCTGCTCGAACAGCGGGCTCTCGACTGCGGTATGCGCCTCGAGCTGCCTGATTTCGATCACCGCCGCCCGCTGAAGGGCCCGACATTGCTGCACGTCCCGCTGGGCGGTCCGGCGACGCCCGGACGGCTGGACGTTCGCAATGCCGCCTACGTCCTCGAGACGCTTGACCGCGCCATCGAGGGGTGCCGGACCGGCCGCTTCGGGGCCATGGTCACGGCGCCAGTGCAGAAGTCCGTGATCGCGGAAAGCGGCGTGGATTTCCAGGGGCACACCGAGTATCTCGCCTGGAAGTGCGGGGTGGGGCGGGTGGTCATGATGCTGGTGGGCGGCGGATTGCGCGTGGCTCTGGCCACGACCCACCTCGCGCTGCGCGACGTGTCCGACGCCATCACCCGCGAGGACCTTGCGGTGACCCTCCGGATACTGCATGCCGACCTGCGCCAAAGGTTCGGTGTCGCGTCGCCCTCGATCGTGGTTGCTGGCCTCAATCCCCACGCCGGCGAGGCAGGGCGTTTCGGGCGCGAGGAGATCGAGGTGATCGAGCCTGTGCTGCGGGAGTTGCGGGCTGGGGGCATGCGCCTCGTCGGACCCCTTCCGGCGGACACCCTGTTCCAGCCGCGCCATCTGGAACATGCCGATGCCGTCCTGGCGATGTACCACGATCAGGGGCTCCCGGTGCTGAAATACGCGAGCTTCGGTCAGGGCGTCAACGTGACTCTGGGGCTGCCCATCGTGCGCACCTCCGTCGACCATGGCACTGCACTCGATCTCGCCGGAACCGGCCGCGCGGAAGATGGAAGCCTCCGGGCCGCCATCGAGCTCGCGGCTGTCCTGGGTCGCTCGGCGAGCAGCGATTTGTCCTGTCAGGGCGAGGGATGACGGCACACACGCCACGCAAGAGATTCGGTCAGCATTTCCTGGTCGACAACTCGGTCATCGCGAAGATCATCGATGCGGTTGCGCCGCAGCCTGCCGACGTGGTGCTGGAGATCGGCCCGGGGTTGGGCGCGCTGACCGGTCCGCTGCTGGATCGTCTGCCGCGCATGCACGTGGTCGAGATCGATCGCGACATCGTCGCGATGCTGCGCGAGCGCTGGCCTCCGGAGCGCCTTGTCATCCACCAGGGGGATGCGCTGAGGTTCGATCTCGCGGCGCTGGCTCCGCGCCTGCGCGTCGTTGGCAATCTGCCCTACAACGTGTCCACCCCGTTGTTGTTCCACATCGCGGCCCACGCCAGGGTGATCGTCGACGGCCACTTCATGCTGCAGAAGGAGGTGGTCGATCGCATGGTGTCTCCGGCCGGAGGTGGGCAGTACGGGCGGCTCAGCGTGATGCTGCAGTACAGGTTCCGAATGCAACGCCTGTTCGACGTGGCTGCGGGTTCGTTCAATCCGCCGCCCAAGGTGCGATCCGCCGTTGTGCGGATGATCCCCCTGGAGCCTGAGGCGTGCCTCAGGGCCAAGGATGAAGGCCTTCTCGGGCGGCTCGTGGCCCAGGCTTTCTCTCGTCGCAGAAAGACCCTGCGCAATGCCCTCGAGGGTTATCTGGACGAGGCGGGTATTCGGGAGGCCGGCCTGGATCCCGGGGCCAGGCCGGAGACGGTGGATGTCGAGGGCTTCGTGCGTGCCGCCGACACAGCCCTCAGGCGGCTGCCCGACGCTGGATGAACTCGATCTTGTAGCCGTCGGGGTCTTCGACGAAGGCGATCACCGTCGTGCCGTGCTTCATCGGGCCCGCTTCCCGCGTGACCTTGCCGCCGCGCTTGCGCACCTCGTCGCACGCCTTGTAGGCGTCGTCCACCTCGAGAGCCACGTGACCGTAGCCGGTGCCGAGGTCGTAGGAAGCGGTATCCCAGTTGTGCGTGAGTTCCAGCACCGTCTGCTCGCTTTCGGCGCCGTAACCGACGAAACAGAGCGTGAACCGGCCCTCGGGGTAATCCTGTCGCCGCAGCACCTGCATGCCCAGGACGTTGGTGTAGAAGTCGACGGACTTTTCCAGGTCGCCGACGCGCAGCATCGTGTGCAAGATTCGCATGATTGCCCTGCCTCCGTGATCAGATCTGAACCATCTCGAAATCCTCCTTGCGGGCACCGCACTCGGGGCACACCCAGTTCATGGGCACGTCCTCCCACCGGGTGCCGGGAGCAATGCCCTCCTCGGGGAGGCCGGCCGCTTCGTCGTAGATGTAGCCGCAGATCAGGCACAGGGAGGTCTTGTATTCGGCGGAGTATGACATTGAGATCTCGTGGGTTCGAAGAAGTTAGACTGAGATTGTCAGGTCAAAGAACAACGCGCCAAAGAGCGCGCCGGATGCGCCACCCGGACCGGTGGGGTTCGGGCGCGGCAAACCCCAGGAGACCGTCTCTTGATTCACGGCCTTTATGCCATCACACCCGAGGCCTCCGCGCCAGCCCGTCTGGTGCAACAGGTCGCTTGCGCCCTTCAGGGCGGCGCGTCCGTGGGGCAGTACCGGCGCAAGAACGCCGACCGGGCGACGGCCGAGCTGGAGGCGGCCGAACTCCTGTCTCTTTGCCGCAGGCACGGGGCGGTGTTCATCATCAATGATGACCCGCGACTTGCCGCGGTCGTCGGGGCCGACGGGGTCCACCTCGGTCGAGACGACGGGGGCGTGGCCGACGCCCGCCGTCTTCTTGGGTCCGGTGCGATCGTCGGCGTCTCCTGCTATGACGACCTCTCTCGGGCGCAGGCCGCCCGTGCCGAGGGCGCGGACTACGTCGCCTTCGGCAGTTTCTTTCCGTCTTCGGTGAAGCCTCGCGCGGCGCGTCCTGCCATCGGACTGCTCAGGGAGGCGCGTCTGAGGCTGGATGTACCCATCGTTGCCATAGGTGGCATCACAGTCGACAACGCGGGGATACTGATAGAGGCAGGGGCCGACGCGGTTGCCGTCATCTCGGATCTGTTCGATGCTTCGGACGTGCGCGACCGCGCTGCCGCATTCGGACGGCTGTTCAAGGAAGGTCCGATCGAATCGCCCGGTCGAGACGGAGATCCCCCAGGCGGATGACGCCGGGCTCCCGACGGCCCTGTGCCCGATGAGCAAGAGGCTCCGATAGCCATCCGATCCGCGTGATCTAATCAGATATTGATCAAACGCTCCCCATCGAAGAGAGGTGTCATGACATCCCGCAACGAATCCCTGTTCCAGCGCTCCCAGAAGGTGATCCCCGGGGGAGTCAATTCACCCGTGCGAGCATTCCGTTCGGTGGGCGGGACGCCCAGGTTCTTCGAGCGCGGGGAGGGGGCCTGGCTGTGGGACGCAGACGGCCGCCGGTACATCGATTACGTGGGTTCCTGGGGGCCGATGATCCTGGGCCATGCCCATCCGGAGGTGGTGCGAGCCGTGCAGGAGGCGGCCGCCGGCAGCCTTTCATTCGGTGCACCCACCGAACGCGAGCTGGAAATGGCGGAGTTGCTCACCCGCCTGCTGCCCTCGATGGAGATGGTCCGTCTGGTGAGTTCCGGCACCGAGGCAACCATGTCGGCCATCAGGCTGGCGCGAGGCCATACCGGGCGCAACGTGATTGTGAAGTTCGAGGGGTGTTACCACGGCCACGCCGACGCCCTCTTGGTGAAGGCCGGATCTGGTGCGCTGACTTTCGGCCAGCCCAGTTCCGCCGGCGTGCCTGCCGATACCACGCGACACACGCTGGTCCTGGATTACAACGACGTCGCCGGTCTGGAGGCGGCCTTCGCCGCCCAGGGCGACGAGATCGCCGCGGTGATCCTGGAGCCGGTGGTCGGAAACATGAACCTGGTCCGTCCCGGACCCGAATTCGTCCAGGCGCTGCGGGACCTCACCGCACGCCACGGGGCTGTATTGATCTTCGATGAAGTGATGACTGGCTTCCGTGTTGGCCCGCAGGGGGCTCAGGGGCTTTTCGGCATCACGCCGGATCTCACCACCCTCGGCAAGGTCGTAGGAGGCGGCATGCCCCTGGGGGCGTTCGGTGGTCGGCGGGAAATCATGGAAAAGCTCGCACCCCTCGGCTCCGTCTACCAGGCTGGGACCCTGTCGGGCAATCCGGTTGCCGTGTCCGCCGGTCTGGCGACATTGCGGCTGGTCGGGCAACCTGGGTTTTTCGATCGGTTGGGAGACGTCACCAAGCGTCTCGTGGATGGACTGACTGCCGAGGCACGCTCCGCAGGCCTCGCGTTCTCAGCCGATCACGTCGGCGGGATGTTCGGGATCTTCTTCCGGGGGACGCCGCCCCGCACATTCGCAGAGGTCATGACCTGCGACAAGCAACGGTTCAACCGCTTCTTCCACCTGATGCTCGATCAGGGCGTCTACCTTGCGCCGTCGGCATTCGAGGCCGGTTTCGTCTCCGCCGCCCACGCGGAGGAGGAGCTGTCCCTGACGATGGCGGCGGCGAGAAAGGCTTTCGCCGCGCTCGCCGCCTGATCGGCGTTTCTATTTCAGGCCGGCGATGTACTCGGAAAGGGCGGCCATCTCTGCGTCAGTGAGTTTGCCTGCAACGGAACGCATCATCGCGTTCGCGTCGTTTGCCCGCTCACCGGCCCGGAAGGCCTTGAGTTGTGCCAGCGTGTATTCGGGATGCTGCCCTCCGATTCTGGGATACTGAGCCGGGATGCCGGCACCAGTGGGCGAGTGGCAGGAAGAACAGGCCGGGATGCCGCGCGCCGCGTCCCCGCCGCGGTAAAGCTTGCGGCCTTTGGCCGCGAGTTCGCGGTCGCGGGCGCCGGCGTGACGCAGCTTCTGCTTTTCAAAGTACGCGCCGAGGTCATTCATTGCCTCGGGGGTGAGTCCTGCCGCCATACCCGCCATGATGGCATTGGCGCGCGTGCCGCTCTTGAACTCGGCGAGCTGTTTTGCGATGTAGTCGCCATGTTGCTGTGCGAGACTCGGGTTGGTGGGGATCATGCTGTTCCCGTCCGGCCCGTGACAGGCGGCGCAGGCGCCGGCGACGGCCTGACCCTTGGCGGGGTCACCCTTGGCCAGAGCGGGTTGTCCTGCGGCGGCGAGCAGCATCGCCGTGGCCAGAAGCAGGGTGGTGCGGATGCGGATCATGTGTTTCCTCGACGTATGGCTCGGGCCGGCGCCTGAACGGGGCGATGCTCCGGCTGTGATGGACCTTGAAGGCATGGACATAAAATCAACTCGAAATTCTAGCGGATTTGTTCAATGACCGGTCCTGGGCGCCAGCCCCTCAATCCGCTCGCGAACGCCGTCTACGTTGCCAGCGCTCATGAACTGGCCCAACTGCCGCCGACCCAGGGGCCAGAGGTTGCCTTTGCAGGCCGTTCCAACGCCGGCAAGTCCAGCGCGATCAACGCACTTGTCGGCCACAACAGACTGGCCTTCGTGAGCAAGACGCCTGGGCGCACCCAGATGATCAATTTCTTTGTCCTGCCTGGGCAGCGCTTCCTTGTCGATCTGCCTGGCTACGGTTTCGCCAAGGTGCCGGAGGCGGAACGGCAGCGATGGGGCCACCTGATCAACGTCTACCTCACCAGCCGTCAGACGCTGACCGGACTTGTCGCCATCATGGATGTGCGTCATCCCCTCACCGTCCTCGACCGCCAATTACTCGAGTGGTTCTTGCCGACCAGCCGGCCCGTGCATATCCTCCTGACGAAGGCGGACAAGTTGAGCCGCCAGCAGGCCGCTCAGCAACTGGCAGCCGTCCGGCGCGAACTGGCGGCCTTCAAACAGGTCGGGCTCCAGCTGTTTTCCAGTCTCGACGGGCAGGGTGTGGCACTGGCGCGCGACGTCATCGCCGGCTGGCTGCAGGCCATGACCGTGCAGGAGGCGCCCGACCCGGTGCATCCCTCACCCCGATAGCGGGCGAAAAAAACCCCCAGTACACGTGTAGTGGGGGTGAACCTCGACTTGCAGGCCCCGCTCAGGGAGGCGAAGCGGGGGAACGTAACCGTCCGCCTTTTCGAGCGGGGCCGCTGTGCATTGGTTCCTCGCCAGACCGGTTTTTTTCCGGACGCAGGCGGCGAGGTGTCACTGATATGCAGACAAAAGGAGTCTTCGATGGTGTTTCCCCTTGGAATCTATCCCACCCGGCGCATGCGCCGTAATCGCCGTCATGCCTTCTCCAGGCGTCTCGTGCGCGAGCACACGCTCACCACCGACGACCTCATCTATCCCGTTTTCGTGGTTGACGGAGCCGACTGCGTGCAGCCGGTGGCTTCGATGCCCGGTGTGGAACGCATGAGCATCGACCGACTGTTGCGCGTGGCAGAGACCTGCTGCGAATTGCGCATCCCCGCAGTCGCTCTGTTTCCGGTCGTGGACCAGTCGCTCAAGTCGCCTGATGCTGCCGAGGCCGCCAACCCGGACGGGCTTGCGCCAAGAACGGTGGCGGCCCTCAAGGCCAGGTTTCCGGAACTGGGCGTCATCACCGACGTCGCACTCGATCCCTACACGAGCCACGGTCAGGACGGCGTGCTGGACGCATCCGGCAACGTCATGAACGACGAGACGATCGCGATACTGGTACGCCAAGCCGCCTGCCACGCCTCGGCGGGTGCCGATGTGGTTGCGCCGTCCGACATGATGGATGGGCGCATCGGAGCCATTCGAGGGCATCTGGATGCGTCCGGCTTCCAGCAGGTCCGCATCATGGCCTACTCCGCGAAGTATGCCTCCAGCTTTTACGGACCTTTCCGCGATGCGGTTGGCTCCGCGGGCAACCTCGGCGGTGGCGGCAAGCACACCTACCAGATGGACCCGGCCAACAGTGACGAGGCTTTGTGGGAGGTGGGGCTTGATCTTCAGGAGGGAGCCGACATGGTCATGATCAAGCCTGGCATGCCCTATCTGGACATCGTCAGGCGCGTCAAGGATGAGTACGGGGCGCCAACGATGGTCTACCAGGTCAGCGGGGAGTACGCGATGCTCAAGGCGGCCGCCGCAAACGGCTGGCTCGATGGCGAGAAGTGCGCCATGGAGAGCCTGCTCGCGTTCAACCGCGCGGGAGCGGACGCCATCCTGACCTACTTCGCCATCGACGCGGCCCGATGGCTGCGCGATGGCGGGGCCTGACGCGGCGGCAGATCAGCCGAGCCGGCTGCGACGATCCCGTTCCAGCAGGGTGACGTATCTATGGATCATGGTCTCACCCGCCGGGTTGAGACCGACTAAGGCACAGCCGACCCGCCGGCTCGTCCGGTTGTCCGGTGTGGTCGAATCGATGATGTTGCGTACCTGAAGCGTCACCGACAGGACGCCCATCTCCGGCAGGGTGATGGTGCAGCCCGGGAATTCCCGGCCGGCTTCCACCTCGAACTCGACCGGGAACCCGATGAGTCCGACCCCGCCCAGTCCGATGTCGAACAGCGGGACCGTGAGAGGCTTTCCCCCTTCGACCGGGATATTGCATTTGACCGATCGCAGTATGGGGGTCTCGGCACGGAAATACTCCCGCCGCTGGTACTTGTACAAAACCTCGGGCAACGGGATGTAGAGGGACGGATGCCCCTCGAAGTCCGCCAGTTGGCATCGCTCCACCTGCCAACGGATCTTGATCCGGTCATGCCTGCTCTCGAACAGCAGGCTGCCTGCAGAGGCGATCGCCCGGTTGACGGCGGGATCCTTGGCTGCGTCGACGACGCAAAGCCCATTTTGGGGATCCACTGCAAGCAGGGTGGTGACGAAAGTATCCCTGTTGCGCGCGATCTGCGCCGTGACGATCTCACCGTCGGTCATGGTCCGGCGCAGGATGAACCCGATCTCCACCCGGGACCGGATGGCGAATCGTGCTGCGTCGTCGTTGCCGTCAGTGGGCAAGGTGTTGGGCGGGATCTGCATGTCGTGGATTTGTGGCGTTGCCTTGGGAGCAATCGCCTGACCAGCGGTTTTTCGGCGCCGGACAGGCAAAATTGAGGGTAATGGTACTGCCGGCGCCGTAGGCTGGTGCCGGGAATGATCCTTTGGCCGGAGGTTTCCTGAACATCGGTCGGGATTCCGCCTGTTCAGCCAGGCTCGGGCGCGGCCAACATTCTTTCCACGGCATCGGCGCGCGCCCCGTCCTGTGGCCGACCCTCCGCGGCGAGCCTGACCCCCACCCGCAAATCCCGCCTGGAGAACACCAGTGCCCTGAAACAGGTGCCGCTCCAGTCGAATTCGAACCCCGGGACCGTCCGCGCTTCGCCGCCCACGTGGACGCGCGCCTCGCGCGGGCGGAATTCGATGCGACGATTCACGAGGAACATCTCCAGTTCCTTGGGTTCATCTGTGAACAGGTGCAGGTCGACGCATGCGTAGCGGCCGGCTGTCCCTGTCAGCACGGGGCTGATGGCGATGCCGAGAGCTCCTACAGCTCTCCCATCAGTCCTTGCGCAACAGCAGCTACAGCTACAATAATAGTCTTTGCAATAATATT
>JBEICA010000350.1:0-3342 GCA_040373665.1 Burkholderiales bacterium | reverse complement strand
TCGGCCTGCGCGCGGTTGGCCAGGCTGCGCAGGCGGTTCCAGCCCTCCACCCCATTGTTCGCCTGGTGGTAGCGCACGCCCAGACGGTCGAGCACCTGACCGATCTCGCGTCGCGCGACCACCGAGTCATCGACGAAGAAGACCGTGTGTTCACGCTCCGATCGCAATCCTTCCAGGGGCGGTACGGGGACTTCTCCAAAAGCGCTGGCCAGGATCTGCTCGACATCGAGGATCGATACCAGGGTGCCGTCCGGGAGCTGGGTGATCGCGGTGATCAGCCCGTCGTGACCGGACAGAACGGCCTCCGGAGCGCGTACCCTTTCCCAGTCGACGCGGACGATCCGATCGACCTCCCGCACCAGAAAGCCCTGCGTGCGCCGGCTGTACTCGGTCACCATCATGGTCGCGTTGGTGTCCGCCCCGTCCGACTGGGCATCCACGAATTTCGCCAGACTGATGACGGGGATGATGTTGCCGCGAAGGGAGATGACGCCCTCCACGCCAGATGGCATGTTGGGGGTGCGCGTGACGGGCGGGGTGCGCGTCACCTCCCTGACCTTGAAGACGTTGATGCCGAACGTCTCCTGGGTCCCGAGGGAGAACAGCAGGATCTCCATCTTGTTGGATCCCGCCAGACGCGTGCGGGCATCCACCGAATCGAGAAGGTTGTGTTGTTCGGGGCGATCCAGGGTGATTTCCATGGTGGCGGCCTCAGGCGGCTTCCCGCAGCTGCCGCGCGATGGCGTCGGCCAGTTTCTGCGGTTCGAATTTGGAGACGTACTCGTCGACGCCCACGGACTTGCCCAGCTGAAGGTTCTGCGTGCCGGACAGGGAGGAGTGCATGATCACCGGCAGACGCGACAGGCGGGGATCGGACTTCACCTGCCGGGTCAGCATGTAGCCGTCCATCTCCGGCATCTCCACGTCGGTCAGCACGAGATTGACGAAATCCGTGATCGGGCGCTTCGTCGCCGTCGCCGTCTTGCAGAGGCGGTCGAGTTCCTGCCAGGCCTGACCGCCGTTCAAGGCGCAGATGTAGCGCACGCCCATGGCGTCCAGCGTCTTCTGGATCTGCTTGCGGGCGATGGGCGAGTCGTCCGCGAACAGAACCGTGCCACCGCTGTGGCCCACGGGCTCGATGTTGACGTAGAGGTGCTCGTCGTCCTGGCCCGCGGTCTCGGCGAGAATCTTCTCGACATCGAGCATCATGACGAGGCGATCGTCCTTCAGTTCGGTCACCGCCACCACCAGACCGCCCATCTTCGAGACCAGCATCTCCGGCGGCACGCGCATGGCAGACCAGTCGAGCCTGAGAATCGTGTCGACGGCTTCGACCAGGAAGCCCTGGGTCGAGCCGTTGTATTCGGTGACGATCATGATGTCGGGCGGCGCACTCACCGGGATTCCGGCATAACGCGCCAGATCGATCACCGGCACGAGATTCCCGCGCAGGCTGACCATGCCCTCCACCGAGTCCGGCATCTCGGGCGCGCGCGTCACCTCCGGGGCACGCATGACCTCCCGCACCTTGAAGACGTTGATGCCGAAGGTCTCCCGCCTGCCGCTGCGGGTATCCTGGCCCAGGGAGAAGAGCAGGATTTCCAGCTTGTTCGTGCCCGCCAGCTTGGTGCGGGCGTCGATCGTCTTCATCAGGTCGGACATGGTTGTCCCTGTGCGTCGGGTTGGGCGTGTGTCGTGTTGCCAGGGGAGGGGAGCGATCCGGCGGTGAGCGCCCTCAGCTCCCGCCCTCTGGGCTACACGATGGGTATCGGCAGGCGGCTGGCAACCTTTACGTCTCCCGGTGCCGAGCGAATGGCCAAGCAGCCGCGCTTTGCCGGATAATCCAGCCAGCATCACCGGATGTGGCGCGGACCCCACATGTTCATAAAATCGTCATTGGAATCAGAGGCTTGGTGGAGTTGACCGTCATCGAGGGGGAGGGCACGGCTTCGTCCGGCCCGGAGGCGGCGGCCTTCGCGCGCGTCTACGGCCGTCCGGTCCACGAGGTGCCGAGCGACCTCTACATCCCGCCGGATGCTCTGGAGGTCTTCCTCGAGACCTTCGAGGGACCGCTGGATCTGCTGCTCTACCTGATCCGCCGGCACAATCTGGATGTTCTGGACATCCCGATGGCGACCCTGACGCGGCAATATCTCGACTACGTCGAAGCGATGCGGGAGAGCTACCTCGAACTCGCCGCGGAATACCTGCTGATGGCTGCGATGCTGATCGAGATCAAGTCCCGGATGCTCGTGCCCAGGCCGCCCACACGGGAGGCAGAGGCGGCGGAACCGTTGGATCCACGCGCGGAACTCGTGCGCCGTCTCCTCGAGTACGAACAGATGAAGCTGGCATCGCAGCGGCTCAACGCCCTGCCGCAGATGGGCAGAGACCTCGTGCCCGTTCAGGTGGCGGCGGAAAAATCCGTGGTGTCGCTGCTGCCGGATGTCGACGCCGAGGATCTCAGGCAGGTGTGGCTGAGCCTGCTTGCGCGGGCCCGGTCCAACCGTCATCACAAGGTCACGAGGGAGCAGCTGTCGGTGCGGGAACACATGACGCGGGTGTTACGGACCCTGCGTGAGCGGCCCTTCGCCGAGTTCACTGCATTGTTCAATCCTTCAGGCGGCGTGCCGGAACTGGTTGTGACGCTGCTCGCCGTGCTCGAACTGGCGAAGGAATGCCTCATCATGGTGACGCAGCAGGCGGTGTTTGCCCCGATCTACGTGAGACTCAGAGATGCAGACACTGTCGAGTGAGGCGCAGCACATTGGTGCGGATACGGCCACGGCGCCTGCGTCGGCGCAGGGAAGCGGCGACCTCGCTCCGGCGATCGTGGCGGCGGATTTGCAGCGAGCGCGCGTCATCATCGAGACGGCGCTCCTCTCCAGCCCCGAACCGCTTTCTGTGGCGCAACTGCGCCGCCTGTTCGACGACGAACTCGATGGCGACGTCATCCGGCGTCTGCTGGATGAGTTGCGCCAGCAGTGGTCGGACCGGGGGGTGGAGTTGACGCCGGTTGCCAGTGGCTGGCGGTTCCAGACTCGCCCAGAGTTCCAGTTCGTCGTGGATCGGCTGAACCCGCAGAAGCCGCCGCGCTATTCCAGGGCGGTGCTGGAGACACTTGCCATCATCGCCTACCGCCAGCCGGTCACGCGCGGTGATATAGAAGACGTGCGCGGTGTCGGTGTGGCTCCCACGGTGCTCAAGGCCCTGGAAGGTCGAGGATGGGTGGAGCAGGTCGGGCACAAGGAAGTGCCGGGAAGGCCGGCTCTGTATGCAACGACACGCCAGTTCCTCGATGACCTGTCGCTGCGTTCCTTGTCCGAGTTGCCGCCCCTCGAT
>JBEICA010000043.1:0-16882 GCA_040373665.1 Burkholderiales bacterium | reverse complement strand
TTCCTGTGCAGCGCACACGCCGGCTACATCACCGGCCAGAGCCTGCTGCTCGATGGCGGGCTCTACCCCGCGGCGTTCTGATGCGGGTGAGGGGGGCCGCGCAGCGGCTCCCCGACAGACAGGGAGCGGGCGATGCGACGCATCCTCATGCTGCAGGGGGCCAACATGGCGTTCCTGGGCCGGCGCCAGCCGGAGCTCTACGGCACCACCACGGCCGCCGAACTGGACGCCCTCATGCAGGCCCAGGCGCGGGAGCGCGGGGTCGGACTGGAGATCTTCTACACCCACGTCGAGGGCGAGGCCATCGGGCGGCTCTACGCCGCGGTGGACAACGGCATCGCCGGCGTGCTGATGAACCCGGCGGGGTTCCTCTACGCAGGCTACGCCCTGCGCGACTGCCTGCGCGCCCTGCCCATCCCCTGTGTCGAGGTGCACATGACCAACATCGAGGCGCGCGGCATGAAGTCGGTGACGGCGGAGGCCGCGGTGGGGTCGGTCGTGGGCTTCGGCGTCGACAGCTACCGTCTCGGCCTCGATGCGTTGCTGAGGCATCTGGAGCGCTGAGCCGCGTGGCCGGCCTGCTCATCCTCTGGAACCGCATCACCGCCGAGGACGATGCCGGCTTCAATGCCTGGTACGAGGACGAGCATCTGGCGGAACGCCTGTCGGTGCCTGGTTTCCTGAGTGCGCGGCGCTACCGGGACGTCGCCGACCCCCTGGCCTACTGCGCGGTGTACGAGACCAGCGACGTCGCCGTGCTCGATTCGGCAGCCTATCGCGCGCGGCTGGCGGACCCGACGCCGCGGACGCGGGCGATCATGCCGCGCTTCCTTGACATGACCCGGGCCGCCTGCCGCGTGGTGTCCGACAGTGCCCCCGGCACACCGGCGGCTGCACACCTGCTGATCGTCAGCCTGACGGCGCCGTGGGCGGGCGCCTCGCCGGTGCCTGCCTGCCTGCGCTGGCGCAGCGTGGTGCCGGATCCGCGGCTGACGGGCGGCCGTACCTCCGAGCAGGCGTTGCGGCCGGCGGCGGACCGACTGGCGCCTCCGCTGGTGCTGATCGAGGCGAATGATGCGGCCGACATCGGCGCGGCGTCCGATGCGCTGGGCGAGGGCGTGCCGGCGCCGAGGCACTTCAGGCTGCTGTCATCGCGGGGCTGACGCCCGGCGGCTCTCTCGGGTCATGCGAGGCCTCGCCTGCAGCCCCCCGGGCGGGTGCCGCGCGCCCGGTGGAACCTCGGTTTCGTGTTCGTCATGCAGCACGTCCTGCGCGGGCGCTATCATCGCGCGGTCGCTCCGCGATGGCGGGTGCGACGAGCGCACGTCGGCCCCAGTCTGCCGTTGCGCGGTGGCCACGGGGAGGAGAGCGACGGTGACCTACGAGACCATCCTGTGCGAGGACGAGGGCGCCATCGGCTGGCTCACCCTCGACCGTCCGGATGACGGCGAGATGTTCATGCCCCGGAGGTGCCACACGGCGCGCGACTGCGTCGACGAAATGGGGCGTGAGACCCGTGCCCGGGTGCTGGTCGACACCGGCGCCACCCCCGTCCTGGGCCCCCGCTTCCGGTGCGACCGGCGGGTTCTCTCGCATGCCGGCGAACTTCCGGCCGTTCCCGCCTTTCGTGGCGAGGCCTGCCGATCCGATCATTCGCGCCTGGGGGGCGCCCACGGGGAGCGGCGGCCGTGAAAGCCATCGTCGTCCGCGAGCACGGACCGGCGCACCTGTTGCGCATCGAGGATCTTCCGGACCCGCGACCCGGGCAGGGCGAGGTGCTGGTGGGGACGCGGGTCGCCGGCATGAACTATCCGGACCTGCTGGTGGTCGAGGGGCGCTACCAGCGCCTGCCGCCGCTGCCCTTCACCCCCGGCAAGGAACTGGCCGGGGTAGTGCTGGCGGTGGGCGAGGGGGTCACGAGCTGCGAGCCTGGCGACCGTGTCATGGCACTGGTGGAGCACGGTGCCTGGGCCGAGCAGGTGGTGGTCCCCGAGGCCCAGTGTTTCGTCATGCCGCGCTCCCTGTCCTTCGAGGAGGCGGCGGCCATGGGGCTGGCCTACCAGACGGCCTGGTTCGCGCTGACCGATCGTGCCGGGATGGAGCGTGGCGAGACCGTGCTCGTGACGGGGGCCTCGGGGGGCGTCGGCCTGGCATGCGTCCAGGTGGCTGCAGCCATGGGTGCCAGCGTCATCGCCGGCATTGCCAATCCGGACCGGGCGGGCCTTGTGCGGGCCAGTGGCGCAGCCCATGTGGTGGATCTGGCGGCCCTCGATCTGCGCGACAGCCTCAGCCGGCAGGTTCACGAGCTGACGCGCGGTCGCGGCGTGGACGTGGTGCTCGATCCCGTCGGCGGCGATGTCTTCGACGCCGCGCTGCGCGCCCTGGCATGGCGTGGCCGGCTGGTGGTGATCGGCTTCGCGGCTGGCCGCATCCCGGAGGTTCGTGCGAATTACCTGCTGTTGAAGAACATCTGCGTCACCGGATTGCAGGTGAGCGACTACCGCGACCGGGATCCGATCTGGATGCGCCGTGCTCAGGCCGAATTGTTCGCCATGGTGGAGGACCGGCGGCTGCATCCGGTGATCGCCGAAGTGCTGCCTCTGGCGCACGCGGGCGAGGGCCTGTCCCGATTCCGCCAGCGTGGCATGGCCGGCAAGCTGGTGCTGGCCATGCCGGGCTGAGGTCGTGTGGCGGGCGGCGTGCCTGTCGGCGGTGTGCCGTGGGTGAGTTCGACCACTGAACTCACCACCGCCGCCACGGACGCACTCCTGACGCTCGAATGTCTCGTGGTGTTGATCTGGCTCGGGCGTTACGCGGCACGGTGTCCGCGCCGGGTGCGCCTGTGGCGCTCGGCTTTCGCCCTGTGCGGCATGGCCGCCGGCGTCGGGGCCGTCGTGCATGGACTGCGGCTGCCGGCGGCCTGGGCAGGCCTGCTCTGGCACCCGCTCACCTTCTGCATGGGCTCGGCCATGGCGCTGTTGCTGGCAGGCGCGGTCGGTGACTGGCGGGGTTTCGACGCCGCGCGCCGGGTCGTGCCCTGGGGTGTCGGGGCGGCCGCGCTGCTGGTCGCGGCGACCTGGCTCATGGCGGGCGCCTTCCTGGTGTTCGCGGTCTACGCGGGCGGGTTGCTGGTCGTCGCGTCGGGGATCTACCTGAGGCTGGCCATCCTGTCACGCCTTGCCGGTGCCGGCCTGCTGGCCACCGCGCTCGTCGTCAACCTCGCAGCCTTGGCGGTCCAGGCGAGCGCCATCAGCCTGGACGTGGGGGTGCCGCTGGATCACAACGGCGCATTCCATCTGCTGCAAATGC
This sequence comes from Burkholderiales bacterium, assembly GCA_040373665.1. GTDB lineage: Bacteria > Pseudomonadota > Gammaproteobacteria > Burkholderiales. The sequence goes on along the minus strand of JBEICA010000043.1, from coordinate 13,573 downwards.
TCGCCATCGCGCTGCTCGCTGCCGGGCTCGCGCCCGGCATGGACCGCTGACGCCCGCGCCGCCCGACGGGGGTGCGGGATGCGTCCTGTCAGCGGCGGCGGCGACGCGCGGCCAGCGCGACAAGGATGCCGACGCCGGCCAGCATCATGGCGTTGGTGCCCGGCTCCGGCACGGGTGTGATGGAGAACACCGTCGTCGTGCCCGACACCTCGTTCGCCACGGCCAGGAAGATGTCGCCGCCGAAGGCGTAGGCCGCCAGACCCTCGGGGGACACGGAGCCGGCGTCGGTGATGAAGTCCACGAAGGTCGGGGCGGTGGGATCGGTCACGTCGTACACCGCCACCACGCTCTTCAGGCCACGCTCCAGACCGACGAATGCCACGGTCCTCCCGGCGACCTCGAGCAGGGTCACACCCTCGGGTTCCACGCCCTTGTTGTCGCTGCGGCCGTCGTCGACCAGCGCGGGGAAGCGGGCGAGCAGCAGTTCCTCGAGTGCGTTGCCGCTGTCGAACACCATGTTGCCGTTGGCGTCAAGGATGGAGAAGGAGCGGCCACCGAACACATGGATCTCGTCGTAATCACCGTCGCCATCGAGGTCGCCGCCGGAGGTGGTGACGGTCAGGCGGCCGAGGTTGGCGTTCTGCTTGAGAACCGAGGCGTTCGGGAAGACCGTCGGGTCGAGCACGTAGGACGACGAGCCGACGCGGATCTCCTCGTTGAAAGCGCCTGCGACCGCATCGGCGAGGTTGCGCGCATCGCCCTCGTTGGCGATGACATAGAAGGTCTGACCGCCGGCGCTGTAGGCGGCGATGGCGTCGGGCTGGTACATGCCCTTGACCGGTACGGTCTTCCAGTTGCCGGCGAGGGCGGTGCTGCCAGGGCCATCGCGATCGGAAGTGTCGATACGGTTGACCGCAAGGTTGTGGTCCTTCAGGCCGAGGGACTGCACGCCGGCGATGCCGTTGCTGGTCAGATCGATGATGGCGACGCCATTGGCCTCCTGCAGGGTCACCATGGCACGACTGCCGTCGGGCGAGACGGCGATGTATTCGGGCTCCCAGTCCAGCGAGGGCCTGCCGCCGGGGGTGACGATGCGCAGGCCGGCCGGCGGCGCTGCGTCGAAGGCGCCGAAGCCCAGCGTGGTCACGGTGTCGTTGGCGGGATTGATGATGCTGACCGAACCGCGCGCCTCGAGCGTCGGCAACCCGCTGCGTGGCAGGGGCTCGCCTTCGTTCGCCGTGAGGATGCGGCCGTCGGGGGTGAAGGTGACCATGTCCGGCAGCGCTCCGACATCGTAGCTCTGCAGCAGGCTGCGGGTCGCGGTCTGGTAGGTCAGCACCAGGCCGGGTGCCGTCTTCGCCGGTGAGGCGATGGCGATGGCCGCCACGCCATTGCGGATGGCGACGCTGTTGGCCTCGCCGAAGCCGGTGGTGTCGATGTGCTGGAGGAAGCTGCCGTTGGAGGCATCGAGAATATCGACGCCCTTCAGCCCAGCGACCCACAACTGGTTCGTGGTGGCGTCGAAGGCCACGATTTCCGAGGTCTGGCCGGCGACGCTGGTGCCGCTGCCGTGGGTGAAAGTCCAGAGCTTGCTCCAGCCCGCGATCGGCGAGACGGCGTGGGCGGAGGTGCTGGCCACTGCCGCGAGGGTCGCGGCGATGAGGGTCTTGCGCATGGGGGTCTCCGGTGTGGCGTCTCGGTGAACGCTCAAGTTCACGGATGGTGAGGTTTCGGCGTTGCCATTTCGTGAAATCCCATCCTGTTGTCGGGGTTCTTTCGGACCACCCCCCCCGGGGCGGGGCGGACTCTGGTCGCAGGCAACCCGGTCGGGAATGACCGCGGGGCGCGCGCCCTCCGCCGCAGGCTGCGATAATGCGGGGGCGAAGTCGGCCGGGCAGCCGCTGTGTGCTTTTGGCGCAGAGGAAAGTCCGGGCACCGCAGGGCAGGATGCCGGCTAACGGCCGGGCGTCGCGAGGCGACGGAAAGTGCAACAGAAAGACACCGCCGCGGAGCGCGGAGTCGCGCCGGGCCGGCAACGGTCCGGCGCAGACACCCTGGGAAGGGAAGCGCTTCCACGTGCCCGCGGCAAGGGTGAAATGGTGCCGGGCGTCGATGGACGTCCGGGCGGCGCGTCGGGGCGCGTCGCCGGTAAGAGCGCACCCTCCCGGCGGTAACGTCCGGGGGCGGCAAACCCCATCCGGTGCAAGACCAAATAGGGGGGCGATGGCGTGGCCCGCGCCGCCCCCGGGTAGGTTGCTAGAGGCTGTGGGTAACCACGGTCCCAGAGGAATGGCTGTCGCGGGGTTTCGGCCCCGTACAGAACCCGGCTTACAGGCCGACTTCGCACCCTCCTTTCCATCTCCGCTCGAAGTTCCTCAATTAGTCCATAAAAGCAGCTGGTTACGTCGATCAATCTCACGTTTTGGATGAGATTGTCGGGCTAAGGGCATAAAAAAACGCATTTGTCTCCCGGCATTCGCCCGGCATATCTCGTCCGACCTTAAGTCTTTGACCTGCCTTGGAAATTTCCTCAAGTTGTCCTTGACCCTGTCGTAGCTTTCACTTACAGTGGGAAAAAGTTGGTGAAAGTGGGTTTTTCTGTCATTCCGGGCCAAAAAACAGCGTGGATGCGATCTTCCAGGGGGCGGCCGAACTGAGCCTCGATGCCAAGGGGCGGCTCGCCATTCCCACACGGCATCGCGACGGACTGCAATCCAGTCCGGATCGCCGGGTTGTGCTCACCGCACATCCGCATCGCTGCCTGCTGCTCTACCCGGCCGCCGCCTGGGCGCCGAACCGTGCCCGGATCATGAGTTTTTCGAGCTTCGATCCCCAGGCGAGCCTGTGGAAGCGGCTGCTCGTGGGCTATGCGGAAGACATGGAGCTGGACGCGGCGGGGCGGGTGCTGGTGTCCCCGGCGCTGCGCAAGTTCGCCGGCATCGAGCGTCAGGTGATGATGGTCGGGCAGGGCTCCCACTTCGAGTTGTGGGACGTGTCCGCATGGGAGGCGCAGCTTGCCCGGCTGGACACCGACACCAGGACGCTGCCGCCGGGGCTGGAGAATTTCTCGTTGTGACGCCGGCGCTGGAGCCCGGGCTGGATGCCCGGCATGTACCGGTGCTCGGGCCGGAGGCGGTGCAGGCCCTGGTGACTACGGCGGAGGGCGTCTACGTCGACGCCACCTTCGGGCGTGGCGGGCACAGCCGTCTGGTGCTGGGGCGGCTCGGGGCGGGTGGACGTTTGCTGGCCTTCGACCGCGACCCGGAGGCGGTGGCGGACGCTGAGCGCATCGCCGACGCACGTTTCCTGTGCCGGCGCAGCAGGATCAGCGACCTTGCGGCGTCACTGGACGGCCTCGGGGTCGGGCAGGTGGATGGGGTGCTGATGGACCTGGGCGTTTCCTCGCCACAGCTGGACGATCCGGCGAGGGGGTTCAGCTTCCGGCGCGACGGCCCGCTGGACATGCGGATGGATCCGCAGTCCGGCGAGTCGGCGGCCGCGTGGCTGGCGCGGGCGCAGGAAACGGACATTGCGGAGGTCATCTGGCGTTATGGCGAAGAACGGTTTGCTAAACAGATTGCAAGAGCGCTTGTTGCGGCTCGGGCCCGAGATCCTGTCAAAACGACCCGCCAGCTTGCCGCGCTCGTGGCTGGTGTCGTCCGCACGCGCGAACCAGGCCAGGATCCGGCGACGCGCACCTTCCAGGCTCTACGGATTCACGTCAATCAGGAGCTTGCGGAACTGGAGATAGGCCTGCCAGCCGCGATGGCGCGGCTGGCGGTCGGGGGACGGCTGGTGGTGATCAGCTTTCATTCGCTCGAGGACAGGATCGTGAAGAACGTGCTGCGGGACGCCGCGTCTCCGCCCGCGCCGCCACGGCACCTGCCGCTGCGTGCGGACCAGTTGCCTGCACCCACCATGCGCCTCATGGGTAGGGCAGTGCGTCCCGGCGCCGCGGAGGTGGCGGCCAATCCGCGCGCCCGCAGCGCCATCATGCGCGTGGCGGAGAAGCTGTGACCCGCCTCAACCTGCTCCTGCTCGCCGTCGCCATCGCCTGCGCCCTCGGTGCGGTGACCGCCCAGCACCGCTCGCGCGTGCTGTTCGTGGAGCTCGAGCGCGAGCAGGCCGCGGCCCGCCAGCTCGAGGACGACTGGGGTCGGCTGCAACTCGAGCAGAGCACCTGGGCCATGCACCAGCGCATCGAGACGGTAGCCGCGCAGCGGTTGCGCATGCGCGTTCCGCCCGCTTCGCGGGTGCAGATCATCGATCCGGCTGGAGTGGCCGGGGAGGCTGCACGGTGAGTCCGGATACCCATCCGCAGTTGTCTCTCAAGCTGCCGGTCTGGCGCACGCGCCTCGTGCTGGTCTGCCTCGTGCTCGCGTTCGCCGGGCTCGCGGTGCGTGCCGGCGTGCTCCAGGGCATGCAGCGCGACCGCTTGCAGGCCCAGGGCGAGATGCGTTACGGGCGTGTGCTGGAGATGCCGGCGCACCGCGGCATGATCACCGATCGCCATGGCGAACCGCTCGCCGTGTCCACGCCGGTCGAGTCGGTGGCGCTCAGTCCTTCCAAGTTCGAGATCACTGCCGAGCAGCGGGCGCAGCTTGCGCGTGCTCTGGACATGGATCGTGCGGAGATGGACCGCCGCGTCGAGTCGGGCCGCAAGGGCTTCGTCTATCTCAAGCGCCACGTGCCGCCCGAAGTGGCGGCCCGCGTCATGCAGCTCGGCGTCCCCGGCGTGCTGAGCCAGCGTGAGCACCGGCGCTACTACCCCTCGGGCGATGTGCTCGCCCACGTTCTCGGCTTCACCGACGTGGATGACCGCGGCCGGGAGGGCGTCGAGCTCGCCTACCATGACTGGCTCGCCGGTGTGCCGGGCAGCCGCCGCGTGATCCAGGACCGCCGCGGCCGCGTGATCGAGGATGTCGCCAGCGTACGCGCGCCGCGCCAGGGTCGGGATCTGGCACTGTCGATCGACCTCAAACTGCAGTACCTCGCCTACCGCGAACTGAAGAATGCCGTGGTCACGCACCGGGCCAGGGCCGGCAGCGTGGTGGTGCTGGACGTCGGCACCGGCGAGGTCCTGGCGCTGGCCAACTTTCCCACTTACAACCCGAACAACCGCAGCAACTACGAGACCGGAAGGGCGCGCAACCGGGCGCTGGTGGATCTGTTCGAGCCGGGGTCCACGCTCAAGCCCTTCACCGTGGCCGCGGCGATCGACTCGGGCCGCTACCGGCCCGAATCGGTCATCGACACTGCGGGCGGCGCGTTGACGGTGGGCCGGCACACCATCCGCGACGTGCATCCCGGCCACATGCTGACGGTTGCGCAGGTGATCCAGCGTTCCTCCAACGTCGGCACGGCGCGCATGGCGCTGGCGCTGCCGCCGAAGCAGCTGTGGCAGGTGTTGTCCGAGTCCGGGTTCGGCACGGTGCCGCGCATGGGCTTCCCCGGGGAGGCGCGCGGCAGCCTGCGCGACCCGGGGGTGTGGAAGCCCATCGAGCAGGCCACCATGAGCTACGGTCATGGCATCTCGGTCAGCCTGATGCAGCTGGCCCGCGCCTACACCATCTTCTGTGGCGACGGCGAACTCATGCCGCTCACTCTGCTGCGCCGGGCCGAGCCGGTTGCCGGGGTCCCGGTGATCGCGCCCGCGACGGCGCAGGCCATGCGCGACATGCTGCAGCTCGTCACCCAGGCCGGGGGCACCGCGCCCAAGGCACAGATCGCGGGCTATCGGGTGGCGGGCAAGACGGGCACGGCCCACAAGCTGGTGAACGGCAGGTATGCCCCCGACCGCTACGCCGCCTCCTTCGTCGGCTTCGCACCCGCGACCGATCCACGGCTCATCGTGGCGGTCCTCATCGACGAGCCCAGCGCGGGCCAGCACTATGGCGGCCAGGTGGCGGCCCCGGTGGCAGCCAGCGTGCTCTCCGGCGCCCTGAGGGTGCTGGCGGTGCCGCCCGACCAGCCGCTGCCCCGGACGCCGATGCCCGAGGTCCTCGACGACGTCGCGGAGGAAGTGTGAGCGGGCACCGCTTCGACCCCGCCGTGTTCGCCGCGCTCGGCCAGCCGCCGCGTGCCGCAAGCCTCGACAGCCGTTCCGTCCAGCCGGGAGACCTGTTCCTGGCCTTTCCCGGAGAGCGCGGGGACGGCCGTGCACACATCGCCCAGGCCCTGGCCCGGGGGGCTTCGGCGGTGCTGTGGGAGGCCGAGGGGTTCGAGTGGGACCCGGCATGGCGCGTCCCCAATGCCGCGGTGCCGGGCCTGCGCCGTCTCGCCGGCGAGGTCGCGGCGCAGGTCTACCGCCACCCGTCGCGGGAGCTTCGCATCGCCGGGGTCACCGGCACCAATGGCAAGACCTCCTGCAGTCACTGGATCGCCCAGGCCATGACGGCCTGCGGGCGGCACACCGCCGTGCTCGGCACGCTGGGCAACGGCTTCCCGGGAGCGCTGGCGCCGGCCAGCCACACCACCCCGGACCCGGTGAGCCTGCAGCGCGAACTGCGCCGCCTGCGTGATCTCGGTGCCGAGGCGGTCGCCATGGAGGTTTCCTCGCATGCCCTGCACCAGGATCGCGTGGCCGGGATCCGCTTCGAGACGGCGCTTTTCACCAATCTGACCCGGGATCACCTCGACTATCACGGTGACATGGCGAGCTACGGCGCGGCGAAGGCGCGGCTGTTCGACTGGCCGGATCTGGCCAACGCCGTCATCAACGCCGACGACCGCTTCGGTCTCGCACTGGTCGACCGAGCCACCCGGGCCGGTGCCCGGGTGCTCAGCTACGGTCTGGGTCACGGCGACATCGCCGGCCACGACCTGAGCTTGTCTCTGCAGGGCATGGCGCTGCGGGTGTCCACGCCCTGGGGTACCACCGTGCTGCGCAGCGGCCTGATCGGCGGCTTCAATGCGATCAACCTGCTGGGCACCCTCGGCGTGCTGCTCGCCGGTGGGCTGCCGCTGGAGGACGCCGTCGGCGCGCTGACACAGGCCCGTCCCGTCGCCGGGCGGCTCGACCTGCTGCAGCGCCCCGGCGCGCCGCTGGTGGCGGTGGACTATGCGCACACGCCCGATGCCCTGGAAAAGGTGCTCGAGACCCTGCGCGAGCTGGTCGGGCACGAGCCCGGCGCACGCCTGCTCTGCGTGTTCGGCTGTGGCGGTGGTCGCGACCCGGGCAAGCGGCCGATGATGGGGGCCATCGCCACCCGTCTCGCCGACCTCGCCATCGTCACCAGCGACAACCCGCGCGACGAGGACCAGGCGGCCATCGTGGCGCAGGTGGTGACGGGTGCCGGCCCCAATCACGAGGTCCGCATCGATCGGGCCGAGGCCATCACCCGCGCGCTGTCGCTGGCGCGGCGCGGCGATGTCGTTCTGATCGCCGGCAAGGGCCACGAGACAACTCAGGAGATCCGCGGCGAGAAGCACCCGTTCGACGATCTTGCGGTCGCCCGCTCCATCCTTGACGGAGGCGCAGGTGTTTAGGCTCTCCGAACCCGTGACGGCCTTGCGCGCCCGGCGTCTGGGCCCGGACGGGGAGGTGTCGCGGGTGACCACCGACAGCCGCGCCGTGCAGCCTGGCGATCTGTTCGTGGCGCTGCCCGGAGATCGCGTCGACGGTCACGCCTTCGTTGCCGCTGCCCTGGCGGCAGGGGCCGCCGGGGCGCTGGTGGCGCGGGCCGACGTGGCCGGCGCCGATGCGCCTCTTCTGGTGGTCGACGACACCCGTCTGGCGCTGGGGCGCCTCGGCGCCTGGTGGCGCGACCGCTTCGAGCTTCCCGTGGTGGGGGTGACCGGCAGCAACGGCAAGACCAGCGTCAAGGAGATGGTGGCGGCCATCCTTCGCGAGCACGCCGGTCCGGAGGCGGTGCTGGCCACCGAGGGCAACCTGAACAACGATCTCGGTCTCCCGCTGATGCTGCTGCGTCTGCGGTCGACCCATCGCTACGCGGTGCTGGAGATGGGCATGAACCACCTCGGCGAGATCCGCGTGCTCACCGGCATGGCGCGGCCGTCGGTCGCGGTGATCAACAACGCCGGCACCGCCCACATCGGCGAGGTCGGCTCGCGCCACAACATCGCCGTCGCCAAGGGCGAAATCCTCGAGGGGCTGGGTGCCGGCGGCGTGCGCGTGCTCAACGTCGACGACGCCTTCTGCGGCTACTGGACCAGCCTCCGGCCCGAGCTGCCGGCGCTGCGTTTCGGCCTCGACGCTCAGGCCGATGTGTCGGCCCGCCATGAGTTGCTGGCCGACGGCGCCCGCCTGTGGTTGCGTCTGCCCGGCGGCGAGGTCGAGGCGAGGCTGCAGGTCCCGGGCCTGCACAACGTGCGCAATGCCCTGGCGGCGGCTGCGGTTGCCACGGCACTGCAGGTCCCGCCCGCCACCATCGCGCGCGGGCTCTCCGGCTACCGTGGGACGCGCGGCCGCCTGCAGCCCAGGGACGGTACGGGGGGTTGCCGGGTGGTCGACGACAGCTACAACGCCAATCCGGATTCCACCCGCGCGGCGATCGCCTGGCTCGCCGGGCTGCCGGGCCGCCGCGTGCTGGTGCTGGGCGACATGGGGGAACTGGGCGCCGACGGGCCGGCGCTGCATGCCGAGGTCGGAGCCTGTGCCCGTGACGCCGGGGTGGACGCGCTCCACGCCCTTGGCGAACTCAGCCGCCACAGCGTCGCCGCCTTCGGCGCCAGGGCGCTGCACCACGAGGATCCTGCCGCCCTGGTGGCGGCGCTGCGCGAGGCATGTCGGCCGGACACCACCATTCTGGTCAAGGGCTCGCGTTTCATGCGCATGGAGCGCGTGGTCGACGCGCTGACGGGCGGCACGTCCGCCGGGAGTGATCACTGATGCTGCTCGCGCTCGCGAATTGGCTGGCCCAGGACGTGCGGGCGTTCGGCGTGCTGAACTACCTGACGCTGCGGGCGGTGCTGGCCACCATGACCGCGCTGTTCATCTCGTTCATCGTCGGTCCGGCCATGATCCGCCAGCTCACGGCCTACAAGATCGGCCAGGCGGTGCGCGACGACGGACCCCAGACGCACCTCACCAAGGCGGGAACGCCCACCATGGGCGGTGCCCTGATCCTGGTGGCCATCGGCGCCACCACGCTGCTGTGGGCCGACCTGTCCAACCGGCTGGTATGGCTGGTGCTCGCGGTGACCCTGGGCTTCGGCGTCGTCGGCTGGGTGGACGACTACCGCAAGGTGGTGTTCCGCAACCCGAAGGGCCTGCCGGCGCGCTGGAAGTACTTCTGGCAGTCGGTCATCGGGCTGGCGGCCGCGCTGGTGCTCGCCTACTCCTCGCTGCCGGCCCAGACCGAGTTCATCGTCCCGTTCTTCAAATACGTCGCGTATCCGCTCGGCACGCTGGGCTTCGTGGTGCTGTCGTATTTCGTGATCGTCGGCACCTCGAACGCGGTCAACCTCACCGACGGACTGGACGGGTTGGCCATCCTGCCCACGGTGATGGTCGGCAGCGCCCTCGGGGTGTTCGCCTACGTGGCTGGCAACGCCGTGTTCTCGCGCTACCTCGGTTTTCCCTTCATCCCCGGTGCCGGCGAACTGACCGTTTTCTGCGGCGCCCTGGCGGGGGCGGGTCTCGGGTTTCTGTGGTTCAACGCCTACCCGGCAGAGGTCTTCATGGGCGACGTCGGCGCCCTGGCCCTCGGTGCCGCCCTGGGCACGGTGGCCATCATCGTGCGCCAGGAGATCGTGCTGTTCATCATGGGCGGCGTGTTCGTGGTCGAGACCCTGTCCGTCATGTTGCAGGTGGCGTCCTTCAAGCTCACCGGTCGGCGCATCTTCCGGATGGCGCCGCTGCACCATCACTTCGAGCTCAAGGGCTGGAAGGAGAATCAGGTGGTGGTGCGGTTCTGGATCATCACCATGCTGCTGGTGCTGTTCGGCCTGTCCACCCTGAAGCTGAGATGAGCCCGTCCTTCCGCAACCGCCGCATTCTCGTCCTCGGCCTCGGGGTGACCGGGTTGTCGATGGCGCGCTGGCTGCATGCCCGCGGTGCGGTGGTGTCCGTGGCCGATTCCCGTGCCGCCCCGCCCAACGTCGACACCCTGCGGGCCGAGCTGCCCGGTGTGCCGGTGCTCGCGGGCCCCTTCCGGGCGGAGACCTTCCGCGGCGTCGAAATGCTTGCGGTGAGCCCCGGGGTGCCGCTGTCCGAGCCACACATCCGCCGTGCCCTGGCGACGGGGGTGCCCGCGGTCGGAGACATCGAATTGTTCGCCCTCGGGCTCGATGAGCTGGTGGCTGTCCGGGGTGCGCGGCGCCCGGCAATCCTCGCCATCACCGGGTCCAACGGCAAGAGCACGGTCACGGAGATGACAGGGGCGGCCTGCCGCGCCGCCGGCTGGGAGACCCTGGTGGCGGGCAACATCGGCCTGCCGGTCCTGGACGCTCTGGGCGGGATCGAGACCGGCGCGCGTCCGATGCCGCGCGCCGTGGTGCTGGAACTGTCCAGCTTCCAGCTCGAGACCACCGCCTCGCTGCGGCCGGACGCCGCCGTGGTGCTCAACGTCTCCGAGGATCACCTCGATCGCTACGAGGGGATGGCGGAGTATGCGGCGGCCAAGGCCCGGGTGTTCGTCGGCGCCGGCATCGTCGTGGTCAACCGCCAGGACGACTGGACCACCGGCATGGTGCCGGCCGGCGCGCAGGCCTGGACCTTCGGCCTGGACCGCGCGCCCGGGCCGCGCCACTGGGGCCTGCTCCGCCACGGTGGCCGTGACTGGATCGCCGAGGGCGAGCGGCCGGTGCTCGAACCCGCCACGCTGCGGGTCGCGGGCCTGCACAACGCCGCCAACGCCATGGCGACACTTGCCCTGGCGGCTGCAGCGGGCGTTCCCGAGGATGCGGTGGTGCAGGCCCTGCGGGCCTTCGCCGGGCTGGCCCACCGGGTGGAGTTCGTTGCCGAGGTCGACGGCTGCCGCTACTACGATGATTCGAAGGGCACCAACGTCGGTGCGACCGTGGCTGCGCTTTCCGGCCTGCCGCAGCCGGTGGTGCTGATCGCCGGTGGCGACGGCAAGGGCCAGGACTTCACGCCGCTGGCGGCGGTGGCGGCCGCGCGCGCGCGCCGTGGTCCTGATCGGGCGTGATGCTCCGCGCATCGCGGAGGTCCTGGCGCCGGTCGGCGTACCCATCGTGAAGGCCGCGGACATGGACGATGCGGTACGCCGTGCCGCCGCCGCTGCGCGCCCGGGCGACGCGGTGTTGCTGTCGCCCGCCTGCGCAAGCTTCGACATGTTCCGCAACTACGAGCACCGCGCGGAGGTGTTCCGCGCCGCGGTGGCGCGTCTCCAGGAGGCCAGGGCATGCTCGGCCTGACCGCCACGCCCGGACCGCGTGCCGTGGCCCCGCTGGACGAGTCGCTGGCCTGGTCTGCGGTCCTGCTGCTCGCCATCGGTCTGGTGATGGTGTATTCGGCCTCCATCGCCACCGCCGAGGCGTCCCGGCTGACCGGCTTCGACGCCAGCTACTATCTCGTGCGTCACGCCGTGTTCCTCGGCATCGGCCTGGTGGCCGCCGCCGCCACCTTCCAGGTGCCCATGCGCTGGTGGCAGCAGTCCGCGCCCTTTCTCTTCATGTTCGCCGCATTCCTGCTGCTGATCGTGCTGATCCCCGGCGTGGGACGGGTGGTGAACGGCAGCCAGCGCTGGCTGCGCTTCTTCGGTCTGGGCTTCCAGCCGTCCGAATTCGCCAAGCTCGCGGTGGTCCTCTATGCGGCCGACTACACCGTGCGCAAGGCCGCCTTCATGGGCAGCCTGCGCAAGGGCTTCCTGCCGATGGCCGGCGTGATGCTGTTCGCCGGCACGCTGCTGCTGATGGAGCCCGACTTCGGCGCCTTCAGCGTCATCACGGTCATCGCGATGGGGCTGCTGTTCCTGGGCGGCATGAACTGGCGTCTGTTCGCCGTCCTGGTGGCGCTGCTGGTGGTGGGCTTCATGGTGCTCATCCTGATCGCACCCTACCGACTGGCGCGCGTGACAGGCTTCCTCGACCCGTGGAAGGACCCGCTCGGTTCGGGCTATCAGCTGACCCACTCGCTCATCGCCTTCGGCCGGGGCGAACTGTTCGGCGTCGGACTCGGTGCCAGCGTGGAGAAGCTGTTCTACCTGCCCGAGGCGCACACCGACTTCCTGCTGGCGGTGATCGCCGAGGAACTGGGCTTCGTGGGCGTGGCAGTGGTGCTCGGCCTGTTCGTCTGGCTGGTGACTCGCGCTTTCGTGGTGGGCCGTCAGGCGGCTCGTCTGGAGCGCTATTTCTCCGCCCTGGTGGCCCAGGGCATCGGGCTGTGGATCGGGGTGCAGGCCCTGATCAACATGGGCGTGAACATGGGGGTGCTCCCGACCAAAGGGCTGACCCTGCCGATGCTCTCCTTCGGCGGCACCGGCATCGTCGTCAACATGGCGGCGCTGGCCATCCTGCTGCGCGTGGACTACGAGAACCGCCAGATGATGATGGGGAGGCCGGCATGAGCGCGGCGGCCACGGGTCGCACCCTGCTGGTGATGGCAGGCGGTACCGGCGGACACATCATGCCCGCCCTGGCGGTGGCCGAAGAGATGCGCCGCCGCAGCTGGCGCGTGGTGTGGCTCGGATCGCGCCAGGGCATGGAGGCCGGTCTGGTGCCAAGGCATGGCCACCCGATCGAGTTCATCCGGTTCGGCGGCCTGCGGGGCAAGGGGCTGGCGCGCGCCCTCATGCTGCCGGTCAACCTGCTGGTCGCGCTGGTGCAGTGTGCCGGCGTGATCCTGCGCGTGCGCCCGGACGTGGTCCTGGGCATGGGCGGTTACATCTCCTTCCCCGGGGGTGTCATGGCGGCGCTGCTGCGCCGACCCCTCGTCCTGCACGAACAGAATGCGATCGCCGGGCTCGCCAACCGTGTGCTGGCGCGGCTGGCCCGGCGGCGCATGACGGGCTTTCCCGACGCCCTGTCGCAGGCGACGTGGTGTGGCAATCCGGTGCGGGCCGCGATCGTCGCCGTGCCCGGGCCGGAGGCGCGCTTCCCGGGCCGCGAAGGGCCGCTGCGCCTGCTGGTGATGGGCGGCAGCCTCGGTGCGCAGGCGCTCAACGAGGTCGTGCCGAAGGCGTTGGCACTGCTGCCGTCCGAGCGTCGCCCGCAGGTGCGCCACCAAGCCGGGGAGCGTCACCTCGAGGTGCTTCGCCGCAACTACGCCGAGGCTGGAGTCGACGCCGAATGTGTGGCCTTCGTCGAGGACGTCGCGGCCGCGCTGGGCGAGGCCGACTGCGTGGTGTGCCGGGCCGGCGCGCTGACGGTGGCCGAGCTGGCGGCCGCCGGTGTGGCGGCGGTACTCGTGCCCTTTCCCCATGCGGTGGACGACCACCAGAGCGCCAATGCCCGCTTCCTCTCGGAGGCGGGGGCCGCGCTGCTGGTGCAGCAGCGCGACCTCACCGCCCAGGGGCTGGCCGCCATCCTGGGCGGCTTCACCCGCGACACCCTGCTCGCCATGGCGCGCAAGGCACGGGCGCTGGCGCGTCCGGACGCCGCCCGTCAGGTGGCGGACGCCTGCGTGGAAGCGGCTGGAGCATGAGGCCAT
>JBEICA010000006.1:0-33620 GCA_040373665.1 Burkholderiales bacterium | reverse complement strand
GGTGTTCTTCGGCGAGTCCATGTTCTCGCGCGTGCCCGACGCCTCGAAGATGGCCTTCGTGCATCTGGTGCGCACGCTGCAGGAGGCGGGTTTCGAACTGATCGACTGCCAGATGGCCACCGCCCATCTCGCCTCGCTCGGAGCCATCAACATGCCCCGGAGCGAATTCCTGGGCCGGCTGGCAACCTTGATACACTCGGAAGATCGACGGCCCGGACCCTGGCCATCCTTCGGTCGGCATCACGGCACGCCATGACACAGTTGAACGACCTGCCCTTCTCGGTGCTGCAGTTCTACGCCACGGCCCCCTATCCGTGCAGCTATCTGTCGGACCGGCTGGCGAGATCCCAGGTGGCCACGCCGAGCCACGCCATCGACACCCACGTCTACGGGGAACTGGTGCGAGCCGGTTTCCGTCGCAGCGGGGCCTTCACCTACCGCCCCTACTGCGACCGCTGCCGCGCCTGCGTTCCGGTGCGCATCCTGGTCGACCGCTTCGAGCCCAACCGCTCGCAGCGCCGGGCCTGGAAGCGGCACGCCGCCCTCGAGGCACGCCTGCTCGAGCTCAAGTACAGCCCGGAGCACTACGCGCTGTACCTGCGCTACCAGTCGGCGCGCCACTTCGGTGGCGGCATGGACCACGATTCGCGCGAGCAGTACCGCCACTTCCTGTTGCAGAGCAACGTCCGCTCGAATCTGGTGGAATTCCGCGAGCACGGTGAGCTGCGCATGGTGAGCATCATCGACCGGCTGGAGGACGGCATGTCCTCCGTCTACACCTTCTTCGATCCGGAACTGCCGGGCGCCGCGCTGGGCACCTACAACGTGCTCTGGCAGCTCCAGATGTGCCGCCGCCTGGGTCTGCCCCACCTGTACCTGGGCTACTGGATCGCCGAGAGCCGCAAGATGGCCTACAAGGTCAACTTCCAGCCCATCGAGGGGCTGGTCGATGGACGCTGGCAGCCCCTGCAGGTCGGGCGTGGAGCCGCGGCATGACGGGCACGGTTTCGACGGAGCGCATCGGCCGCGTGCTCCACATCGGCCTGCAACGCACCGGCAAGCGCAATGCCTTCGACGTGCCCATGTACCAGGCACTGTCGGCGGCGCTGGGCGAACTGGAGCGCGACCCCGGGCTGCACTGCGGCGTGTTGTTCGCCCATGGAGAGCATTTCACCGGCGGCATCGACCTGCCGCAGTGGACACCGCACTTCGACCAGGGCGGCACCCCGCCCCTGCCCGAGGGCGGCATGGACCCGCTCGGCCTGGACGCCGGACGCACCCTGTCCAAGCCGCTGGTCATGGCGGTCCAGGGGTGGTGCCTCACGATCGGCATCGAACTGCTGCTCGCTGCCGACATCCGGATCGCCGCCGCGGATACCCGGTTCGCGCAGATCGAGATCCGGCGCGGCATCTTCCCCATCGGTGGCGCGACGCTGCGTCTGGCCCAGGAGGCGGGGTGGGGCAACGCCATGCGCTGGTTGCTCACCGGTGACGAGTTCGATGCTGCCGAGGCCCTGCGGATCGGTCTGGTGCAGGAGGTTGTGCCGCCCGGCGAACAGCGCCAGCGCGCCGCCGGGATCGCCGGGACCATCGCCGCCCAGGCGCCCCTGGCGGTCACCGAGACACTGCTTTCGGCACGCCGCGTGCGGGAGGCCGGCGAGCGGGCCGCCATCGCGCGCCTGCTGCCCGAACTCCGGCGCCTGCTGCAGACCGAGGACGCGCGCGAGGGTCTGGCGGCGTTCCGCGAACGCCGCCCCGGTCGTTTCACCGGGCGCTGAGGACCTGCCTCCCGTGCATGGCATCTACTCCCTGCTGCGGCCGGTGCTGTTCCGGCTGGACGGAGAGCGAGCCCACGACCTCGGCCTGGCCGCCCTCGATGCCGCGGCCCGGTTCGGGCTGCTCGGCGCACCGCGTCCGCTGCATGGACGGCCGGTGAACTGCATGGGGCTCGCGTTACCCAATGCCGTCGGGCTGGCGGCCGGCCTGGACAAGAACGGCCGCCACGTCGACGCACTGGCCACCATGGGGTTCGGCTTCATCGAGGTGGGCACGGTCACGCCGCGGCCGCAGCCGGGCAACCCGCGGCCCCGGCTGTTCCGGCTGCCGCAGGCTCGGGCCATCATCAACCGCATGGGTTTCAACAACGAGGGCATCGACGCCCTGCTGGCCCGGGTGGCAGGACGCCGCTTCGATGGCATCCTCGGCATCAACGTCGGCAAGAACTTCGACACCCCCATCGAGCGCGCCGCGGACGACTACCTGATCGGCCTGCGCAAGGCCTACCCGGTGGCCGACTACGTGACCGTGAACATCTCGTCGCCCAACACCAGGAATCTGCGCAGCCTGCAGGACCCCGGGGCGCTCGACCCGCTGCTCGCCGCGCTCAAGGAGGAGCAGGCGTCGCTGGCTGCCCGTCATGGCCGGCATGTGCCCCTGGCGCTCAAGATCGCGCCGGACCTGGACGAAGCGCAGCTCGACCTGATCGCCGACCGCCTCATGTTCCACCGGATCGAGGCCGTCATCGCCACCAACACCACGCTTTCGCGCGAGGGTGTGACCGGCCTCGCGCATGCCGGCGAAGCGGGCGGTCTGAGCGGCGCGCCCCTGCGCGGCGCCTCGACCGCGGTGGTGCGGGCGCTCGCGCGGAGGCTGGAGGGCCGCGTCCCCATCATCGCTGCGGGTGGCATCCTCAGCGGCGCCGATGCCCGCGAGAAGATCGAGGCCGGGGCCACGCTGGTGCAGGTCTACTCCGGCCTGGTCTACCGCGGCCCGGCGCTGGTCCGCGAAGCGGTGGCGGCATTGGCGGCCGCCCGCTGAGGCCCACCCCGGCGGCGGGCATCCACAGTGGCGGATCGTATAATCGGGCACCTCGTGCCGCTGTCGCGGCACGCGCGCAAGCCCACCCCGTCCACCGCCTGACCGTCTGCCGCCGAGTCCCATGCCTGCCACTGCCGCTCTTCGTCTCGCCCACGGGCTAGAGTTCGCCGATCTGTACCGCCGCGAAGGCCTCGAACGCATCGATCGCCTGTTCATCGAGCGCCTCGCCGCCGACGATCCCGCCCTCGCCTTCCGTCTGGCCGAAGCCAGACTGGACCCGGGTGCGCTGGAGGCCCGTGCAGAGGCCGACCTGCTGATGGAACTGGGTCCTTTCCTCGAGGATTTTCTCGGCCATCTGTTCGGCATCGGGGACGCCGTCGGGGCGCTGGCCGCACGCCACCACGAACTGGCCCCGCTCTACGCGGTGAAGCGGCTGTTCGTGCAGCGCAAGGCGCTGAACCGCATCAAGCAGGAGGAGGCCCGCCAGCTCGACGGAGCGGCCCTGGAGGCGCAGCTCGCCGCGGTCCTCGGCGAGGGCTTCACGGAGCTCGATTTCTCCCGGGCCGTGCAGGGCTGGCAGGGCGACGAGGTGGCCAACGCCGACCTGCTCGACGCGGCCCTGCGCTACAGCGCCTGGGCGGTGCACAGCCCCGAGGGCCAGCGGCGCCATGCCGCCGGTGTCCTCTTCAAGGCGCCGCACAAGCTCGATTTCATGCGGCTGGTGCCCCTGGTGACGGAGAACGCGGGCGGCGTCACGGTGCACCGCGCACACCATCTGCGTCGGAGAGAAGGCTTTGGCCTGACCGACGCCGGCACCGACCTCACCGGGGCGCTCGACCAGACCAACTACTGCATCTGGTGCCATGAGCAGGGAAAGGACTCCTGCTCCCACGGCATGGCGGAAAAGGCACCGGCGACAGGCTTCAAGAAGACCGTGTTCGGCGTTCCCCTGGCCGGCTGTCCGCTCGAGGAGCGCATCTCCGAATTCCAGAAACTCAAGAGCGAGGGCTTCGCGGTCGCGGCCCTGGCGATGATCACCGTCGACAATCCGATGGCGGCGGCCACCGGGCACCGCATCTGCAACGACTGCATGAAGTCCTGCATCTACCAGAAGCAGCAGCCGGTGGACATCCCGCAGGCCGAGACGCGCACGCTCAAGGACGTGCTCGAGCTGCCGTGGGGTTTCGAGATCTACTCCCTGCTGACGCGCTGGAACCCCCTGAACCTGCGCCGGCCGCTGCCCCTGCTGCCGTCCGGCAAGCGGGTGCTGGTGGTGGGCATGGGACCGGCCGGGTTCACCCTGGCCCACCACCTCATGAACGACGGCCATGCCGTGGTGGGGGTCGACGGCCTCAAGATCGAGCCCCTCCCGCAGGGCCTGTCCGGCGTCGCCTCAGACGGCTCCCGCGTGCCCTTCGAGCCCGTCCATGTCATCGACAGTCTGCGCGAACGTCTGGACGAGCGCGTCATGGCCGGCTTCGGCGGTGTGGCCGAATACGGCATCACGGTGCGCTGGGACAAGAACTTCCTGAAGGTCGTCCGCCTCCTGCTGGAGCGTCGCGCGCAGTTCTCCCTGCTGGGCGGGGTGCGCTTCGGGGGCACCCTCACGGTGGACGATGCCTGGGTCATTGGATTCGACCACATCGCCCTGTGCGCCGGCGCGGGACGCCCGACCATTCTCGACCTTCCCAACGGTCTGGCGCGCGGCGTGCGCACCGCGTCGGACTTCCTCATGGCCCTGCAGTTGACCGGAGCCGCGCGGACCGACTCCATCGCCAACATGCAGCTTCGCCTCCCGGTGGTGGTGATCGGGGGCGGCCTGACCGCCGTCGACACCGCGACCGAGTCCGCCGCCTACTATCAGCTGCAGGTGGAGAAGTTCCTGCGCCGCTACGAGACCCTGGTGGCCGAGCGCGGCGAGGCTGCCGTGCGCGCACGCTGGACGCCCGAGGAGGCCGGCATCGCCGCCGAGTTCCTGGCGCACGGCAGGGCGCTGCGAGAGGAGCGCCGCCAGGCGGCGGAGGAAGGGCGGGCGCCGCGCATTGCCGAACTGCTGCGCGGCTGGGGCGGCGTCACCGTCGCCTATCGCCGTCGTCTGGTCGACAGCCCGGCCTACACCCTGAACCACGAAGAGATCGAGAAGGCCCTGGAGGAAGGCGTCGTGTTCGCCGACAACCTGACGCCGGTCGCGGTCGAGGTCGACGCGCACGGACACGCCAGCGGCCTGAGGGTGAGCGCGCGCGGCGTCGACGATCAGGGGGTGGAGACCACCACCGAGCAGGTCCTTCCGGCACGCGCCATCCTGGTGGCCGCCGGCACCCAGCCCAACACCGTGGCGGCGCGCGAGGACGCCACGCATTTCCAGCTCGACGGCAAGTATTTCCAGGCCATGGACGAGACCGGCCGCCCGGTGAAGCCGGAGCGCAGCGCCAAGCCGGGCGCAGCCCACGTGCTGCTGTGTCGCGAGCAGGACGGGCGCGCCATCAGCTTCTTCGGCGACCTCCACCCCCTCGTTCTTCGGCAACGTCGTCAAGGCCATGGGGAGCGCCAAGCAGGGCTATCCGGTGGTGAGCCGTGTGTTGGCCGGCGTGTCGCCGGCCTCGTGCGACGACGACGCCGGCTTCCTCACCCGGATCAACGGCGAGCTCAGGGCCACGGTTCACGAGGTGATCCGCCTCACCCCGAACATTGTCGAGGTGGTGGTGCGGGCGCCCGCGGCGGCGCGGCGCTTCCAGCCCGGCCAGTTCTACCGCCTGCAGAACTTCGAGACCCGCGCCCCGCTGGTGGACGGCACCCGGCTGGCCATGGAGGGGCTCGCCCTCACCGGGGCCTGGGTCGATCCCGCTCGCGGCCTGGTCTCAACCATCGTGCTCGAGATGGGCGGATCGTCGGACCTGTGCGCGCTGCTGCAACCGGGCGAGCCGGTCGTGCTCATGGGTCCGACCGGCACGCCGACCGACATCCCGCAGGGCCGCACCGTGGTCCTGGTCGGCGGCGGCCTGGGCAACGCCGTGCTGTTTTCCATCGGCCAGGCATTGCGACGCGCCGGATCGCGGGTGCTGTATTTCGCCGGCTACAAGAAGGTGATCGACCGCTACAAGGTGGCGGAGATCGAGGCAGCGGCCGACACCGTGGTCTGGTGCTGCGACGAGGCACCGGGGTTCGCGCCGTCCCGTGAGGGGGACAGGTGCTTCGTCGGCAACATCGTCGAGGCCATGCGCCACTACGCAGAGGGATTGCTGGGCGAGCGGACCATCCCGATGCGCGAGGCCGACCACCTCATTGCCATCGGATCCGACCGCATGATGGCCGCGGTGGCCGCCGCCCGGCACGGCGTGCTGGCGGCACACCTGCAGCCCGGGCACGTCGCCATCGGGTCGATCAACTCGCCCATGCAATGCATGATGAAGGAGATCTGCGCCCAGTGCCTGCAGCCGCACGTCGACCCGGTGACCGGTGAACGCTCGGTGGTGTTCTCCTGCTTCAACCAGGATCAGGCGCTGGACCGCGTCGACTGGGCGGGACTGAACAGCCGTCTGCAACAGAACGGGTTGAGCGAGAAGCTCACGGCGCAGTGGATCGACCGTTGTCTGGTGCAGGCCGGGCAGCGCGCACGGGCGGCCTGAAGCGCGGACCGCATCATGCCAGCGCCCAGCGTCGAGGACATCGACGCCCTGCTGCCGCAGACGCAGTGCACCCGCTGCGGCTTCTCCGGCTGTCGCCCGTACGCAGAGGCGCTGGCCCGCGGCGAGGTCGCGATCAACCGCTGCCCGCCTGGAGGACAGGCCGGCGTGGATCGGCTGGCGCGCCTGCTGGGGGCGTCGTCCATGGCGCTCGATCCCGCCTGCGGGGTGGAGGTGCCCGCGTCGGTCGCGCTCATCGACGAATCGAAGTGCATCGGTTGCACCCTGTGCATCCAGGCCTGCCCGGTGGACGCCATCGTCGGTGCCTCGCGACGCATGCACACGGTGCTGCTCGAGGAATGCACCGGCTGCGGACTGTGCCTGCCCCCCTGCCCGGTGGACTGCATCCGCATCGAGCCGTTGACGGCGCTGCAGGCCTCGGGAGCCGTGCTGGAGGATCGCCCGGAGACCACCTGGCGGGAGCGCGCCGGGCGGGCACGGCAGCGCCATGCGGCGCGTGTGGGCCGTCTGGCCCGCGAGCGCGGCGAGCGCGAGGAGCGCCTTGCGGCGAAGGCTGCACACAAACTCCAGGCGATGTCGCCCGAGGATCCGGAGGCCGAGCGCAAGCGCGGCATCATCGAGGCAGCCATCGCCCGGGCACGCGCCCGCCGCCAGCCACCGGAGGCAGGATGAACGCCGCAAAACGCGAAGAGATCTTCCACCGGCTGCAGGCCGCCAATCCTCATCCCGTCACAGAGCTGACCTACACCTCGCCCTACGAACTGCTGGTCGCGGTGGTGCTCTCGGCCCAGGCAACGGATCGCGGAGTGAATCAGGCCACGGCACGGCTGTTCCCCGTCGCCAGCACGCCGGCGGCCATGGTGGCCCTCGGGGTCGCGGGCGTGGAGGAACACATCCGCACCATCGGCCTGTACCGCAACAAGGCAAAGAATGTGGTGGAGCTGTCCCGACTGCTGCTCGAGCGCCACGACGGCGAGGTGCCGCGCGATCGCGCGTCCCTGGAAGCGTTGCCCGGAGTGGGACGCAAGACCGCCAATGTCGTGCTCAACACGGCATTCGGCGAACCCACCATCGCGGTGGACACCCACATCTTCAGGGTGGCTAACCGGCTGAGGCTGGCGCCGGGCAAGGATGTCGTGGCCGTCGAACAGCGCCTCCTCAAGGTGGTGCCTCCCGCCTACCGGCGCAACGCGCACCACTGGCTGATCCTGCACGGACGCTACGTCTGCAAGGCGCGCCGCCCCGAGTGCCCCTCCTGCAGCCTGCGCGACCTGTGCGAATACCGCGACAAGACCACCGCGGATCCGTCGCCGGGTGACGGCACGACCCGCCGCCGCGCGCTCTGAAGCGTCACATCCCCGGACGGAGACCCCGTTGTTCACACCGAACCGAGACCAGGCCAGACGCTTCTTCTTCGACGTCTGGGCACGCCGCAGCAAGGGGCAGGCCCTGCAGCCCATGGAGCGCCTGGTGCTTGGCATCCTGCTCGAGCACCCGGAGTACCACCCCATCCTGGACGATCCCGAGCGCCACCTGGAACGAGACTGGCTGCCGGCAGGCGGCGAGACCAACCCCTTCCTGCACCTGTCGCTGCATCTGGCCGTGGAGGAGCAGTTGTCCATCGACCAGCCGCCGGGCGTCCGGGCCGCCTGCGAAACGCTGGAACAGGCGCTGGGCGATGCGCACTCGGCACGCCACGCCATACTCGAATGCCTCGCCGAAACGATCTGGGAGGCCCAGCGCAACGCCACGGCCTACGACGGGGAAACCTACCTGCAACGCATCAACGCCCGCGCCGGCCAGCGCCCCAAATGACGAGGGCCGCTTGCGCGGCCCCCGGATGCCTCTGCCGGCCCGGACTCAGTGGTAGTACTTGTAGCCCAGCGCTTTCTGGCTGGAGAAGTAGGCGGCCAGATCGGCGATGTCCTTCTTGCTCAGTGCTGCTGCCATGCCGGCCATGATGGCGTTCTTGCGTTTGCCGGTCTTGTAGGCGTTGAGGGTCACGCGAAGGTAGTCCTCGTGCTGACCGGCGAGCACCGGGTAGTCGGGCGTGGTGGGCTTGGCGCCACCTTCCCCATGGCAGGCGGCGCATACTTCCTGAGCTTTCTTCTGACCGGCGGCGGCGTCCCCTCCGGCCCAGGCCGAGCCCGAGGCCAGCACGAAGGAAGCGGCGAACAGTGCGAACGTGGCTTTCATCTTGGTCGGTCCGTGGTGGCGCGGGATCAGTTGCCCGATGCCGAGTAATAGGCGGCGAGATCGGCCATGTCCTGGTCGGACAGTTGCGCAGCGATGCCGCGCATCGTCGGGTGGGGACGATCGCCAGACTTGTAGGCTTTCAGGGCGGCGACGATGTACCCGGCATTCTGCCCACCGATCTTGGGCACGGTGTACACATCGGGGTACGCGGTGCGGAAACCTTCGATACCGTGACAACCGGCGCACATCTGCGTCTTCTTCTTGCCGGCGTCCGCGTTGCCCTCCGCTGCGACGGCCAGCGACATGCCTGCCATGGCCACCCCGGCCAGCGTGGCCGTCAAGCGCGTTGTTTTCATTGGAAGCACATTCTCGGGTCGGAAACGGGCGCCATTGTGCGTAACTCCCCCGCCCGGGTCAACGGTCGGGGATTTGCCCCGCCAGGGTTCACCGGGCGTCGCGGCAACCATGGTCCCCCGCGTGCGGAGCACTCTCAGCCCCCCGGCAGGGGCACGCCCTCGGTGATGGTCATGCGATGCACGTAGCGCTGGTCGTGCGTGTCCTCGATCACCGCCTCGAGCACACCCTCGCGCGTGGGGGTGAAGAAGAAACGGAAGCTCGGGTTCTCGGAGATGGAGAAGTCCACGTCGCCACTCATGACCGGTGTGCCGTCAAAACTCACCTTCACGCTGCGCACGAAGCGTGGCACCCGTGCATCGTCGAAGTCGGACGCCAGCGCCGACTCGTTCGGGTGCCGGATCATCAGTTGCACCAGGGTGGGCTTGTGGTACTCGACCGTGTCGTCGACGAACTTGAACTTCATCTGCCCGACGAGCTCGGGCGGGATGCGGTTGCGCTCGCCGGGTGCCGAGCACCCGCCCGCCGCCTTGACCCAGCGGCTGGCCATGTAGAGCCGGCCGTCGTTGGTCTCGGCGATCGCCCGCACGTGGCTGAAACCCTCGAAGCGCAGGCGGGTCTCCAGCCGCACCCGTCCGCTTTCCGGACCGAAGTGGAACAGCCCGGCCGCGGGCGAGGGGTTGCGCTCCACCACCAGGAACAGGTTCGTGATGTGCTGCCCGGGCGTCTGGTCGGTGCGCGCCTTGACCGACAGCGGCACGGCGGTCGCGTCGACGGCGCGCATGTCGACGGTCAGGCTGAGGAAATCGCGCCCGTCGAGGATCTCGCGATCACCGAACATCGCCTGACGCACCGGGGTCCAGTACTGGCTCTTGTTCGGATCGGGCTCGCTGTCGTCGGCGAGCGCCTGCCAGCACCCCTGGCACTGGCGACGCCCGGCATCTTCGGGGCCGGCGGCAACCGTACCGGCGGCCAGAGCCACCGAGGCCAGGCCGAGCAGGCTTGCACAGGCGAGCGCCAGACTCCCGGGTAAAGGCATGACCGACATGACTGGTACCTCCCTCAACGATGTGGCGTGCCGCCGACCGCCGACAGGCGCGGCCCGCACGTGATGAACGGCGACACCGGCGACCTGGCCCGCCCGGCCTGGGCGGGCCCCTCATGGGCGTGCTCAGCCCCCCGGCAAAGGCACGCCTTCGGTGATGGTCATGCGGTGCACGTAGAGCTTGTCGTGCGTGTCCTCGACCACGGCCTCGAGCACCCCCTCCCGTGTCGGAGTGAAGAAGAAGCGGAAGCTCGGGTCGTCCGAGATGGAGAAATCCACCTCCCCGCTCATCACCGGCTTGCCGTCGAAGCTGACCTTCACGCTGCGCACGAAGCGCGGCACCCGCGTATCGTCGAAATCCGCGGCCAGCGCTGACTCGTTCGGGTGCCGGATCATCAGTTGCACCAGGGTGGGCTTGTGGTACTCGACCGTGTCGTCGGCGAACTTGAACTTCATCTGCCCGATGAGCTCCGGCGGGATGCGGTTGCGCTCGCCGGGTGCCGAGCACCCGCCCGCCGCCTTGACCCAGCGGCTGGCCATGTAGAGCTTGCCGTCGTTCATCTCGGCGATCGCGCGCACATGGCTGAAGTCCTCGAAGCGCAGCCGCGTCTCCAGCTGGACCCGACCACTCTCGGGGCCGAAGTGGAACACCCCCGCCGCGGGCGAGGGGTTGCGTTCGACCACCAGGAAGAGGTTCCTGATGTGGCGCTCGGGCGTCTGGTCGATGCGCGCCTTGACCGACAGCGGTACCGTGGTTGCATCGATGGCGCGCACGTTGAGATAGACGTTCAGGATGTCCCGGCCGTCGAGGATCTCGCGATCGCCGAACATCGCCTGACGCACCGGCGTCCAGTACTGGCTCTTCCCGGGATCGGGCTCGGCGTTCTCGTTGGCACAGGCGCCGGCGGCGAGGCCCAGCAGGCAGACACAGGCCAACATCCTGCGCGCCAGGGACAGCATGGGGGACATGATGGATTCTCCTCCGTGGTTCACGGGATGATGGCGACCCGCTCTCGGGGACGTCACTCCCATTCGAGCTCAGTGTAGGCGGCCGACACGTTCCGCGGATGATACAGATCAAAATTGACCCATCCCTCGGCCTGCGACCACCCGACAGTCTCGGTGGCCTGTTCCAGGCTCATGCGGGCCTTGAGCGCCGCGCGGGTGTCCCGCATCACCGCCTCGAGATAGCCGCGTTGCCGCTCCAGCGCCTCGGGCCAGGGCCGGGCCGGGCGACCATGGCCGGCGACATAGCGCCCCGCCGGGATCGCCGCCAGACCGCGCATGACCTCGAGGAAGCCGCTCACCGAGCCATCGACCACGGGCGTATGATCGATGAACAGGAGATCGCCCAGCCACAGTGTGCCGCTGGCCTCGTCCAGCACCGTGATGTCGTTGTTCGTATGCGAGACCGGCCAGGCCTGGAGCCGGAGCACCCGGCCACCGAGATCGAGACGCATCTCGCGCGACACCGTGATGCCGGCGGGCACCACCACGCTGCCGTCCGATAACTCGCCCAGATCGCGCCGCAGCGCATTGAGGTAGGGCCGGGACAGCAGATTGGCGGCACGCGCGTGGCCCTCGTGCGCGACGACCTGGACGTCCGCCCCGAGGAAGGCGGACGCGCCGAAGAAATGATCGGGATGGAAATGGGTGATCACAACGTAACAGACCGGCTTGTCGGTGACGGCGCGCACCGCCGCCGCCAGCTTCCGGCCGACGGCCAGGGAACCGCCGGTGTCGATCACCGCCACGCAGCGCTCTCCCACGATGAAACCGACGTTCGCCTGATCCCCGAGGTTCGCGGGCGAACGGTCCTCCAGGCTGCCGTAATGGACGAAATTTCCGGGTGCGATCTGTTCCACCGGCAACGGCGCGGATTCCCCGGCGGCACCGGCGCTCCCGGACACGGCCAGGATCAGGCTGACCGTGCACAGCCCCAGATACCGGGCAAACGCCCGTCGTTCGAAACGCATGCGACACCTCCACCGATCCGGCCGGCAAGATCTGCCCGCCTCATCGTCCATGATGCGTCCACCGCGCGCACGCTGGCAATGCTGTCCCGCGCCGCCCGGCTGCTGGCCGCGGTCCTCGCCTTCTGGTGCGGCCCGGCCGCCGCCCTCGAGCCGCTGCGCCTCGCCGAGGGGGTATACGCCTTCATCGGCGAACGGGGCGACATCGCCCCGGCCAATGGCGGGCGCATCGGCAACAGCGGCTTCGTCGTGGGCGACACCGCGGTGGCGGTGATCGATACCGGGGTGTCCCACGCCCACGGGGTGGAACTGCTCGCGGCCATCCGCCGCATCACGGACAAACCGGTGACACACCTCATCCTCACGCACGCGGTGCAGGAATTCATTTACGGCACCACGGCCTTCGTGGCCGCGGGTGCGCTGCCGCTGTGCCACACCGGGAGCGCCGCCCTGATGCGTGCGCGCTGCGAACACTGCCTGGAGAACCTGAGGCTGATCCTCGGCGCCGAAGTCATGACGCACACCCGCCTCATCGTGCCCGAGCAGACCGTGGACGGCGACAGCCTGCTCGAGGTCGGCGGCCGGCGGTTGCAGCTGATCCACCCCGGCTGGGCGAGCACACCGGGCGATCTCATGGTGCTGGACGTGGCCAGCGGCGTCCTGTTCGCGGGCGGAGTCGTTCTCGAGGGCCGGGTGCCGGAACTGCGCGATGGCCGCCTCGCCCCCTGGATCGCGGCCATCGAACGGCTGCCCGCCATGGGTCTGTCCGTCATCGTCCCGGGGTATGGCCGGCCGCTGTCGCCGCAGCAGAGCCTGGAGACGGCCGATTACCTGAGGGCCGTGGACGCCAGGGTGCGGGCCCTGTACGCCGCCGGCGCCAGTCTGATGGACGCGATCGAGGACGGCGCCCTGCCCCGGTTCGCCGGCTGGGATGCCTACGAATCGCTGCATCGCAAGAACACCCAGCTGCACTACCTCGCCCTGGAGGTGGAGGAGCTGGACCGCCGTTGAGCCGGGCCGTGACGTCGGCGAGTCGGTTATATTCGGGGTCTTTCCGGCATCGGGGGCAACGTGGGCAACAGGCTTTCCAGGATCTACACCCGCACGGGCGACGACGGCACCACAGGGCTGGGAGACGGCTCGCGCACTGCCAAGGACAGCGCCCGCATCGAGGCCATCGGCGCGGTGGACGAGCTCAACAGTGCTCTGGGGGTGCTCGCGGCCGAGCCCATCGGCGAGGATCTGTGCTCGCTGCTCGTATCGATACAGCACGACCTGTTCGACCTCGGCGGACAGTTGAGCATCCCGGGATACGTCGCGGTGCGGGAAGAACACGTGCTGGCGCTCGAGCGGGCGCTCGATCATCACAACGGACAACTGGCCCCGCTCAAGGAATTCATCCTGCCCGGCGGCACACGCGCCTCGGCCCTGTGCCATGTGGCCAGGACGATCTGCAGGCGCGCCGAGCGCCGTGTGGTGACCCTGTCGCAGGCGGAGGAAGGCCCCGCGCTTCCGCGCCAGTACCTCAACCGACTGTCCGACCTGCTGTTCGTGCTGTGCCGGGTGATCAACCGCGACGCCGGCGTGCAGGACGTCTACTGGGACAAGGCGCGGTCTCGCAGCGCGCAGGCGTGAGGCAGGGCCGCCCGGGACGGAGGCGCGGAGGACGGCAATCCCTGACGATCGTCAGGGTCCCACCATCTGGCCGATGAGATTCTGGCTGGTCAGGCGCAAGCGCGCCGACAGCAGCGTGACCAGCTTGATGAGCAGCTTGGTGCCCAGGCTGGGCTCATCCACGATGATCTTCACCATGGCGTCCCGCGACAGGGTGGCGAAGGTGGTGGTCTCGGCGGCGGTGCAGGTGGCAAAGCGCGGCTCGCCATCGATCATCGACATCTCACCCAGGGTGGCGCCAGGCCCGACGGAGGTCATCGGCTGACGCATGCCGTGACGGTCGCGCTTCACGATGTCGACGCGTCCTTCGATGACCAGCAGCATGAAGTCGTCGACGTCGCCCTCACGGATGATGGTCTGGCCGGGCTGGGCCCGATACAGGCCCATTTCGCGCGCCAGCATCTCGATGTCGTTGCGCGTGAAATCCGAGAAGAAACGGGAATGGCCGATGAGCGTGAGCATGCGCTCCGCCGCGGTCGCGCCGCTGCCCTGATGCTCCAGCGCCCTGAGGGTCTCGTTCCTGGGCGTCTGCTCTTCGGTGTCCGCGTCCAGCGTCTCCAACATCGCCTCGCCGTTCGGTGATCGCCGCTGCGGGCCCGCAGCCCGCGCTCCTGGGGCCCGATTATGCGGCAAGCCCGCCACCACAGGGAATGCTGCTTTCAGACCGTTCCTCCGACGGTCAGCCCGTCCACCCGCAGGGTCGGCTGCCCGACGCCCACGGGAACGCTCTGGCCGTCCTTGCCACAGGTGCCGACGCCGGGATCCAGCCGCATGTCGTTGCCGATCATGCTCACGCGCTTGAGCACGTCCGGCCCGCTGCCAATCAGGGTCGCGCCCTTCACAGGGTGGGTGATGCGGCCATCCTCGATCATGAAGGCCTCGGCGGCGCTGAACACGAACTTGCCGCTCACGATGTCCACCTGGCCACCACCGAAGTTGGCCGCATAGAGCCCGTTCTTCACGGACCGGATGATCTCCTCCGGGTCGCGCTCGCCGTTGAGCATGCAGGTGTTGGTCATCCGCGGCATCGGAAT
This sequence comes from Burkholderiales bacterium, assembly GCA_040373665.1. GTDB lineage: Bacteria > Pseudomonadota > Gammaproteobacteria > Burkholderiales. The sequence continues at coordinate 18,883 of JBEICA010000006.1, read as the reverse complement.
GTGGGCGAAGGATTCGCGGCGCCCGTTGCCCGTGGGGGCCATGCCCATCAGGCGGGCGTTGAGACTGTCCTGCAGGTAGCCCTGGAGGATGCCATCCTCGATGAGCACGGTGCGACCGGTCGGATTGCCCTCGTCGTCCACGTTCAGCGAGCCGCGTCGCCGGGGCAGGGTGCCGTCGTCGACCACGGTGACGCCCGGCGCACCGACGCGCTCCCCGATCCGGCCGCTGAAGGCCGAGGTCCCCTTGCGATTGAAATCCCCTTCCAGGCCATGGCCGATGGCCTCGTGCAGCAGGATGCCGGGCCACCCGGCACCCAGGACCACCGTCATCGTTCCCGCCGGCGCCGGCCGGGCGTCGAGATTGACCAGGGCCTGATCGACCGCCTTGCGCGCGTACTCACGCAGCACCGCATCGTCGAAGTAGCCGAAATCGAAGCGCCCCCCGCCTCCCGCGGAGCCCTGTTCCCTGCGACCGTCCTGCTCCACGATCACCTGCAGGGACAGGCGCACCAGAGGCCGTACGTCGGCGCTCACCCGGCCGTCGCTGCGCGCGATCAGCACCACCTCGTACTCGCCCGCGAGGCCGGCGATGACCTGGGTCACGCGCGGATCCGCCGCCCGGGCATAGGCCTCGAGCCGCTCCAGCAGGGCCACCTTGGCTTCCTCGCCGAGACTGCGCAACGGATCGACCGGCTCATACAGGCCATGCCCGGATCCGCCCCGCAGCAGAGGCGCCACGCCGTGCCCACCCTGGCGCGCGATCGCGCGGGTGGCACGCGCCGCACCCTGCAGCGCACCCAGGCTGATGTCGTCGGAGTAGGCGAAGGCGGTCTTGTCCCCGGTCACCACCCGGACACCCACACCCTCGTCAATGCTGAAACTGCCGGACTTGACGCGTCCCTCCTCCAGGCTCCACCCCTCGCTGCGGGTGTACTGGAAGTACAGGTCGGCGTAATCGGCGTCGTGGGTCATGATGTCGCCGAACACACCGGACAGGCTCCCAAGGTCCAGGCCGTAGGGCGCAAGCAGGATGGAGGTGGCGACGTCGAGGTGCGGGGCCGACGTCTCGCCGGCGGGGGAATGGACTGCGTCAACGCTCATCGTGTCCTCATCGCCGGCCGGGCCGGCATTGTCTTGTCGAAATCATGGCATCCGAAGGCATCCGGGCGGGCGTCCACCGGACCCCGGCGGTGCCGGCGCGCGCGGCCGCCTCGTCCGAGCGGCGCCGGCGTCGATCACGCCCCCGCACCGGGGCCGAGCAGACGCCGATGGCCCAGCGCCGGCAACGACTGTCGGACCCGCGCGACCTCGGAGAGTTTCAGCTCCGCCAGAACGAAGCCCGGCCCGGTATCGCGCTGCGCGAGGATGGCGCCCCAGGGGTCGACGATCATGCTGCATCCGTGGGTCCGGCGCCCGCTGGGATGCACCCCGCCCTGGGCGGGCGCGATCACATACGCCTGGTTCTCGATGGCCCGGGCGCGCAGCAGGGTCTCCCAGTGCGCCCGCCCGGTGACGTCGGTGAAGGCGGAGGGCACAGCGATGAGATCGACCGGTCCCATGGACCGGTAGAGTTCAGGAAAGCGCACGTCGTAGCAGATGGACAGGCCGATCCGCGCCAGCGGCGTGGGCACGGTGCACACCGTGTCACCCGGCGTGATGGTCCTGGACTCGGAAAAGCTCTGCCCCGCCAGGTCCAGCCCGAAGAGGTGGATCTTGTCGTAGCGGGCCGCCAGTTCACCCGCTGGAGACAGCAGCAGGCAGCTGTTGTAGACCTTGCCCGCCACAGGCGAGCGCAGGGGTATCGAACCACCCACCAGCCAGATGCCCAGTTCGCGTGCGGCCGCCGCCAGGAAGGACTGGATCGGACCTCGGCCAGGCGTTTCCGCGACGTCCACCTTGTCGGTGTCACGCAGCCCCATGATGGCGAAATACTCGGGCAGCGCCACCAGACGCGCCCCCGAGGCTGCAGCCTCGCGGATGAGCGCGCCGGCGGTGGCAAGGTTGTCCTCGACGCGCGGGCCGGACACGGTCTGGATGGCTGCAACAAGGAAGGACGATTCGGACATCGCGCGCTGTGGACTGCCCCGGGGATGGCTCAGGAGGTGGAAGGTTACCCGGTCCCCGCCCGCAGGGACAGGCGCCCCGGCCCGGCAACCCCGTTCAGCGGGGACCTGACGGCGCGGCCGCCGGCGCACGCCGGCGCTTCTCCACGGCGGGATCGGCCCAGGTGCCCGAGACGTGGTACTCGAAGCCGATGGCGCGGTCCAGTGGATTGTTGAGCGCCTTGCCCACGATGAAGGCCACCAGACCCGCCACCGGATTCACCACCGCGGTGCCGAGGGCGATGCTGTCGCTCACCGAGGGAACCACGCGCACCTCGAGATCCTGGGTCTCGTGCACCAGGTCGAGCTCCCCCATCATGGCCACCTTCGCGCTCGGTCCGCTCATGCGCAGATCGGCGGTGCGCAGCAGCCCGCGAGTGATGGTGCTGTTGGCGAGCACCTCGTCGAACGCGAAGCCCTGGCTGAAGACATCCTTGAAGTCGAGACTGACGCGCCGCGGGAGGGCCTGGAGGCTGAGCACCGAGAACAGCTTGCCGATGCCGGGCTCGATCTGCAGGAAACGGCCCTGGCGCGCCTCCAGTGACAGGCGCCCACTCATGCTTGCGACATCCGGGCGGGCTGGCGAACCCTCCCATTCGAGCACCCCCGCCACCCGCGCGTTGCCGCCGGCGATGGCTGCCGGGCGCCCCAGCCGCACCAGCATGCGACCGACGTCGCGCGCGTCCACCCGCACCGCCACCTGCGTCAGCGGCCTGCCCCGGTCCATCTGCCAGCTGCCCTCGGCCGAGATGCGGCCATCCGGACTCTGCAGGTCGAGCTTGCGCAACTGCCACTTGGCGCCCGTGGGCACCGCCTGGAGCGTGAGTGCACCGAGATCGAGGTTGCCGACGCGGAACGCACTGGCGGTGAGGTCGATCTCCGGCAGGTCCTGGCCCTGCAGACTTGCGGCGCCCGCTCCCGCAGGCCCTACTTCGGGAAGATGCAGGCGGGAGAACCGCCCCACCAGCCTGCCCCGTCCCTGAGGCGTCCAGTCGATGCTGCCGGCGGCCTCGCGCCCCGTGACCTCGGCGTGCCAGGCGTCCGCCGCGCCACGGGCCGAGAGCCTGACCTCGTGGAACTCCCGTCCCGCCAGTACCAGGGCGTCCATGCCGAGGTCGACCCGCACCGGCAGCGCCGCGCCGGCGACTGTCGTCCCCGGATCGGAGCGCAGGCGCGTCATCACCGGAAGCCACTCGTCGACCACGACACGTTCCAGACGCCCCTCCAGCACCATGCCGGAGGCCGGCGGCAGGCGCGCGGCTTCGCCGAAGGCCAGGGTGGCGCGCTCCAGCCGCGGCGGGCCGGTGGCGGTGTCGAGGAGGAACGCCGCCGCCGCGCGACTGCCCAAGCCCGCGTTGCCCACGACCTGAGCGTCACGCAACTGCGCCTGTACCCGCAACGGCAGCGAGTCGGCCGCAGCCTTGCCCAGAGGCGCCGGCAGATCGACGGCGAGACCCTTCAGGTCGCTGTCCACGGTCAGGTCGACCCGCCCTCCGCGCACAGCGGCCTGCGCCCGCCAGTCCGTCTCGCCGCGCACGAGTTCCAGCCAGGCCGGGCGATCAGGTTCAGGGACACGGGCCCCGACGAACCGACCCCTGGCTTCGACCGATATCCCGCCGCCGGGCTGCGTGGTGATACCGAAGCGCAGCGGTCCGCCGAGCAGTTCGGCCGTCCCGTTGGATACCCGGACCCCCTTGTCATTGAACTCCAGCAGCGCCTGCAGCCGGGACAGGGGTGGCAGTCCGCCCAGGCGCTCCACGCGATTGGATGCGAATCCATAGCTGCCCGAAACGGCGGTGTCCCCGGAGTGCTGTACCGGGATCGTCAGGCCAAGCCGCAGGGTACCGCCGCCCTGCACCCGGACGCCCCGGCCCGGGTTGCCGATCATGGCACCGACCGGGCTGAGCTCGAGGTAACGCAGGAACTCCGCCGTCGGTCCGTCGGCCTCGCCCGACACCCTGAGCACCGGATCCGGTGCGGAGAGATCCGGCATCGAAACGGTCGCCCGCGTCACCCGGGCGCCGAGGATCCGTCCCCGGGCGTTGATCTCCATGCCCGCGCCGCGGAAGGCGACCGTCCCCGTGATGCCCTCGATCGACGGCCACGAGGAACCGATGACGAACACACCATCGCGCACCGGGGCCTCGACCTCGAAGCGGCCCTCCCCGCGATCGAAGGGAAAAGCCGCCAGATCGCCGCGCACCACGAAACGCACACCCTCGGACACCCCTCCCTGCAGCGCGGTACGCAACCAGTCGCGGGTGCGCACGCCGATGGCGCGCGGCAGGTAGCGCCAGACGGCCGGCACGCCCGCCCGGTTGAGACTGCCCTCCAGTTCCAGACGGTTGACCCCGGCGGCAGACCGGAGGAAGCGGCCCGCAGCGCTGCCGGCGGCGTCGGCGTTGGCGAAGCTCAGCCGGGTCACGTCCACCACCAGACCCTCGTCCCCCGTCCTCCAGGAAGCCTGCGCCTGCAAGGCATCGAAGGCCAGCGGCAGGTCGAACACGTCTGGCGCAAGGAATTCGAGGGCCCGGCTGTCCAGGCGCACACTCCCGCCCCGATGGCCGGCACTGAGGCGTCCGCTCAGCCCGGAGGCCCCGGGCAATCCCGCCCCCGGCAGAAAACCCAGGCTCTCGAAGCCGGCGGTCAGCGAGAAGCGGGGCCCGCCCTCGGCGGGTGCCTCCATCCAGAAGGCGACATCCACCAGCCGCCCCGCCGGCCGGTGCAGCGCAACCGCCTCGCGCAGCCGCGCGTCCACCGGCAGTCGGTTCAGGAAATGGACCACCGGCGCCAGGTCGATGCGATCGGACTCCACCTCGAGACGCAGGGGGCGGGCGCCGGCCGGATCCCGCTGGCGCACGACGATGTCCGCGGCGGGAAACCGGGCGCCGTCCGCCAATCCGAGCGACAGGCGCCGCAGCGAGGCCTCGAAACCGTCCGCCGTGGCACGCCACCCCACCCGGGACTGCAGCGCCGCCACGTCGAGAGCGCCATCCTCGCCGGCGAGCGTGGCCCTGGCGCCGGCCAGCCGCAGATCGGCCGTGAACTCCCGCAGCCGCGCATCCGCGACGTCGATCCAGGCCTCCACTTCGCCCGCGCCGGATTCGAACCGGAGAGGCAGATCGGCCCAGGTGCGCACCTTGCCCAGATTGAGGTAGGGAGCGTGCAGATACATCCGCCCTGTCCAGCGTGCCAGCCCCGGCGCACCACCATCCCGAAAGTCACCTCTCAGGTCCAGCACCGAACCGAGTGCCGCCGGAGGTGCCGCCACCAGCTGGAACCGGTGACTGCGTCCGCGGTTGCGGAACCGGAGGTCCACCTGCTCCAGCCGCAATGGCTCACCGTCGCGGGTCTGGTCCACCCAGGTCAGCGCGGCATCGCCGACCACGACGTGCGGCTGATCGAAGAACCAGTCTGAAAACGACCCGCGCGCTGCGTCGGGATTCCAGTCGATGCCGCCGATACTGACCCGGCCCTGCGCATCACGGCGAACGGTGACGTCCAGACCGTCCACCGACAAGGTACGACAGCGGACCTCGAGCATGAACAGGGTGCTCCAGCCGAAGATCGCCTGGACCCGGGACAGCCGCAGCGCCGCCTGACCCTCGTCGTCGTGCACCGTGACATCGCGGATCATGACCCAGGGCCTGAAGCCGGCCCAGCCCCCGGAAATCGGACCGAGCGTCACGGGCTGGCCCAACGACTGCCCGATCGCGTAGGCAACGGTTTCGCGGAACTGGTCCGCGTTCGGCAGGACCAGAGTGCGCAGGAGCGTGACCGCGAGCGCCAGCAGCACGAACGCGACCACCAGCGCGCCGCGCACCAGCCGCACGAGCGGTCCGAACCGGCGCCTCTGCTGGGGCGACGTGATGGCAGTCACGGAATCGTGGTCGAGGAAACCCTGGACAGTCCCCGCGGCGAGCGGGTCGGCTATAGTGGCTGCGCGCCGTCGCCGGCGCCATCCGGCGGGCGCCACGGCGCCCCGGGACCGGCACATGCGGCGGCGTCTCGCACAGACACCCGGAGTGTACCTCGCCATGTCGCAACACACAGACTGGCTCGAAAAGGCCGCCCGCTTTTCCCGTTATGCCCGCCGGGTGCTGGATCGGCATCCCGCGCTCCTCGATCCCGCTGATCTCGACCGCCCGTACCCGAGGGACCGCATACAGGCGGAGCTCGAGGCCGAGGCGCCGTTGGACGAGGTCTCACTGCGGCGCGCCCTGCGGCGGCTGCGGGCACGGGTCTTGGTGCACGTGATGGCCCGCGATCTGGCCGGTGCCGCCCAGCTCGAGGAAGTCACCGCCACGCTGTCGGCGCTGGCGGAGACCGCCATCGCCTTCGCCCTGCCCAGGCTGCACGACGCGCTGGTGCCGCAGTTCGGCGAGCCGGTGGACGCCGCCGGGGTGCCCCAGACCCTCATGGTGGTGGCCATGGGCAAACTGGGCGGCGGCGAGCTCAACGCCTCCTCCGACATCGACCTGATCTTCGTCTACCCGGAGGACGGCGAGACCCGCGGCGGACGCAGCAGCACGGCACATGAGTTCTTCAGCCGGCTCGGGCGCAAGCTCATCGGCGCCCTGGCCGAACCGACCGAGGACGGGTTCGTCTTCCGCGTCGACATGCGGCTGCGTCCGTACGGCGACAGCGGCCCTTTGGCGGTCAGCCTGGACATGCTGGAGGAGTACTTCACCACCCAGGGACGGGCCTGGGAGCGCTACGCCTGGGTCAAGGCCCGGGCCGTGACCGGAACGCGTACTGCCGAGCTGGAGGCTCTGGTCCGCCCCTTCGTGTTCCGCCGCCACCTCGATTTCAGCGCCATCCAGTCCATGCGCGAGCTCCACGCCCAGATCTCGGCCGAGGTCCGGCGACGCGACATCGCCGACAACGTGAAGCTCGGCCCGGGCGGCATCCGGGAGGTCGAGTTCACGGCGCAGGTGTTCCAGCTGATCCGCGGCGGCCGTGAGCCGCTCCTGCGGGTGCGCCCCACCCTCGCGGCGCTGGAGGCCCTGGCCACCCTCGGCCTGCTGCCCACGGACGCCCGCCTGGGGCTGGAGCAGGCCTACCGTTTCCTGCGCACGCTGGAGCACCGGCTGCAATACCTCGACGACCAGCAGACCCAGGAGCTCCCCCGCAACGCCGACGACCGCGACCTGGTGGCCGCGTCCCTGGGCTTCGCCGGCTACGACGCGCTGCTGGCGGCGCTGGCGGTGCACCGCACCGCGGTGTCGGGGCAGTTCGGGGCCATTTTCGCGGGATTCGACGGCAGCGCCACGGATCCGGTGGCGGAGGCGCTGGCGCCAGGGGCGGACGAAGCGGCAGCCCTGGCCAGGCTGGCGGAACTCGGCTTCGGCGACGCCGCAGAGACCCGGAGCCGCGTGCGCACGCTCCGCGACAGCGCACGCTTCCAGCGCATGTCGCCACAGGCGCAGTCCCGTCTCGACCAGTTGCTGCCGCGGCTGGTGCGTGCGGCGTCGCGCCACACCCCGGCGGACGAGACCCTCGACCGCCTGCTGCGCATCCTCGAGAGCATCGGCCGGCGCGAGTCCTACATCGCGCTGCTGATCGAGTATCCCCAGGCCCTGGATGCGGTGGCGCGACTGGTCTCGCGTTCGTCCTGGGCCTGCGACATGCTCGCCCGGCACCCGATGTTGCTCGACGAGCTGATCGACCCGCGCCAGCTCGCCGAGCCGGACTGGCCGGCCCTCGACGCCTCCCTGGGTGCGGCCCTGGACGCCGACGGCGACAATCTCGAGGCCCAGATGGACCGTCTGAGGCACTTCAAGCACACCCAGACCTTCCGGCTGCTGGCCCTGGATCTCGCGGGGGTGCTGACGCTGGAGCGGCTGTCGGATCACCTGAGCGATCTTGCGTGCCTGTTGCTCTCGCGGGTGCTGCGGCTGACCTGGGCCCGGCTTCCGACCCGACACCGGGACGAGCCGCGCTTCGCCGTGGTGGGTTACGGCAAGCTCGGCGGCAAGGAGTTGGGCTACGAAAGCGACCTCGACATCATTTTCCTGTACGACGACGAATCGCCCTCCGCGCAGGAGAACTACGCCCGTCTGGCGCAGCGCATGAACGGCATGATGAACAGCCACACCGCGGCCGGTCTGCTGTACGAGACCGACCTCAGGCTGCGGCCGGACGGTGCCAGCGGCCTGCTGGTGAGCCGCCTCGGCGCCTTCGAGGAATACCAGCGCGGCCAGGCCTGGACCTGGGAGCACCAGGCACTGACCCGGGCGCGCTTCGTCGCCGGGGACCGGGACCTCGGCGCCGCCTTCGAGACCTTGCGCGTGTCCGTCCTGCGACAGCCGCGTGACCCATCCACCTTGCGCACCGACGTGCTCGACATGCGCGCAAGGATGCGCGACGGGCACCCGAACCGCTCGGGCCTGTTCGACATCAAGCACGACTCCGGCGGCATCGTCGACGTGGAGTTCGCCGTGCAGTACCTCGTCCTGGCGCATGCGGCGCAGCGGGCGGAGTTGACGGGCAACCTCGGCAACATCGCACTGCTCACCCTGGCCGAGCACCTCGGCCTGATCCCGGCGCCGCTCGGCACCACCGCCGCCGATGCCTACCGCACCTACCGGCGGCGCCAGCATGCCCTGCGCCTGCGCGGCGAGCGCTATGCCAGGGTGGACGCCGCCGAGCTCGCGCCGGAACGGGCTGCGGTCGCGGCACTCTGGAGCGCAGTGTTCGGCCGCTGAGGTCCGGGCACGCGGTGCCGGAGCCTTCGTGCCCGGCGGCGCTTGGGCTACAATCGCGGCCTTTCACGCAGCGACCCCAGGGGGATTCGAGATGTCCATGGCAGACCGCGACGGCTTCATCTGGTACGACGGCAAGCTGGTGCCATGGCGCGACGCCAACACCCACGTCCTGACCCACTCGCTGCACTACGGGCTCGCCGTGTTCGAGGGCCTGAGGGCCTACAACACGGAGCGCGGCACCGCGATCTTCCGGCTGAGGGAGCACTTCGAGCGGCTCAACAACTCGGCGCACATCTACATGATGCAGATCCCCTACGACGCGGAGACCCTCATGGAGGCGTCCAAGGAGGTCGTGCGGGCCAACAAGCTCGAGTCCTGCTACATCCGGCCCATCGCCTTCTACGGCTCCGAGAAGATGGGCGTGTCGCCGCGCGGGGCCTCCGTCCACGTCGCCATCGCCGCCTGGCCCTGGGGCGCCTATCTCGGGGCGGAAGGTCTCGAGAAGGGTATCCGCGTCAAGACCTCGTCCTATGCACGCCACCACATCAACGTCACCATGGCGCGTGCCAAGTTCGCCGCCACCTATGCCAATTCGATCCTTGCCAACCTCGAGGCCACCCAGGACGGCTACGACGAGGCATTGCTGCTGGACGTCGACGGCTACGTCGCGGAAGGAGCCGGCGAGAACCTGTTCGTCATCAAGAACGGCCGCATCTACGAACCCGAGCTCACTTCCGCGCTGATCGGCATCACCCGTGATTCCGTCATCCAGATCGCACGCGACCACGGCCTGGAGGTCACCTCCAAACGCCTCACGCGGGACGACATCTACATCGCGGACGAGGCCTTCTTCACCGGCACCGCAGCCGAAGTCACACCCATCCGCGAACTGGACAACCGCCGCATCGGCGGCGGCGCGCGCGGCCCGCTGACCTCGAAGCTCCAGGCCGCCTTCTTCGACGTGGTCAACGCCCGCGATCCACGTCACATGGACTGGCTCACTTTCGTCTGACCCGCCATGGCGAACCCTGGCAACGACACCACTGCGCGCGCGGTGGAGGTCACGACCGAGGACCTCCCCCTGCACTGTCCGACCCCGGCCATGCAGCTCTGGAACGCCCACCCCCGGGTGTTCCTCCCCATCGAGACCACCGGTGAAGCGCTCTGCCCCTACTGCGGCACGCGCTACCGGCTGGCGGGCGGGCCGGTTCAGGCATCCCACTGAGCGCGGTGGACGACGTGCCTGCGCGTCCGTTCCTGCGTACCACTTGCTGATCTGCACGACGCATCGCCCCGGCCGGCCATCGTCGCCGGGCTGCGCATGACGCGTCGCATCCTCGTCGTCGGCCCAAGCTGGGTCGGGGACATGGTCATGGCCCAGCCCCTGGTGCAGAGCCTGCAGCGGCATGCCGGCCCCAATCAGATCGACATGCTGGCGCCGCCCTGGGTTGCGGGGTTGGTCGCCCGAATGCCCGGTGTCGCCGACGTCATCGAAAACCCCTTCCGCCATGGCGAACTGGCCCTGGGGCGGCGTCGCACACTGGCCGGCGAACTCCGCCAGCGCCGATACGATCAGGCGGTGGTGCTGCCCAATTCACTCAAGTCCGCCCTCATCCCCTGGATGGCGCGGATTCCGCGGCGCACCGGCTTCCGGGGGGAATGGCGGCTCGGTCTGCTCAACGACATCCGGGCGCTCGACCCCGGGGCGGTGCCGCGCCTGGTGGACCGTTTCCTTCTGCTGGCGGAGGCCGGTGCACATGAGGCGCCATCGCCACGTCTCGAGTCATCGCCTGCCCGCCGGGCCGAACTGCGCGCCAGGCTGACCCCGGGATCGCACCGGCCTGCGGCCTGCCTCTGTCCTGGGGCCGAGTACGGGCCCGCGAAGCGCTGGCCGGTCAGGCATTTCGCCGCCCTGGCGGACGCACTGGTGGAACGCGGGCTCGATGTGTGGCTGCTCGGATCTCCGAAAGACGCGTCGGTCGCGGCGCAGATCGTGGCTGCGGCGCGCCATCCGCTGGTCAACCTCGTGGGACGGACCTCCCTGGAGGACGCCGTCGACCTGCTGGCGGATGCCCGTGTCGCCGTGAGCAACGATTCGGGGCTGATGCACGTCGCGGCCGCGGTCGGCACCCCTGTCGTGGCGCTGTTCGGATCCAGTTCGCCGGACTACACCCCGCCGCTGTCGGCCAGCGCCCGCATCGTGCGCCACCCCGTTCCCTGCAGCCCGTGCTTCGAGCGAGAATGTCCATTGAAGCATTTCGCCTGTCTCGAGCAGTTGCTGCCCCCGGCGGTCATCGCCGAGGTGGACGCTGCCCTGGCCTGGAAACCCGGCACAGGCACCGCCTGACCCGGGGCGGGCGACCAGCGGACCTCGCGCCCGTCGCCACCCCCACATTCACGGCCCATGACCGGACCCATGCAACCCGCCACCTACTTCTCCGATCCCGACGAGGCCGAGAGTGCCTTCTATGCCGCCTTCGAAGCTGCCGACACGGACACCATGATGAGCCTGTGGGCCGACGACGACACCATCACCTGCATCCATCCAGGTGGCAGCCGCCTTGTGGGCCGGGCCGAAATCCTCGAATCGTGGCGGCAGATCTTCGCCAACCCGATGCGGCTGCGCTTCCGGGTCAGCCGGCGGCACGCCCTGTCCGACGAAGGTGTGGCGGTCCACAGCGTGCAGGAGGAGATCGAGATCGAGGGGCGCGCCGGCGTGGCGGCGGTGGTCGCCGCCACCAACGTGTTCGTCCTCACCGACAGTGGCTGGCGGCTGTGGATGCATCATGCCTCGAACACGCTGCCCCCTGAGGCCGAGGCCGAGAGCACGCCGCAGGACGACCCCGGAACCCGCCCGACGCTGCACTGATGGAGCCACGCCTCCGGACCGCGGCCCACGCCCCATGAGCACGCAAGGCTACCGTGCGCCGTGGTGGCTGCCAGGACCCCACCTCCAGACCATCTATCCGACCCTTGCGTTGCGGCCGGCGCCCCCGCCCTACCGGCGCGAGACCTGGGACAGTCCGGACGGGGACTTCGTCGACGTCGACTGGGTCGACGGCCCGGATGGCGCCCCTCTGGTGGTGCTGTTCCATGGTCTGGAGGGGAGCTCCCGGAGCCCCTATGCGGCGGCCCTGATGCAGGCGGTGCGGGCCCGCGGCTGGCGCGGTGCCGTGCCCCACTTCCGCGGCTGCGGCGGACGCCCCAACCGCCTGCCGCGTGCCTACCACTCCGGCGACGCGGACGAGATCGGCTGGATGCTGCGCAGGGCGCAGGCGGCATCGTCGGGCCCGCTCCATGCCGCCGGGGTATCCCTTGGCGGCAACGCCCTGCTCAGGTGGCTGGCGCGTGAGCGACGTGTGGACGACCCGGCGCTCGCGGCCGCCGCCGCCATCTGCCCGCCGCTCGACCTCGTGGCTGCGGGCGCCGCGCTGCGCCGCGGCTTCAACCGCCTGTATACCTGGCAGTTCCTGCGCACCCTGAAACCCAAGACGCTGGCCAAGTGCCGTGAGCATCCGGGCCTGTTCGATCCGGGGCGCATCGCCTCGGCGCGCGACTTCGACACCTTCGACGATGCCTACACCACTCCGGCCCATGGCTTCGCGGGAGTGCAGGACTACTGGCGCCGCGCCAGCAGCAAACCGGTGCTGGACCGGATCCGCATTCCCACGCTGGTCATCAGCGCGCGCAACGACCCGTTTCTGCCGGCGCGGCATCTGCCGCCCGGCGATGCCGTATCGCCTTTCGTGACGCTCGAGCAGCCGGCCTCGGGCGGGCACGTCGGCTTCGTCTCTGGTCCTTTTCCCGGGCATCTTCGCTGGCTGCCCGAGCGGCTGCTCGGTTTCTTCGCGGAGGCCGCCCGCCCCGGAGGGGATGCCCCGTCCCTGGGGTGAGGCGGACAAGGCATCCGATCGCCTTTCCCCTCCGATGCCGTGTCGGCACGGGTGAGACACCGGGTCCCTGCGGTGAGGTAACCTTGGCCTCCGCTCTCCGATCGACGACGACGCATGCACATCGTGGCCCTGTCTGTCACCCGCTTCTTGCGGCAGTTGTTCCTGCCCGCCCTCCTCCTGCTGGCCTGCGCCGCCCAGGCCCAGACACCGCGGGATATCGGCTGGAGGGACCTGATGCCGCCACGCACGGAGGTCTCCAACCCGTTCGCGAAGCTGACCGCCGAGCAGCAGCGTGCCCTGCTCGACCTTGCGACACTGCGTGACCGGGCACGGGAAGGATCGGCCGCCCTGTCAGAGGGCGAACGTGCCGACGAGCGTGCCCTTTCCGCTCAGCTCAAGCGCGATGGGCTGGACGTGGAGAGCCTGCTGGCGACCCGCAACCGCATGCTCGAGGCGCACCGGGCGCGGGCGCGGGCGGTCAATCCGCAGCTCGACGGCCAGCTCGTCCGGATCGCCGGCTACCTGCTGCCGCTCGAGTTCTCGGGCAAGAGCATTCGCGAATTCCTCCTCGTCCCGTGGGTGGGTGCCTGCATCCACACCCCTCCGCCGCCGGCCAACCAGATCGTGCACGTCACCCTGGAGCAGGCCTTCGAGCATGACGGGCTGTTCAAGCCCGTGGTCGTGACCGGGCGCATGAGCGCCCGCGAAAGCCGGAGGTCCGTGTTCGTCGTGGACGGCACCTCGGATGTCGAGGTGAGCTACCTGCTGCGCGGGACCCGGGTCTCGGCGCACGGCGAGTGACCGAGGGCGCGGAGCCCCGTTGAGGGCTGCGCCCGGCCGGTGACGCCTGCCCTGTCGCGCCCCAGGTGGCGAGAGGGCCTGCAGGCATGGCATGTGCCTGAGCGGGACTCGGCCCGAGCCCACGGGACAGCGGGCCCCGAACCGTCGATTTCGCTGATTCAGCTACAGAAAACCCCGCTTTGGCCGAAACTGCAGGACAGCAGAGGCCGGATCGGACAATTTCCCATCAGACCAAAAGACAGACCAGCCCGATGCCTTCCATCGCCGCAGAAATCTTCAAGGCCTACGACATCCGCGGGATCGTCGACCAGACCCTCACGATCGAGGCCGCCGAGTGGATCGGCCGCGCCTTCGGCTCCCAGGCACTCGCCGAGGGGACGCCGCGGGTGGCCATCGGACGCGACGGACGCCTGTCCGGCCCCGCCCTCTCGGAGGCGCTCGCCAATGGCCTGCGCGCCGCCGGATGCGATGTGGTGGACGTCGGCCGCGTGACCACGCCGATGCTCTACTTCGCCGCCCACCACCTGGGCACCCGCTCCGGGATCATGGTCACCGGCAGTCACAACCCGCCGGAATACAACGGCCTCAAGATGGTCATGGCAGATCGCGCCATCGCCGGCGATGAGATCCAGGCCCTGCGGCAGCGCATCGAGGCCAGCGACTTCTCCAGCGGTGCCGGGCGGCTCGAAACCGCCGACGTGGCGCAGGCCTACATCGATCGCATCGTCGGCGACGTCAGGCTCGCCCGCCCGATGGATCTGGTGGTCGATTGCGGCAACGGCGTCGCCGGCGCCTTCGCACCGGCGCTGTATCGCGCCATGGGCTGCCGCGTCACCGAGTTGTTCTGCGAGGTCGATGGGCATTTCCCGAATCACCATCCCGACCCGTCACAACCGGAAAACCTGCGCGACCTCATACACGCCCTGTCGGCCGGCGGCGAGATCGGCTTCGCCTTCGACGGCGACGGAGACCGCCTGGGGGTGGTGACGCGCAGCGGCCGCATCATCTACCCTGACCGCCAGCTCATGCTGTTCGCCGCCGACGTGCTGTCGCGCAATCCGGGCGCCGAGATCATCTTCGACGTCAAGTGCAGCCGCCAGCTGGTCGACTGGATCCGCGCGCGCGGCGGCCGCCCCCTGATGTGGAAGACCGGGCACTCCCTGATCAAGGCCAAGCTGCGCGAGACCGGAGCCCCCCTGGCCGGCGAGATGAGCGGCCACGTGTTCTTCAAGGAACGCTGGTTCGGCTTCGACGACGGCCTCTATGCCGGTGCCCGCCTGCTCGAGATCCTGTCGCGCGAAACGGACGTCAGCGCGCCTCTGGAGTCCCTGCCGGATTCGGTCAACACCCCGGAACTGCAGATCAAGCTGCGCGAGGGCGAGAACGTCGCCATCATCGACCGGCTCCGTCGCGAGGCGCGCTTCGAGGGCGCCGCGTCCATCATCACCATCGACGGCGTGCGCGTCGAGTACCCGGACGGGTTCGGGCTGGCGCGATCCTCGAACACCACCCCGGTGATCGTGCTGCGTTTCGAAGGTGACGACCGGGAGGCTCTGGAGCGCATCCAGGCGGCCTTCCGCCATGCGCTCGAGGCGGTGGCCCCAGGCGTGGCGCTGCCATTCTGAGACATCCGCGGTCCATGTCGATCGAAGCCTCCACCGAACTGTTCCTCGGCCGCCAGCCCATCATGGACGCGACCGGGAACCTGGTGGCCTTCGAGCTGCTGTTCCGGTCCGGGCATGCCAACGGGGCGGTGATCGACGACGATGTGGCCGCCACCGCCACGGTCATCAACCACGTCTTCAGCGAGCTCGGCGTCGATGCGGTGCTCGGGGGGTACGCCGGCTTCATCAACCTGTCCGCCGGACTGATCCTGTCGGACGTCATCGAACTGCTCCCCAGCGACCGTGTGGTGCTGGAGTTGCTGGAGACCGTGCAGATCACCCCCGCGGTGCTCGCCCGCCTGCGCGAACTGCGGGAGCGCGGCTTCCAGATCGCCCTTGACGACTACGCGGGCAACGAAGAGCTCTACGGGGACACGCTCGATCTGGTCGACATCGTGAAGGTGGACGTCCAGGGCATGTCGGCACCCGTGCTGGAGAACGTGACCGACCGCCTGAAGCGCTGGCCGGTGCGCCTGCTGGCGGAAAAGGTCGACGCCAAGGATCAGGTGCAGCATTGCGCCGACCTTGGCTACGAGCTGTTCCAGGGCTACTACTTCGCCAGGCCATCGGTGATCACCGGGCGCCGGCTGTCGCACGCCCACGGTGCCATCATGCGCCTCACCGGCCTGGTGGCCCAGGACGCGGAAAGCAGCGAGATCGAGCGGGTGTTCAAGGAGAACCCGGATCTCTCCATCAATCTGCTGCGCCTGGTCAATTCCGCGGCCATGGGGACACGCCGCCGCGTCCGTTCGCTTCAGGACGCCATCATCCTGCTCGGCCGCAACCAGCTGCAGCGCTGGCTGCAGCTGATGATGTTCAGCGCCGAAGGCGGATCGAACGGGCGGTTTCCGAGCCCGCTGCTGTTGATCGCCGCCACCCGTGGCCGGCTCATGGAACTGCTGTTCGACGCCGCCTTCGGGCGCAACCGCGGGCGTGGCGGCGACGAGGCCTTTCTCGCCGGGATCACCTCATTGATGGGAGCCCTGCTGGGCATGAGCCTGGAGGAGGTCTTCAAGGGCCTGCCGGTGCCGGACTCGGTGCGGCTCGCCGTGCTGGAGCGCTCGGGGGCGGTGGGCCGCCTGCTGTCGCTGGCGGAGGGTCTGGAGCGCGCAGACGTCGACACCATCCAGGCCGAACTGACCCATCTGCCCAGACTGGATGCATCGACCGTCAACGATATCCACGTTGCCGCCATGGAGTGGGCACACGCGATCGGGCGCCCCGGCCATCACTGAGACGCTGCGCGGCGGAGAGGCTTCCGCGCAGGTGGGTCCATTCACTGCCGCCGATGTCGCAGCCGGCGAGGCACATCACTCCTCGACGGCTTTTTTCAGTGCCCCGAGGCCGGCCTTGTAGACGTTGGAGAAGAAATTCGTCAACGTCTCATCGTCCTGGCCGGCAGGCGCCGGCTCCACCCAGTAGGCGAGGCGGGTGAAGCGGGCGCTCCAGACCACCTCGGTCTCGCCGCCGCCCAGATCACGCACCTGGATGGTCGCGAAGTAGTCGCTGGCCGCCACGGCCCCGTCCACGTAGGTGTAGGTCAGGCGCAGGTTGTAGGGGTCGTACTCCACGAGCTTCTCGTACACCACGGTGCCGTTGCGCCGGACCAGTTGCCGGATGGCCCCCTCCTCACTGCGGTTCCTCAGCACCAGACGCGTCGATTCCGCCGGCGGGAACCAGCGGGCCAGACCGCCGAAATCTCCCACGTAGTCCCAGACCCGGTCCGGTGATCCCTGGATGCGGATGGACTGAGAAGTGGTCAGTTCCCGGGCCTGAGCTGCCGCCAGACCGGGCGCGAGCGCCAGCAGCAGGCCGGCAATGAAGCGTTTTTTCATGTCGTTCCACTCCCCTGGAGAAACTCATGGCCCGGCGCATCGCGCCGGGCCGACGTCACAGCCGCTCACCCGCCCAGGCGGCGACGGAGGCAAGCGCCCCACCCAGTCCGGCCGCGTCGGTGCCCCCCCCCTGGGCCATGTCGGGCCGACCGCCCCCCTTCCCGCCAACCTGCGCGGCGACGAAACCCACCAGA
The DNA here is from genome assembly GCA_040373665.1 of Burkholderiales bacterium. GTDB lineage: Bacteria > Pseudomonadota > Gammaproteobacteria > Burkholderiales. Next base: position 1,687 of record JBEICA010000006.1, on the reverse strand, counting down.
TCCCCGGCGCGGACACGGGACGTCAGATCCTGGGTGACTCCGGCGATGAGCGTGACCTTGCCAGGCGCCTCGACGCTGCCGAGCACGACGAGGGCCGAGCCCAGCTTGTCCTTGAGCTTGTCCACCGTCTCGCGCAGGGCCTTGCCGTCTGCGCCGTCCATGGTGGCCGCCAGCACCTTCACGCCCTTGACCTCGACCGCTGCGCCCGCCAGATCATCGCCCTGGGACGCCGCCAGCCGACTCTTCATGCGCGCCAGTTCCTTCTCGAGGGAACGCACGTTTTCCACCATCTGCGCCAGCCGCGCCCCGACCTCCGAGGGCGCCGCCTTCAGCGTGCCGGCGATGTCGGCGATCTGCCGTTCCTGGGACTGCGCCAGCGTCAGCGCGTCCTCGGCGGTCACGGCCTCGATGCGCCTGACGCCTGCCGCCACGCCGGATTCCGCCACCACCTTGAAGAACCCGATGTCGCCGCTGCGGCGGACGTGGGTGCCACCGCACAACTCCGTGGAAAAGTCACCCATGCCGATGACCCTGACCTCGTCACCGTACTTCTCGCCGAACAGCGCCATGGCCCCGGCCTTGATGGCCTCGTCGTATTTCATGCGCCGCGCTTCCACCGCCACGTTGCGCCGGATCTCGCGGTTGACCAACTGCTCGACCCGAGCGATCTCCTCCGCCGTCAGGGGCTGCCCATGGCTGAAGTCGAACCGGGTGCGCTCCGGCGTGACCAGCGAACCCTTCTGCTGGACGTGGCTGCCGAGAACCGTGCGCAGCGCGGCGTGCATGAGGTGCGTGGCCGAATGATTGTAGGCGGCCCGCTGCCGGGTCTCGGCGTTCACCTGCGCCACCACGAGATCGCCGACCGTCACCCGCCCGGCACCGACACGGCCCTTGTGGCCGAAGACGTCGGCCTGGATCTTGAGCGTGTCGTCGACCACGAAACCACCGTCGCCCGACAGCAGTTCGCCACGATCGCCGACCTGGCCGCCGGATTCCGCATAGAAGGGCGTACGGTCGAGCACGATCACCCCGTCCTCGCCGGCCTCGATGGCGGGCACGGAGGTGCCTTCCCGGTAGATCGCCAGCACCCTCGCGTCATCCACCCGCAGCGTGTCGTAGCCGCGGAACTCGGTGACTTCGCCCCGGTACTCGACGCCGGCGTGCATGGAAAACTTCGACGCGGCGCGCGCACGCTCGCGCTGCTGCTCCATGGCAGTCTGGAAACCCGCAATGTCGACGGTGAATCCGCGCTCGCGCGCGATGTCGGCCGTGAGGTCGAGCGGGAAGCCATAGGTGTCATAGAGCTTGAACACCGTGTCGCCATCGAGCATGCGGTCCTCCTTGGTGAGGGCCCCCTCGAGCACTTCCATGCCGTGCTCGAGCGTCTCGGCGAAACGCTCCTCCTCCTGCCTGAGGACCTGCTCGACCCTGGTCCGGGCGGCGACCAGTTCCGGGTAGGCCTCGCCCATGACCCTGCACAGGTCTGCCACCAGGGTGTAGAAGAAGGGCTGCTTCTGTCCGAGCTTGTAGCCGTGCCGGATCGCGCGCCGGATGATCCGGCGCAGCACGTAGCCGCGCCCCTCGCTGCCCGGGATCACACCGTCGGTGATGAGGAAGCTGCAGGCGCGGATGTGGTCCGCGATCACCTTGAGGGAATTGCTCTCCAGATCCTGCACGCCGGTGGCGC
>JBEICA010000221.1:0-6091 GCA_040373665.1 Burkholderiales bacterium | reverse complement strand
TGCGATGAGGCAGCGCATGACATTTCCTCGAAACGGAACAGAACCGGCGCCGCGCCGGCGCCCGGTCCTCTTTGGGATCCTGAGCCTGATCTTCGACGTAGCGGGCCCGGCGCAGGCGGGCGCCGACGGGGTGAAGGCGCGGGACCTCGCCGCCAGCTGCGCCGCCTGCCACGGTACGAACGGCCTCGCCAAAGGCGATTTCCCCAAACTGGCCGGGCTTGATCGTTCGGCATTCATCGCAGCCTTCAGCGCCTTCCGCTCCGGAGAACGGCCGGCCACGGTGATGCACCAGCACGCCCGCGGCTACACCGATTCCGAGATCGCGCTCATGGCGGACTGGTTCGCCGCCCAGGGCGCCGACGGCGGGAGGCACTGAGCCATGGATCGTCGCAGCTTCACGCGTTTCGCGGCCGCGGGCGCCGGCACGGCACTGATCGCAGGCGCGCCTGCGGTGCTCGCCGGGGCACGCCCCCGCGTGGTGATCATTGGTGGCGGGTTCGGCGGCGCCACGCTCGCCCGTTACCTGCGTCTCTGGGACCCCGGCATCGAGGTGGTCCTGATCGAGCGCCAGCGCCACTTCGTGTCCTGCCCGATGAGCAATCTGGTGCTCAGCGGTGACCGCACCCTGGAGCAGAACACCCACGGCTACGAGGCGCTGGCGCGTCGTGGCGTGACCCTTTTGCGGAGCGACGTCGAGGCGGTGGATCACGCCCGGCGTGAGGTGGTGCTCGCGGGTTCCCAGCGGGTCTTCTATGACCGGCTGGTGCTGTCACCGGGCATCGATTTCCTCTGGGACACCGTGGCCGGCATGAACGAGACGGTCGCCGGCAGCCGTGTGCCGCACGCATGGAAGGCCGGGCCCCAGACCACGCTGCTGCGCAGCCAGCTCGAGGCCATGGAGGACGGCGGGACCTACATCCTGTCCATCCCCAAGGCGCCTTACCGTTGCCCGCCCGGGCCCTACGAGCGGGTCAGCCTGGTGGCGTCCTATTTCAAGCGCTCCAAGCCGCGTTCCCGTGTGCTGGTGCTCGATGCCAACCCCGAGATCGTGTCCAAGAAGGGTCTCTTCATGAAGGCGTGGTCGGAGCTCTATCCCGGCATCGTCGACTATCAGGCCAACGCCGCCGTGGTCGAGGTCGATCCCGCCGCCGGCCTCGTCAGGACCGATTTCGACAGCCACCAGGGCCAGGTGCTCAATGTGATCGTGCCCCACGGGGCCGGACGGATCGCCCATCAGGCCGGAGTGGTGAATGTCGACAAGCGATGGGCAGGCATCGACTTCCGCACCTACGAGTCGACCGCCGTGCCCGGCATTCACGTGATCGGCGACGCCACTTCCGCGGCGCCGACGCCCAAGTCGGCGCACACGGCCAACAACCAGGCCAAGATCTGCGCCTCGGCGCTCATCGCGGCGCTGCGCGGCAGCGAGCCGACCGAGGTGCCGGTGTCGGCGAACACCTGTTACAGCTTCGTGTCGCCGACCGAGGCCGTGCACGTCGCCGCGGTCTATCGGTACGACCCGGGCAAGCGCGCCCTGGTCACGGCCGAGGGCACGGCGGGCGTGTCGGCCACCCGCAGCGAGGCCGAGGCGGCGTACGCCCGCGCCTGGGCGGAGAACATCTGGGCCGACGCGCTGTCTTGAGCAGCGGGCAGTCGGTGCCCGGGCGGTGCCGCCCGGGCCCGTTTCGGCACCGGAGCGCCCGCTGATCCTGGAGAAGTCATGAACCGATTGAAACTCGTGGCCGTGTCGGGCAACCCCGCCTCGCCCTCGCGTACCCGCGTCCTGGTGGACCTGATCGCCGACGCTGTGGAACGTCGTGTGGCGGTGGAGCGCCACGTGGTCGAATTGTCCGACACCGGACCGCTGCTCGCGCAGTCCCATTTCCGCTCGCAGCTGTCGCCCGTCGCCGAGGCACGGGTGGCGTTGGTGGAGAGCGCCGACCTGCTGATCGTCGCCTCGCCTGTGTACCGCGGCAGCTACACCGGCCTGTTCAAGCACCTGTTCGACCTGGTGGGCATGAACGCGCTGGCAGGAAAGCCGGTCATCCTGGCGGCATCCGGGGGCAGCGAGCGCCACACCCTGGTGATCGACCACCAGCTGCGTCCGCTGTTCAGCTTCTTCATGTGCGTGACCATCCCCACGGGCGTCTACGCCACCGAAGACGACTTCCGGGACTACCGGCTGGTGTCGGCTCCGGTGGCGGCCCGCATCGAGGCGGCCGCGGATGAGACCGTGCGCATCCTGGGTGTCCCCCCGGCCGCGCAGACTGCAGGCCGACTGGCGGTGGCGGGCGGTTAGCCGGCGCCTGTTTCGTTTCACGAGCAGCGTCGTCGGCCGATCCTCGCTGACGCGAGCCTGGGGAGGTGGGCCCCGATCCGCCCCGGCCTTCAGGTCCCGGGGGGCGGAAGGTCCTTCGGTGACAGGAACTGCCCGGGGCTTTCTTCCGCACCCTCGCGTCCCCGCAACTGCTGCAGCTCCACCAGTCTGCGATAGACGCCGGCCGGTTGCGCCATGAGTTCCTCGTGCGTGCCGGATTCGGCCACCCGGCCGTGTTGCAGCACGACAATGCGGTCGGCGGTTCGGATGGTGGAGAGGCGGTGTGCCACGGAGACGATGGTGATGCGTCCCCGCAACGACTCCAGCGCGCGCTGCACCAGCCGTTCCGTGTCCGTGTCGATGTGGGCGGTGGCCTCGTCGAGCACCAGCAGGCGCGGTTTTCCGGCGAGGGCGCGGGCGACGGCGATGAGCTGCCGTTCGCCAGCGGCGAGGCGTGCACCGCCTTCCCCGACCAGGGTGTCGTATCCCAGCGGCAGGCGGGCGATGAAGTCGTGCGCGCCGGCGTCCTGCGCCGCCCGGACCACGGTGGCCTCGTCCAGATCGCGGTCCATGACGATGTTGTCGCGGATCGATGCGGCGAGCAGGAAGGGCTCCTGGGGGACGAAGGCGACGCGCTCGCGGAAGCGGCGCTCGTCCAGACGCGCGATGTCGTGGCCGTCGACGAGAATGCTCCCGGCCGGGGCCTCGTAGAAGCGCAGCAGCAACGACAGCAGGGTGCTCTTGCCGCTGCCGGTCGCCCCGACGATGCCCACGAAAGCCCCGGCCGGTACCTCGAGGCTGATGCGGTCGAGCACTTGCGACCCCTGCGAATAGCCGAAGCTGAGGTCGCGCATCTCCAGCCGTCCCTCGACGATGTCCCCGTCGGCCACGGGGCGCTGGGCCTCGGCCTCGTCGAGCAGGGTGTTGACCCGGGCCGCGGCGACGATGGCCTGCTGCAGCTGGGAGAACTGCATGGTGACCTGGATCAGGGGCTCGGTGACGCGACCGATGTAGCTGACGAAGGCGTAGATCAGCCCGACCTCGAGCGCGGACAGGTTCCCCAACTCGGCGCGCAGGCCGAACGCGAGCAGGACCACGGCGAGCATCAGCGTGTTGAGCAGGTCCAGTGCCGGCCGCAGCAGCCAGGCGTTGGCGCGCAACTCCGCCACGCGTGACGCGAAGTGGGCCTCGTTCACCGCAGCGTAGCGCTGGGCCCAGCGTCCGGCGGCATCGTGGGCCTGCAGGACCGCCATGCCGGCGATGGACTCGGCGGTATGGGCGTTCAGCTGGCTGCGCAATTCGCGGGTGCGTGCCACGGCCGGGGCCGACAGCCGGCGGTACAGTCCGACCACCAGCACCACGGCAGGCACCATGGTGGCCACGATGGCCATCAGACGCCAGTCGAGCACGGCCATGGTGAGCAGCAGCATGGAGATCATCACCGCGCAGTCCAGCATGGCGAACAGCACCTGCACGTAGAGCAGCTTCACCGCCTCGGTGTCATTGGTGACGCGGCTCACCAGCTGTCCGGTGATGGCGCGGTCGAAGTAGGCGATGGGCAGGCGCAGCACGTGGCCGTAGACGGTTTCGCGGATTCTGAGCACGGAGCGCATCGCGAGCCCCGCCAGGCGTGACATCTGCCGATAGCGGATCCAGCTCGCGGCAGCGCCGGCCACCAGGGCGCCGAGCAGCAGGGCCGCCATGGTCCCGAGGGCCGGATCGCGCGGCATGAGGTGCCGGTCGATGAAGATCTTGCCCAGCGCCGGGCCGAGGGCATCCAGCGCCCCCGCCACCACGAGCCAGATCAGTCCCAGCCACAGGTGGCGGGACTCCGGTCGGGCGGCCCGCCATAGGAGGGTCGCGGCGCGGCCTGCGGCTGGGTCAGTGCGCATCGAGCGAAGCCTCCAGCTGCTGGATGCGCCACTGCTGGGCATACCACCCGGCCTCCACGCCCAGGGCCAGAAGTTGCCCGTGGGTGCCACTTTCGACCACCCGGCCATGCCGCAGCACCACGATGTGATCGGCGTCGGCGAGCGTCGACAGCCGGTGGCTCACCACCACCACGGTGCGTCCGGTGCGCTGGCTGCGCAGTTGCGCGAGGATGCGATGCTGGGTGTCGGCATCGACCGCGGACAGCGCGTCGTCGAGCAGCAGCAGCGGCGCGTCGGCGAGCAGGGCGCGCGCGATCGCCACGCGCTGGCGTTGTCCGCCCGAAAGGGTCAGGCCGCGCTCGCCGACGAGGGTGTCGTAGCCCTGCGGAAAGCGCAGGATGTCCTCGTGCACCGCGGCCAGCCGCGCCGCCCATTCGATGCGGCCGCGGTCGGCGGCAGGACTGCCGAGCGCGATGTTCTCCGCAACGCTGGTCGAGAACAGCATCGGCTCCTGGGGCACCCAGGCAATGGCTGCGCGCAGCGCCGACAGCCGGTAGTCGTCGAGCGGAACGCCGTTCCAGAGGATCCGTCCGCCGGCAGGGGTCCACTGGCGCAGAAGCAGACGCAGCAGGGAACTCTTGCCACTGCCGGTGGGGCCGACCAGACCGAGGGTGCTCCCGGCCGGGATGCAGAGCGACACCCCGCCCAGGGCTGGCGCGCCCGCACCCGGATACACCAGACGGATGTCGCGCAGCACCAGTTCACCGGGCACGACCCGTCCGATCTGCCCGGCATCGCCGACCTCGAGCGGCTCTTCCAGCACGGCGGACAGCCGCGTCCAGGCCGCGCGTCCGCGCACCCACAGGGCAAGGACCCAGCCGGCGGCGAACATCGGCCACACCAGCTGGGCCAGGTACAGGCCGAAACTGGTGAGCTGGCCGATGCTCAGTTCGTCCCGCCACACCAGCCAGCCGCCGTAGGAGAGGGACAGGGCGGCCGCCCCGGACAGCGCGATGCCGATGGCCGGGTCGTAGGCCGCCTCCCAGCGCTGGGCCCGCAGCGCGGCGTCGCCGGCAGAATGGGCAAGCGCGGAAAAACGGCGGGCACTGACGCCCTCGAGGCCCAGGGCCCGCAGGGTGCGGATGCCGGTGATGGTCTCCTGGACGTGGTCGTTGAGCCCGCCGAAGCCGTCGAGCGCACGTCTCGAATGTTCGTGCACCCGGGTGGAGATGCGCCAGAAGGCGAAGGCCATGAAAGGGAAGGGCAGCATGGCCACCGCGGCGAGGCGGGCGTCCACGCCCGCCACCATGGCGAACAGGACGAGAGCGAAGGTCAGGCTGCCGTCGAAGCCCGCGAGCACGGCCTCGCCGGCCGCCATCTCGATGGCGTCGACGTCGTGGTGGCCAGCGCCATGAGCTCGCCGGTGCGATGCCCCTGGTAGAAGCGCGGGCTTTGCACCGACAGGCGCGCTTGCAGCGCCGCGCGCAGATCCACGCCCATGCGGTAGGAGGCCGAGTACAGGCGGATGCGCCATGCGACACGCAGACCGTACACCGCCAGTCCGGCAGCCACCAGCCATCCCACCCCGGTCAGCAGTTGCGGACCGTGCAGCTCGCGGGACACCAGCCCGTCGACCAGCCGACCGACCTGACGCGGCATCCAGACGATGGTGGTGGCAATGAGCGCGAGCATCACTGCCGCCGCAGCGTAGTCCACGGCATGGCTGCGCATGAAGTCACGCACCAGGGCACCGAGTCCCCGGTCGTGGGGGGTGCGGGCGGGCGTGGGGTCGGTCGCGGCTGCGCGAACGCCGGCGCTCATCGGGCTGCCGCGCGACACGCGGGCGTCGGCCGGTGGCGGCAGGCGGCGGCTGCCGGCGCGCTGATCGGCGGGCTGAGGTGGG
>JBEICA010000073.1:0-14404 GCA_040373665.1 Burkholderiales bacterium | reverse complement strand
GGTGGCCCCGATCGGGTGTCCGAGGGCGATCGCACCCCCGTTCGGGTTGGTCCGGGCCGGATCGAAGCCGAGGTCACGCGCCACGGCGCAGGCTTGGGCCGCAAAGGCCTCGTTGGACTCGATGACGTCCATCTGGTCGACCGTGAGGCCAGCGCGGGCCATCGCGCTGCGAACCGCCGGCACCGGGCCGATGCCCATGATCTTCGGGTCCACACCGGCGTGTCCATACGCCACCAGCCGGGCCAGCGGCTGCAGGCCTTTCCGGTCGGCGGTGGCGCGATCCATCAGGACCATGGCTGCGGCCGCGTCATTGAGACCGGAGGCATTGCCAGCGGTGACCGTGCCGTCCTTCCGGAACACCGCCCGCAGCTTGACCATGTCCGCGATCGTGGCGTCCTGGCGCACGTGCTCATCGGTGTCGAACACGGTGGTTCCCTTGCGGGTCTTGAGCTCGACGGGCAGGATCTGGTCGCGGAAATGGCCCGCCGCGATGGCGGCGGCGGCCCGCCGATGGCTTTCCAGCGCATAGTCGTCCTGCAACTCGCGCGACAGGCTCCAGCGCTCCGCGATGCGCTCGGCGGTTACGCCCATGTGCTCGCCGTCGAACGGATCCGACAACGCGCCCGTCATCCAGTCGACCACGGCGGCGTCGCCCATGCGCTGGCCCCAGCGGGCGGCCGGCAGCACGTAGTTGGAGCGGCTCATGTTTTCCGCGCCACCGGCCAGCGCGATGTCGGCATCTCCCAGCAGGATGGACTGGGCTGCGGTCACCACCGCCTGCAGGCCGCTGCCACACAGGCGGTTCAGGGTCATGGCAGGCGTTTCCTGGGGAATGCCGCCGTTCATCGCACAGACCCGGGCGAGGTACATATCGCGCGGTTCGGTCTGGATCACGTTGCCGAAAACCACGTGACCCACGTCCTCCGGACCGATGCCGGCCCTGGCGATGGCCTCGCGCGTCACCCGGGCGCCGAGTTCCGTGGGTGGCAGATCCTTCAGGGATCCACCGAAATCACCGATGGCCGTGCGCACGCCGCTGACCACCACAACTTCCCGATTGCTCATTTCCGCTCCCGTCCCGAGAAGTTCAGCGCTCGACGGCCAGGGCCACGCCCATGCCGCCCCCGATGCACAGACTGGCAAGGCCCCTGCGGGCGTCGCGCCGAATCATCTCGTGCAACAGGGTCACCAGGATGCGGCAGCCGCTGGCGCCGATGGGGTGGCCGATGGCGATGGCACCGCCGTTGACGTTGACCCTGGAGGTGTCCCACCCCATGTCGCGATTGACGGCGATCGCCTGTGCCGCGAAGGCTTCGTTGATCTCCATCAGGTCCGGATCCTGAGGGGTCCACCTCGCCTTCGACAGACACAGCCTGCTGGCCGGCACCGGACCGATACCCATGAACCTGGGGTCGACGCCGGCCGATGAATACGCCTTGATCGAGGCCAGCGGTGTCAGGCCGAGTTCCTTCGCCTTGCGGGCGGACATCATCATGACCGCGGCGGCACCGTCGTTGATGCCCGAGGCGTTGCCTGCGGTCACCGTACCCGCCTTGTCGAAAGCCGGCTTCAGTGCCGCGAGCGTCTCGGCCGTGGTGCCGTGCTTGGGATACTCGTCGGTGTCGAACACCACCGGCGGGCCCTTGCGCTGGGGGATCTCCACGCCGACGATCTCATCCCTGAACCGTCCGGCCATCTGGGCGGCCTCGGCCTTCTGCTGGGAATGCGCGGCGAACGCGTCCTGCTCCTCCCGGGTGACCTGCCATTTCGCCGCCACGTTCTCGGCGGTGATGCCCATGTGGTATTGGTTGTAGACGTCCCACAGGCCGTCGACGATCATCGAATCCACGAGTTTCGCATCGCCCATGCGGAAACCGTCACGCGAGTTGGCCAGCACGTGGGGTGCGAGGCTCATGTTCTCCTGTCCACCGGCGATGACGATCTCGGCATCGCCCGCCTTGATGGCCTGGGCCGCGAGGTGCGTGGCCTTGAGGCCGGAGCCGCATACCTTGTTGATGGTCATGGCCGGGACCATGTCCGGGAGGCCGGCGAGGATGCCCGCCTGACGCGCCGGGTTCTGCCCCGACCCTGCGGTCAGAACCTGCCCCAGCAGGACCTCGCTGACCATGCCCGGCTCTACGCCGGTGCGCTGCAGCAGGGCACGGATGACGGTGGCGCCGAGTTGCGGGGCCGGGACCTTCGCCAGGGCGCCGCCGAACTTGCCCACCGCGGTTCTCACAGCGCCTACGATTACGACCTCATCCATGACGGTTTTCTCCTTTTCTAGATCGTCCGCTCGCCGGGCGATGGGGTTGTGCGTCGCACCAGCCACGATGTCCCCCTGCGCCGCGGGACGTTCACGACGCGCATGGCTGGCGGGCCCGCCCGGGCCGGTCATCGATCACACCCCGTGGTGCGAAGTGGCCAGCCGACGGCACCCGGCGCGATGGCGCATCGGACGCGGATTGATGTCGCCGATCCCCGTATGCATCCTCACGGCCGATCCGACGAAACATCCGTGCCGGATGAGTCTACGCGTGGCCGGCGAGTCCTGTCGAGTCGGATGCTGCGCCGCGGCAAAGGTCGCTGCGGCGCGCGGCTGTGGCAGCCGGTGGGGCTGCCGATGCTCACTCCACGGGGCCGCCGTCCCCGTCTCCCTCGTCGCGCAGGCGGTCGAGCTCGCGCCGGTCCCGCTTGGTCGGTCGTCCCTTGTGCAGCGGATTCACGGGACGCGCAGCCTTGACGCGCGCGACGGTCTCCTCGCGCGCCAGGCGGCTCTGGTCCGATTCCGTGTACAGCGTTCTCGCCTCCGTGGCCGGCCCGCGCCGTGACGACAGACCCGCCACCGTGACGGTCCAGGCGTAGGGGCCGATCCGGATCGACAGGAGGTCTCCCGGATGCACCGCACGGGATGGTTTCGCGCGCTCGCCATTGACCTGAACCCTGCCCCCGTCGACCGCCTCGGTGGCCAGGGAGCGGGTCTTGAAGAAGCGCGCTGCCCAGAGCCACTTGTCGAGTCGGACGCGTGCCTCCTCGCCGCTCACGGTCTGGTGCTCGTCCGCCTGCATGGCATCTGCGTCGCCCGGTCCGGCATCAATGCCTGGTGGAGCCCGGCAGGGTCTGGATGCCGGCTGCGAACACCTGCTCGGCATCAACGCTGTCGAGCACGTAGCGCTTGCGGCAGAACTCGCAGGTCACCTCGACCTTGCCACGTTCGGTGATGATCGAACGCACCTCATCCGCCCCCAGCATGCGCAACATCCCGGTCACGCGCTCGCGCGAGCAGGAGCAGCGGAACGACACCGGCGTGGCCTCGAACACCCGCACGTCCTCCTCGTGGAACAGGCGGCGCAGGATCTCGCGGGAGGGCAGCCGCAACAGCTCCCCGTCGGACAGCGTACCGCCGAGCCGGGTCACACGATTCCAGGCATCCTCGTCAGGGCTGGTCTGGGCTGGCATCTTCTGCAACAGCATGCCAGCGGCCTGGCGCTCGTCGCATGCCAGCCAGAGGCGTGTCTCCAGCTGCTCGGAGGTGCCCATGTAGTGCTCCAGCAGGCTGGCGACGCTGTTCCCCTCCAGCGCCACCACACCCTGGTAGGACTGACCGCCGTCGCGGGGCACGAGGGTGATCACGAAGCGCCCGTCGCCGAGCAGTTCTGCGAGGCTCGCCTGCGGCAGGTCCCCCTCCCAGCTTGCGGTGGCGCGCAGGGTGCCCTCGCTGGTGACCTCCACGACCACCAGCTTGACCGCTGCGCTTCCCTGCATCTGCATCACCAGCGAGCCATCGAACTTGAGCGTTGCGGAGAGCAGAGCCCCCGCCGCCATCAGTTGCCCGAGGAGCGAGCGCAGCGGCTCGGGGTAGTCGTGGCGCTCGAGCACGGCACGCCAGGTGGCGTCCAGGTGCACCAGATGGCCGCGGATGGGGGTGTTCTCGAAAACGAATCGTTGCAGGGAGTCAGTCATTCCGGCGCAGCATCCTTCTCTGGATCTTGCCCGAGGTGGTCATGGGAAGATCCTCGGTGAACTCGAACAGCTTCGGGCACTGGTAGGGGGCCAGCCGCGCACGCACGTGATCCTGCAACTGCCGCTCGAGTTCCTCCGAAGGCAGGATTCCGGGCACCGGCACGATCACCGCCTTGATGAGTTGTCCGCGTGTCTCGTCGTCCACGCCGATCACCGCGACGTTGGCGACGGCGGGATGACGAAGCAGGCAGTTCTCGATCTCTGAAGGGCCGATGCGGTAACCGGCGCTCTTGATGACGTCGTCGGTGCGGCCGCGGTACCAGTAGTAGCCGTCCTCGTCCCGCACCGCAAGATCGCCCGTGCGGGCCCAGGGGCCGGTGTACTTCGCCGCCGTGTCCTCGGGACGGTTGAGATAGCCGAGGAACATGACGGGATCGCCCTCACGGTGGACGCAGATCTCGCCGAGCTGCCCGTCCGGGACGATCCCGCCCGCGTCGTCGAGCAGGGCGATTCGGTGCCCTGGGTAGGGACGGCCGACCGCGCCCGGCCGTGGCGGGAACAGCCGCGCGCAGCCGCCGATGACGTAGTTCATCTCGGTCTGACCGAAGATCTCGTTGATGGTCACCCCGAGTTGTTCCGTGGCCCAGTGCATGACGGTTTCGCCCACGGCTTCGCCGCCGCTCATCAGGGTCCGGAGCCGCAGGTCATGACGTTCGCGCGGCGCCTGGATGTGCTTCATGATCATCTTCAGGGCGGTCGGGAACAGGAAGGCATTGCGCACCCCGTAACGCGCCATCAGCCAGCAGGCCTTTTCAGGGTCGAAGCGTCCGCGGTAGGCCAGCTGCGGCTGACCGAAGAACCAGGTGGGCAGCAGGGCGTCGAACAGGCCGCCGGTCCACGCCCAGTCGGCGGGCGACCAGAACATGTCGCCCTGCTCCGGAAAGAAATCGTGCGAGCAGCAGAACCCGGGCAGATTGCCGATCAGGGTCCGGTGGGGTATCACGGCGCCCTTGGGTGACCCGGTCGTTCCACTGGTGTAGATGATCATCGCCGGGTCGTCGGCCAGCGTTTCAACGGGTGTGAATGCCGTGGCAGCGCGGGCCAGCAGGTCCTCCCACGGGTGGATGCCTCCGGCCCGGGCGCCGGCGACGCCGATCACGTGACGCAGATGGGTGAGGCCATCGCGGGCCGCCGCAAGGGCATGCAGGGTGTCGGGGTCGACGATGGCCACGACTGCGGCCGCATCCTCGAGCCGGAACGCGAGCGCGTCCGGGCCGAACAGGTGTGACAGCGGCAGGGCCATCGCGCCCATCTGATAGCAGGCGACGTGGGCGATGGCCGTTTCCGGGCGCTGCGGCAGGATGATGGCCACGCGGTCGCCACGGCCGACGCCCAGCGCCCGCAGGGCATTGGAAAGCCGGTTGGCCTCGCGCTGGATGTCCCAGAAGCTGTAGGACTGGCGGGCTCCGTCCTCGTCCTCGAAATACAGGGCGAACCGCTCTCGCTGCCTGGCGTGGCGCCCGCACACGGCTTCGGCGATGTTGAACTGCCGCGGCACCTCCCACCTGAAGCCGTCCACCAGTTCGGCGTGGGTTCGGGCATTCCGGGGCAGGTGCATCATCTCGTCCATCGGCGGGCGCTCATCTCGGTTGCGCGTCTGCGCGCGGGTTGCGGCGATAGAGACGGTAGCGCTCCTGGGTGTCGCCCGGTCGATGCCCCTCCCAGACCAGTTCCCAGGGATGTCCGAGCGGGGGCTCGGGTCGCCGGTTCTCCACCAGCAGCAGGTCGCAATCGCCGGTGGTGCCTGCGGAATCGGCCCGCCGTGTACGGATGCCGGCGAAATAGTGAAGCAGGGCACGCTGGGAGTCGCCCAGCCCGCTGGCGGCCACGCACTGTCCGGTCCGCGGAAGCGCCTGCGACAGGGACGCGATCATGCCGCGGTAGGACTTGGCGTGGTCAGCCCAGCCGACCATGAGCAGCATCAGCACCGCCCAGAATGCCACCATCCCTGCAGCCCACGTCACGAACGGCCGGGCCGGGGAGCGGCGTATGTTGAACAGGGCGAGGATCCATGCCACCGTCAGGACGCCGGCGGCGACCATGGCGGCCGGAGAGACCGCGGGAACGTAGCCCGGCTCCATCCGCGCCATGTGTCTGGCGGCACGCTCCGGCAGGCCGAAGTCGACCGCGGAGAAATAGAACCAGACCGCGGCGAACAGGAACATGAAGAAGGCGATCCCGAACCAGAAAAAGGCGTTGATCGCGCCTCGTCTCAGGGTCGGCAAGGAGGTGTGAGCGAGCAGCGCCAGCGGGATCAGGGTCGGCAGGGCGAGCACCGCGCGGCGATCCTGCCCGATCGCCAGCGTGATCAGGGTGATCACCAGCAGCAGCAACGGGACCGCCAGCGCGGCACTCTGCCGCAGTTGCCTGCGGCCCTGCCACAGGGCGAGCAGCGCGAAGGGCCAGACCGGCCAGGAGAACCACGTGAGGACCTGCAGGTGCGCACCGGAAGTGCCGAACACGGCGCCGATGTTGGTGAAGTGCGCCGTCTGGTTGTCCCACCACATCCGGAACAGCGCCGGATCCTCGAGGAAGAGCTGCACAGGCCAAAGCACGAGCCAAGGCAGTGCCACCACCGCCGACAACAGGAGAAAGCGTCGGTAGGCCTCCTGCCGCAGGCCGACGCACAGGACGGGCAGGACCGCGGCGGCGAGGACGAGCGGCAACGCGCTGGCCAGGCCCCGCGACAGGAAGGCGACGCCGATGCCCAGCCCGAGGGCCAGGCTTGCTGGCGCGACGGCGCTGCCGACACTTGCCATGCCGTAGGCCGCCAGCGCGTGGGACAGCAGCAACGCGTTCTCCGGCACCAGTTGATGCGCCGGCTGGGCCAGGCCGATGCACCCCAGCAGAACCAGCGGTGCAAGCCACGCGAGCCCCGTGCCGTTCAGGTGGCCGGCGGTGCGCGTGACGAGCCAGAACGACCCGCCGACGAAGAGCAGGTTCACCAGACGGACGGCGTCGTGCAGCGGCATCCAGCCGGACAGCAACCCCCCCGCACCCGCCGCAGTCCAGTAGTAGAAGGGGGGGTGTCGCAGGAAGGCCTCTCCCGCAAGCCTTGGCACGAGCCAGTGGCCGCCGTCCAGCGCCTCGAGAACGACGCCGAAAATCGAGGCCTCCTCGGGCTTCCAGGGGTCGCGCCCCACCAGCCCGGGAAGCATCCAGAGCAGGCACAGGCCGGCGATGAGCCACGACCTCCGCTGCTCGATGAGGGAGACGATGGCGTCGATGCGCAGGCGCTGGGCTCCAAGGATCATGGTTCTGATTGTCCCATCCGCGCGCCCGCGGCGGGAGTGGCTGCCGCGTCGTCCCTCAAATGAAAAAGGCAGCCCGAGGGCTGCCTCTGTGCCATCGACCCCTGTGCCTACTTGGCGAGCTTCGGGGTGCGGCTGTAGCGCTGACGGAACTTCTCCACCCGGCCCGCGGTATCGACGATCTTCTGCTTGCCGGTATAGAACGGATGCGAGGCCGAGGAGATCTCGACGCGGATGACGGGGTACTCGTTGCCGTCCTCCCACTTCATGGTCTCGCGGTTCCTGGTGTCGATGGTGGAGCGGGTGAGGAAGGTGAAGTTCGCGCCTGGATCGTGGAAGATCACTTCCTTGTAGTCCGGATGGATGCCCTGTTTCATGGGGGTTTCTCTCACAGATTGTGGGCGATTGCCGACCGCCCTGAATTCACGAGCCGGGCGCAGCCGTCGCCCGGAGAACCGCGAATGATCGCGGAAACGACGGTCCCTGGCAAGCCCGGGTCGGCGGGCAGCCTCAGCCCCTGCGCATCGAATCGAAGAAATCGGAGTTGTTCTTGGTGGCGCGGAGCTTGTCGGTGAGGAATTCCGTCGCCTCGAGCTCGTCCATCGGGTAGAGCAGTTTTCGCAGCACCCAAATCTTCTGGAGGATCTCCTGGCGGATCAGCAACTCCTCGCGCCGGGTGCCCGAGCGGTTCACGTTGATGGCCGGGTAGATTCGCTTCTCGGCCATGCGGCGATCCAGGTGGATCTCCATGTTGCCGGTGCCCTTGAACTCCTCGTAGATCACGTCGTCCATGCGCGATCCGGTGTCGATCAGGGCGGTGGCGATGATGGTGAGCGACCCTCCCTCCTCGACGTTGCGCGCCGCGCCAAAGAATCGCTTCGGGCGTTGCAGCGCGTTGGAGTCCACGCCGCCGGTCAGCACCTTGCCAGACGCGGGCACCACGGTGTTGTAGGCGCGGGCCAGACGCGTGATGGAATCGAGCAGGATGACGACATCCTTCTTGTGTTCCACCAGGCGCTTGGCTTTCTCGAGGACCAACTCGGCCACCTGCACATGCCGCGTGGCCGGTTCATCGAAGGTGGAGGACACCACCTCGCCACGCACCGAGCGCTGCATCTCGGTGACTTCCTCGGGGCGCTCGTCGATCAGCAGGACGATGAGGTACACCTCGGGGTAGTTCGACATGATCGAGTGCGCGATGTGCTGCAGCATCACGGTCTTGCCGCTCTTCGGGCTCGCAACGAGCAGACCGCGCTGGCCCTTGCCGATGGGCGCGATGATGTCGACGATGCGGCCGGTGAGGTTCTCCTCGGACTTGATCTCGCGCTCGAGCATGAACTGCTCCGTCGGGAACAGCGGAGTCAGGTTCTCGAACAGGATCTTGTGTTTCGCGTTCTCCGGCGCCTCACTGTTGACCCGGTCCACCTTCACCAGGGCGAAGTACCGTTCACCATCCTTGGGGGTGCGGATCTCGCCCTGGATCGAATCGCCGGTGTGCAGATTGAAGCGGCGGATCTGGGAAGGGCTGACGTAGATGTCGTCAGGTCCGGCGAGATAGGATGTGTCGGGCGAGCGCAGGAACCCGAAGCCGTCCGGCAACACTTCCAGGGTGCCCTCGCCATAGATGCTGTCACCACGTTTGGCGTGGTTCTTCAGCAGGGCGAAGATGAGATCCTGCTTGCGAAGCCGGTTGGCATTCTCGATCTCGTTGGCCTGGGCCATGTCCACCAGCTCGGTGACGTGCATCTGCTTGAGGTCTGACAGATGCATCGCCGGGCCGCGCGGGGCTTGTGGCTGCTGGTGTTTCTGGTGCTTGGGAGGGCGCTGGGACCCGCCCCTCTGGGGCGGCTGGCCCTTCTCGTTGCCCGCCTGAGCGCCGCCCTGCACATTGCCGCCGGGGGCCGCAATCGCAGCGGCGTCCTCGGGGCCGGGTTCGGGGGCGGCGTTCGAAACGCTGATGGACTCAGATGACACTGTCGATGAAAGCCTTCAATTGGGATTTGGGGACTGCACCGACCTTCGTGGCCTCGAGATTGCCGTTCTTGAAGATCTGCAGGGTGGGGATACCCTTGATGCCGAACTTGCGAGGGGTGGCCTGATTCTCGTCGATGTTCAGCTTGGCCACCTTGAGCTTGCCCGCGTATTCGGTCGCGAGTTCGTCGAGGGTGGGGGCGATCATTTTGCAGGGGCCACACCATTCCGCCCAGAAATCCACCAAGACAGGCGTGTCCGCCTGGAGGACATCGGCGTCGAAGCTCTCGTCAGTCACATGGTGAATGTGTTCACTACTCATCGGCTGGATTCTCGGGAACTTGAACGGGAACCGGCGCTCCGGACGGAGCGTTCGGGAGGGGTAGGCTTGAATGCTAGCCTAATTTCGAAGCCGTTGAAAAGGCGCATCGCGCTACAATCAGAGGCGTCCCGGGAGGGCGGCGTCGCAGGTGTGGTCTCCCTCCGTTTCGAAACCTCGGCTACCGGACCCGTTGAAACATGGCATATGTCGTCACTGAGAACTGCATCAAGTGTAAATACACGGACTGCGTGGACGTCTGTCCCGTCGACTGCTTCCGCGAAGGCCCCAACTTCCTGGTGATCGACCCGGATGAGTGCATCGACTGCACGCTGTGCGTCGCCGAATGTCCCGTGGAGGCGATCTATGCCGAGGACGACGTGCCCTCCGACCAGCGCGAATTCATCGATCTGAACCGGGATCTGTCGAAGCAGTGGCAGCCCATCATCGAGAAGAAGGACGGCCTGCCGGACGCTGACGACTGGAAGGGCGCCAAAGGGAAGCGCCAGTATCTGGAGACGTGACCCCCGGGCAGTACGCGCCCGACCAGGCTGGCATGGGTCTGGCCACAGGTGCCCCAGCCTCGGGCGAGGCATGTGCCCATGCCGACCTGCTGCAACGTGCGGCGGCTCTCATCGTCGAGCGCCACCGCACACTCCTTCCCGACCTCTCCGCGGTCACGGTTCTCGTTCCGGTCCTGCATGCAGCCCCTGAACTGGCCCGCAGTCTGAGGCAGTGCGCCGGTACCCCCGCACTCCTGCTCCCCACGATCACCACCCTCGAGAGGCTGTCGGCCAGCCGGCCGATCCCGGCCGGTGCAGCGGCCGAGTCGGGCCGGCGGCTGTTGCTCTTCGGAATTCTCCGCGATCGCGGCTGGGTCGACCCGGGCACACTGTGGCAGGCGACTGGTGAATTGGTGCGCCTGTGCGATGAGCTGTCGCGCCATCGCATCGGCCTCGCCGCCACAGCCGAGGAGTTCGAGGACCGGGTCGCCAGGGCATGCGGGGTTTCCGCCAACCGTCTGCTGCGCTTCGAGGCCCGGGTGGTGCACGAAACCTGGCGCCATCTGGCCGGGGGCGGTGACCCGGCTTTTCTTCATGGCGCCGGGCTGGCCGCCGCAGCGGCGACGGCGCCGGGGGAACTCTGGCTGGTCGATCTCCCCGACATGACGCCGTCCGAGGAGGAATTCGTGCTTGCCTGGGGGCGACGGTTCCCGGTGCACGTGCTGCACGCGGCTGCCGACGCGGCCGACGATCCGCTCGGCGCCGCTCTGACGGCGGCGTGGGATCGCGCCGGTGCCGGGCCGTTGCGGGTGCGCGCCCGCGACTTCGCCAGCCGGCGGGCAACCAGTCCGCTCGAGGCACGCATCGCCCTGTGCGGCGCACCAACCCTGGAGTTGCAGGCCGCGACCGCGCAGGCGCGCATCCTCGCCTGGCTGGCCGCGGGCCGCACCCGCATCGCCGTGGTCGCGCTCGACCGCGTGGTCGCGCGCCGGCTGCGCGCCCTGCTCGAGCGCGTGGGTGTGCTGGTGCAGGACGAGACCGGCTGGACACTGTCGACGGTGGCCGCGGCCACCGTGGTGGCGCGCTGGCTCGATTGCGTGGCGGGCGACTTCCGGCATCGCGATGTCCTGGATCTGCTCAAGTCCCCCTATCTGTTCCCCGAATGGAGCGACGAGGCCCGAAAGCACGCAGCCTGGGACGTCGAGCACACTCTGCGCTCGCACAACCTGTCGGGCGGGCTGGACAGGTTTGCTGCGGCCGTGTCGCATCATCGGCCAGGCGGCTGGGGGGAGCGGGCGATGGACCGCCTGCGGCAGGCCGCCGCCGCGATGCCACCGCGGCAGCGCCCGGCCGCCGGATGGCTGGCCGCCCTGTTCGAGGCCCTGCAGGTGTTGGGCGTACCGGATGCGCTCGATACCGACGCGGCCGGACGCGAGGTATTGCGCCGCCTGCGGCGGCTGCGCCAGGAGTCCGCGGTGTCGCGCACGAACCTGACCATCCATGAGTGGCGCCAGTGGCTGGACATGGAGTTCGAGGCGGCCCTGTTCCGCGATCGCGACGTGCGCAGTCCGGTGGTGCTCACCCACCTCGCCGCCATGCGTCTGCGGCGCTTCGACGGCGTGGTCCTGCTCGGGGCCGACGCCTCCCGCCTGCCCGATGCCGGCGCGCCCGGGCTGTTCCTCAATGAGGCTGTCCGGGCCGAGCTCGGACTGCCCACCGCGGCCCGGGCCCGCGCCCGGGTCCGGGATGACCTCGCTTCCGCCCTGCTCTGCGCCGATGAAACCCTCGTCACCTGGCAGGATCGCAACGAAGGCGAGTACGTGCCGCCCAGCCCCTGGCTGGACCTGCTCGATGCCTTCAGCGAACTCGCCTTCGGAGCGTCGCTGCACGCGCCTTTCTGGCTGCGGGCGGCGTTGCGGCATGAGGCCGTCGTGCCCGAGGCGTTCGCCGCGCCGACGCCCCCGCAGGAGGCGATGCCCCGGCCGCGGGCCCCCGGCCTGCTGCCGGAGCGCGTGTCGGTCAGCGCCTGCGCCATGCTGGTCGCCTGTCCCTACCGCTTCTTCGCAGCGCGACTGCTCGGCCTGGAAGACCTGGACGACTGGCGCGACGGGATCGAGAAGCGCGACTACGGCGAACTGGTGCACCGCATTCTGCTGGCCTTTCACCAGCGGGCTGCAGTGTCCGCCGCGCCTGACCGCGAGGCCCTGGTGATGCTGCTGGACGAGGTGTCGCGCGAGGTGTTCGACGAGGCGGCCCGGGACGATCACCTGGCGCGCGCCTGGGCCCGCCGCTGGTCGAGACATATCCCACCGTATGTCGATTTTCATCTCCACCGCGAGGCCATGGGGTTGCGCTGGCAGGCGGGGGAGCAGGTACGCGAGGTGGCGCTGCCACTGGCCGATGGCGGCATCATCCGGTTGCACGGCCGGATAGACCGCATCGATCGTGGCGACGATGGCGGTTTCGCCTTGATCGATTACAAGACCCAGTCGTCGGCCCGTCTGCGCGACGCCGTCGCCGCGGGTGAGGATGTGCAGCTGGCCTGCTACGGTTTGCTCGAGCCCGCGGCCCGCGCCGCGACCTACGTGTGCCTGGAGGAGCGGCGCGTGGATGTCCTGCCTGTCCCCGGGGACCTGGGCGCAGCCGCGGCCCGCGAGGCGCAACGTCTGGCCACGGCCTTCACCCATCTGCGCGCCGGCCATGCGATGCCGGCCAACGGCCACGACAGCGTCTGCGTGCATTGCGAGATGCGGGGTCTGTGCCGTCGCGATCACTGGAGCGGACGCGCATGAGCGGCGATCTGGCCGGCGCCGCGCTCGATCCCGCGCGCTCGGTCGTGGTCGAGGCCTGCGCCGGCAGCGGCAAGACCTGGCTGCTGGTGTCGCGCATCCTGCGCCTGTTGCTCGATGGTGCCGAGCCGTCTCAGATACTGGCCATCACCTTCACCCGCAAGGCCTCGGTCGAGATGGCCACCCGGCTGCGCCAGTGGCTGCGCGAGCTGGCCTGCGCCGACGACGCCACCGTCACCGCCCTGCTCGCCGAGCGTGGCCTCGACGCCTCCGCGTGCGCGGCCGTCCTGCCGCGTGCCCGGCGGCTGCTCGAACTGACGACCGAGGCGGCGCCGGGCATCACGGTCAGCACCTTCCATGGCTGGTTCCTCGGGCGGGTGCAGCGCGCCCTGCCCGAGGACGGCGCCGCCGGCGCCGCGCTGGCGGAGAGCACCTCGCCTCTGGTGCACGAAGCCTGGCGCGGATTCGTCGATCGCGTGGGCTCTGGGCGGGAGCTCGAATTGCAGGCCGCCTTCGACCGGCTGGTCGATGCCTGTGACCTGAGCAATGCGCGCCGGCTCCTGGATGGATTCCTCCACGGCCGTGCCGAATGGTGGGCCTTCACGCGGGAGGCGGAGGATGCGCTCGCGCATGCGGCGGCCGTGCTCGCCAGGCAATGTGGCGTGGACGCCGAAAGCGACCTGCTGGCGCCGCTGGCGGCTGATGAGCAGTTGCGCACGCAACTGGCGCTGCATGCTGAGATGCTTGCGACGAGCGAACTCAAGAAGGATCTGGCCTGCGCTGCGGCAGCGCGGACGGCGGCGGCCGGCGGTGCCGGGCGAGCCTGGTTCGACGCCGCCTGCCGTGCGGTCTTCGCCGAGTCCGGGCGCGGCACGCCGCTGGTCTACAAGGACACCGCGGCCGCCAGGGACCGATTCGGCGTCGATGGCCTGTCGCAGCTGCAGACCCGCCACGCGTGGCTTGTGCAGCAGCTCGGCGAGGCCAGGCAGCGCCTGTCCGAACAGCACCTGCTGCGTGTCAATCTCGATCTGTTTCGCTGCGGTCAGGCGTTCATCGAGGAGTACCAGCGCGCCAAGGCGTCGCGCAACGTGCTCGACTTCACCGACGTGGAGTGGCGGGTGCTGGAGCTGGTCACCGCGGCCGGCGGCGCCGAATACCTGCTGCACAAGCTCGACAGCCGGTTCCGCCACATCCTGGTCGACGAGTTCCAGGACACCAATCCGCTGCAGTGGCGGATCCTCTTGTCGTGGATCCGCGCCTCCGCCGAGGCCGGTTCCCATCCGCGCCTGTTCTTCGTGGGCGACCCCAAGCAGTCCATCTACCGCTTTCGCCGGGCCGACGCGCGCCTGTTCCGCGCGGCCAGGGAATTCGTCGTGGCGCACTACGACGCCGAGGTGATCGAGCAGCACCGGTCTTGGCGCTGTGCCGCGCCGGTGCTCGACGTGGTCAACGCGGTGTTCGCCGGTCTCGACGACTTCGACGGTTTCATTCCACATGTGGCGCAGCGCGTCACGCTGCCGGGGCGGGTAGAACTGCTGCCCCTCGCGC
>JBEICA010000002.1:0-45440 GCA_040373665.1 Burkholderiales bacterium | reverse complement strand
CCCCTCGCGCCCGCGCTGACCGACGACGCCGACACGGCGGCCGCGGATGACGCGCTGCGCGACCCGCTCACGCGGGCGCGGGCCGGCGCGGCCCGAGGCGCGCGCACCACCGAGGCGGGTGCGGTGGCGGAGCGCATTCGTGGCATCGTCGGCGTCTGGCAGGTCGCGCACGAGGGCGGCACCCGAACGGCGCGCTGGTCCGACGTCATGATTCTCGTGCGCACCCGGCGTCACCTGCCGGATTTCGAGGCGGAGCTGCGGGAGCGGGGAATTCCTTTCCTCACGTCACGGCACGGCGGGCTGCTCGACAGGCTGGAGAGCATCGATCTGCAGAGCCTGCTGCGCTTTCTGGTGACACCCTTCGCAGACCTCGATCTGGCGCGGGCGTTGCGCTCGCCGCTGTTCTCCTGCACCGACGAGGACCTGATCGCCCTGGCCGGGCAGCCGGGTGCCGCCTGGTGGCACAGGCTTCAGGCCCGGGCGACCGCCGGCGAATCTGGCGAGCGCCTCGAACGTGCACATCGGCTGCTGTCGCGCTGGCTGCCGCTGGCCGACCGCCTCCCGGTGCACGACCTGCTGGACCGCATCTACTTCGAGGGCGATCTCCTGCGGCGTTATCGTGCCGCCGTGCCGGCAGCGCTGGCCGAGACCGCCTGCGCCAACCTGCTCGCCTTCATGGAGCTGGCGCTGTCCATCGATGCCGGCCGCTATCCGAGCCTGCCGGGGTTCGTGCACGCGCTGGAGCAGATGCGCGATGGCGCGGACGAGGAGGCCCCGGACGAGGGCGTGGTCGAGACCGGCGACGACGCCGTGCGCCTGCTCACCATCCACGGTGCCAAAGGCCTCGAGGCGCCGATCGTCTTTCTGGTGGACACGCACCGGCTGGATCGCGCGGACAGCTATGAGGTGCTGGTCGAGTGGCCCTCCGGCGAAGACCGTCCCGTGCGGGTCTGCGCCCGCACCAAGGCCGAGGAGGACGTGCCGTCCCAGGCGGACCTGCTCGCGCGGGAGCGCGATGCTGCGCGCCGGGAAGAGCTCAACGCGCTTTACGTGGCGCTGACCCGTGCACGCCAGGGTCTCGTCGTCAGCGGTACGGTGCCCGGCAGGGGGGATCCGCCGGATACCTGGTACCGGCGCGTCGAGACGGCGCTGGGCGGGCGGTCGTTCCACGGTCAGGACCTGGACGCCGGGCCCGGCCCGGTCGGCGGCCCGGTCGGTCCATCCTCGGACGATGTCGCGTCTCCGGCCGCGGGCCTCGGGCCGATCGCGCCGGTGGGCACGCGCGGCAACGAGGACGCAACCCCCGCCACCGAGCGCGGTGAGCGCATCCACTGGTTGCTCGAGCAACTGTCGGCGCCCGACCCGGTCGGGGACGAGGGCTGGCTGCAGGACCAGCTTGACGTGCCTGCGCCGGTTTTTGCGGCCGACTTCGCCCAGGCCCGCTCGGTGCTGGCGACACCGGCCCTGCAGGGCTTCTTCGATCCCGGTCGGTATCGTTGGGCGCGCAACGAGGTCGCCTACGTCGGATCCAGCGGAGAAATTCGGCGCATGGATCGCGTCGTGCTGCGCGACGACGGGCTCTGGGTGCTCGATTACAAGACCGGCGTGACCGCGTTGGCCGGACTTGCCGACGACGCGCCCTACATGGCACAGATGCGTGAGTACCGCGCCGCCGCCGAACAGCTGTGGCCCGGGCACGTGGTCCGCACCGCGCTCATCGATCTTGAGGGCCGTCTGCACGAGATCGGTCCGGGAGCGACAGCATGACGACGCAGGCCCATGAGGATGAGGTCACGCCCCGTGTGCGTTCGGTCGGGGTCGATCGTCCCCTGCACTGGCTTGCCTGCGGCTGGCGGGACCTGCGTGTCATCGGCTGGCCGAGCGCTCTCCATGGCCTGATCGTGGCGGCGGGCGGGCTCGCCATCGTCGCCGCCACGCTGGTGTATCTGCCGCTGTTGCCCGGCGCGGTGTCCGGGTTTGTGCTGGTGGGACCGGTCCTGGCCACCGGGCTGTACGAGCTGAGTCGGGTACTCCAGGAGGGCGGGCGGCCGTCTCTGGGACACGCCCTGGCCGCCTGGCGCCGCGGCACGCGACCGCTGGTGGGCCTGGGCCTGCTGCTGCTCGCGGCCGCCACCGCCTGGGTGTTGCTGACGGGGCTGTTGTTCGCGGTATTCGTGCGCGATGCCGTCGACAGTCCGGCGGCTTTCCTGCGTTATGTGCTGGTGTCGCAGGGGCAGTGGCTGTTCATGCTCTGGCTGCTGCTGGGCGGGCTGGGCGCCGCGCTGGTGTTCGCCCTGACGGCGGTGTCGGTCCCGTTACTCCTGGACCGCGACGTCGGCCTGCGCACGGCATTGCTGGCGAGCGTGCGGGCGGTGGGCGACAGCCCGGTGGCCATGGGTTTCTGGGCGACGCTGATCATGCTCGCCACCGCGCTGTGTCTGGCGAGCGCGCTGCTCGGTTTCGTGGTCGCCATCCCGGTCATCGGACACGCGACCTGGCACGCCTACCGGGAGGTTCTCGATGTCGAATCGCTCCCGCGCCGCCGCTGACCGTCCGACGCCGTGTCAGCGCGTGGCCAGGGCAGGTCGACCCGGAATGCAGGACCCGGCCTGCCGGGCCGCGCGTCCGGGGATCATGCTGCGGCCGGGTGAGGCGTCCGGGCGGAACCCATGTTCGGGCTGACCGAGGAACGCGTCGCGGAGCTGGGCATGAGCGTCGGCCTGACGGCGTTCATCGGCTTCATGCTGTTCATCATCTGGAACCTGGCGCGCGAGTCCAAGGCCGGCCGACTCGGCACGTTCGTGCTGTTTTTCGTCCTCGCCTTCGGCATGATCGGCTTCATCGCCAAGGCCGTCCTCACCTGGCTGCTCGAACTCTGAGGCACGGCCCGCCGCAGCGGCGGGCCGCGTGGTCAGGGCATCTGGAGCTTACCGCCACCGCGTCCTGGTCCGCCGAAGCCTCCGCCACCACCGAAGCCCCCGCCACCCATGCCGCCACCGCCCTGCGGGATGACGATGGAGGAGGCCGCCTGCCGGCGCATCTCCTGGATTTCTTGCATGGCGCGCTCCATCGCCGCGGCGGCGGCGTCCGCGTAGCCGGCCACGGCGGCGGCGAGCGAATCGTCCGGAAGTTCGAAGCTCAGGGGCAGGGCGCCCATGTTGGTCATGATCTGGGCCTCGCCGATGTACTGCGCGCGGCGTGCCGGATCGGGCAGGCCCTCCACCGTGATGGGCTGGAGCACACGGATGGTGCCGACCCGGCGGTCGGTGATCATCTCCTCGCGGTACAGGTCGGACGCGTTCATCTGGGCGTCCATCTCTTCGGGTCGTTCGGCCATGGCGTCGGCTTCCTAGAGTATCGGAACTCGCAAGGTTAGCAGCGAACGCGGCGGCGGTCAGGAGCCAGGCCGCACGTGGCTGTGGTACTGGACGCCGGTTTTTGTCGAGGGTGGGACGGACAGGGCGGGTTGGTAGAATCCGGGCATGGAAACCTCGCTGCCCTACATCGCGCGCGCGCCTGGGCGCGTCGCCGCCTCCGCGGTCGCCCGGCGCCAGATCGCGCTGTGGCTGTTCGTCTGCTGCGCCCTCGTCTTCATCATGGTGGTCGTCGGCGGTGTCACCCGGCTCACCCGGTCGGGGCTGTCCATCGTCGAGTGGCAACCCATCGCCGGCACCCTGCCGCCGTTGAACCCGGCGGACTGGGACGTGATGTTCGCGAAGTACCGCGAAACCCCCGAGTACCTGAAGGTCAACCGCGGCATGACGCTCGATGAGTTCAAGGGCATCTTCTGGTGGGAATACATCCACCGTCTGCTCGGCCGGGCCATCGGGCTGGCTTTCCTCCTGCCGCTGGCGTGGTTTGCGTTGCGCGGTCGCATCGAACGTGCGCTCGCTCCCCGTCTGGTCGGCATTTTCTGCCTCGGTGGCCTGCAGGGGGCGATCGGCTGGTGGATGGTCAGCAGCGGTCTCGTGGACACGCCCCGGGTGAGCCACGTGCGTCTGGCGGTGCATCTGGGCACCGCCTTCCTGATCTTTGGCGCCATGTGGTGGACTGCTCTGGGTTTGCTGGCACCGCTCGGCGTGGCGGCGTCGCCGCGTCAGCGCCGTCTCGCACGCCTCGCGGCCGGGCTGAGTGCGGCAGTGTTCGTCATGGTGCTGTCAGGGGCGCTGGTTGCAGGAACCCGCGCCGGTTATGCCTACAACACCTTCCCGCTCATGGACGGCCACGTGGTGCCTCCCGGCCTCTGGGTGCAGGACCCGTGGTGGGACAATGTCTTCCACAACCTCACCACCGTGCAGTTCAACCACCGGGCCATCGCCTGGGCGCTGTTCGTCGCCATCCCGCTGTTCTGGTGGAAGGCACGCCGCACCGACATCCCGCCGGCCGCGCGCCTGCCGCTCGACCTCATGCTGGCGATGCTCGGCGTGCAGCTGACCCTGGGCATAACCACCCTCGTGTTGCAGGTGCCGGTGGCCCTCGGTGCGGCTCATCAGGGCGGCGCGCTGGTGCTGTTCGCATTGTCCCTCTGGACGGCCCACGCCCTGCGGCGGACCTGATGGTCGAAGCAGTCGCCGCGTGGCTGCGGCAGCGGCGGGGCATCCCACTTCGCCCGCGTGAGCGCTCACGACGATCTTCTCGCCAACAGGCACGTTTCGCGGACCCACCGATGGCACAACTGGCGACCTGCTGACGCAATAGTGTTTCGTCCCTCTCCGGTGGCAGGCTGCGGCAGGAGGAATGAAAGCCATGTTGCCTTTTGACCAGGAGCTTCCTGAATCACGCACCCCGGTGCTGGTGATTCAGGGACGCCGTGACAGCGGGAAGTCCGATTGGATCGCCAGCCTGCTCGAGACTTCGCCTGACCTGTCGGTGGGGGTCATCACGAATGAGGTGACAGGCGTTCCAGGGTCGGCAGTGGACGGCGAGAAGGTGGAAGGGGCGTTCGTCCCGCACGCAGTAGGGTGCCTGTGCTGTGTTGCCCGCTCGGGTTTGGTGGATGCGATGCGCCGGCTTCATGCCCGCCGGTCGGCGGCGAACGCGCCCCTCGATCTGCTCATCATCGAAACAGCCGAAGCGGTTGATCCTGCGCCGGTGCTGCAGACGCTGCTGAACAATGCTCTGGTCACGCACTACTTCCGCCTCGGCACTGTGATCCAGGTATTGCGCGCGACGGATGAACCGTCTGCAGTGGCGCTGACCGGCCTGGGCGCGAAGCAGCTTGCTGTTGCCGATCGGATCGTGCTGGTGCCGGGCGAAACCTCGTCCCTGAGACCCGGATTGATGGACTTGCTTTCGGGCCTCAATCCGTCGGCGCGGATTCTTTGGGGCCATGAGGCCACCCTGCCGACGCTCACGGGCGCAGGGGCGCACGAAGAGTTCTCCCGCACAGGGAGCCTGGACGCCTGGCTGTGCTCGGGTGAGGGGGATGTTTCGGCAGTCGGGTGCAACCTGTTCCGGTTCCAGGCGAGACTCGCGGGAGATACATCGTGGGAGGCCTTCCACGGCTGGATGAATGCGGGGCTTCAGTTGCATGGCGACGTGATCTATCGTCTGCGCGCTGTGCTCTGCATCGAAGGTGAGACGAGACCGGTCGTCCTGCAGGGTGTCCAGCACGTCATGGAACCGCCATCGCGGCTGCAGAGTTGGGGTTCGATGGATCGGTGCTCGAAGCTGCACTTCATCACGAGCGAGTTGCCCGCCGATGTCGTCCGCTCCAGTCTGGCGCGAGATCTTCCCGTGTTCGCAGCGTCTGCGGCGCAGAGGGAGTTCAGAAGGCAGCGGGCGCGTCTGGATCCATCCCTGCCCGCCTGAGTTCGCGGTCTGATCCCGAACCCGCGGCGGGGCGATCAGCCGCGAGTGGCAGCTTTGTTGCCCCCTGCGAGACTGGCCAGAGCGAGGCGACAGCGCACACACAATCCCTTGAATTCCAGCACTGTCTCGCTGATGGTGAACCCTACGCGGGCAGCCGTCCTCGCGATCGTCGACATCATCCCCCCCGCCTCCAGTTCCGATGTCGTGCCGCAGCCGGTGCAGATCAGCAACTGGCACGTGTGGTGCCGCTCCGGGTGCTGGCACGCCACGAACGCGTTGAGCGACTCCACGCGGTGTATCAGGTGCTGCGTCTGCAGGAAGTCGAGCGCTCGGTATATGGTCGGAGGGCCCGACTCCCGGCCGGTGTCCTGGACTTCATCGAGGATCCGGTAGGCCGTCATCGGTCCGCTGGATCGTGCGATGACGCTGAAAATCTGCCGCCGCAGGGGCGTGAAGCGCTGACCGCGCGAACTGCACAGGGCTTCGGCCTGAGCGAGGAGTTCCTCTGGCGAGCGCGGTTCGTCCGCCGTGCCATCGCACTCTGTCGTCATCGTTTTCCTCCGGAGGCCCATGCAGGCCGGCTTGCGCCGGTCCCAAACCACCCTCGACACCGTCGCAAGATGCAATGGTATTGCTTCAGCGACCACGGGTAGTGTACGCCCTGGTGCAAACAGGTTGCAAAGAAAGCCAACGGGCGCGCGCCGGGCGAATACGGTCGTGCGCATTCATCACCCGACATTCAGGGGGCAGGAGAAGCATGGATACACACAACGCAGATGTTCCGGAGGGACAGCCGAAGGGTCAGGCAGAGGGCGCCGAAGGCGTCAGCCGCAGGGAGTTCATCCGCGGAGCGGCCGTGGCCACAGCCGCCGTCGGTGCCGTGACGGTCGCAATGCACGAACTCGATCTGGTGAAGCCGGCCGAGGCGGCTGAGGGCACCATTGAGGGAACGCCGATGGCGAAGCCCTGGTGGCCGTCACGCTGGGGCAAGGACGACGAGGTCGGGGCAACGAACTGGATGGGGCCGAAGACCACCATGGACGCGGTCTCCCAGATCAAGACCGGAAAGGTCTACAGCCTCGGAAGGGTGTACGAGTTCGGCATGCCGCTCTTCGGACAGCGTGCCTGGGTGCTGCGCATCCCTGGCAACCCGACCGGCGGTGCCTACGGCAAGAACCAGACGATCTGGCACGACGAGATCCTGACCACAGAAATCGGACAGGTGGGTACACAGTTCGACGGCCTGGGCCACATCGGTTGCCGCATCGAGGGCGGCATCAGCGACAAGACCAAGGAGATCTACTACAACGGGATCACCGGCGCGGACCTGCACAATGCGGGATCGGGCCCTGGGGCGACGTCGGGAGCGTACGGTCTGGTCAAGCTGGGTGTGGAGAACGTCAAGCCCTTCTTCTGTCGGGGCATCCTGTTCGATGTGGCAGGCCTCAAGGGGCGCATGCTGGACAAGGGCGAGGAAATCACCGTGGCTGACCTGAAGGCCTGCCTGAAGCGGCAGGGCATGACAGAGGCGGACATCACCGAGGGCGCCATGGCCTGCTGGCGAACCGGCTGGGGCGAGAACCTCTGGATGAAGGACAACGCGCGCTTCAATTCCGGGGAGCCCGGAATCGGCGTCGAGGCTGCCAACTGGCTTGTGTCCAAGGGAATCTCGGTCGGCGCGGCGGACGTTTGGGCCATCGAGGTGGTGCCGAACCCGGATCCCAATCTGGCCTTCCCGGTGCATCAGATCTTCCTGACGCGCAACGGCATTCACATCCTCGAGAACATCCGGCTGGATCATCTGGCGGCGGACAAGGTGTACAAGTTCGCGTTCATCTTCAGCCCGTTGCCGATCAAGGGCGGTACCGGTTCCCCGGGCAACCCCATCGCAGTGGCGTGATGTGCATGTCCCCTGGTCTGGCGTGCCGGACCGGGGGACACCCGGCGCGTCAGTCGACCCCCACGTAGACGAGGCTGGCCCGCCCATCCTCCGTGGCGGCGGCGAGGAGGCGTCCATCCGGCGACCACGCCTGGGCCGATATTGCCGCCCCGCCGCCGTTCACCACGGGAACCTCCAGAGGCTGAGCACCGAGGCCCGCGAGCACCACGGTGCCCTCGTCGTAACCGATGGCCACGATGGCCTCCGACGGGTGGCACGATACTCGGGTCACCAGGGACTCGCTCATCGGGCCGAGCAACCGGGGCCCCTTGCCCTCGGGTCCCTTGCCGGAGAAGGACCATGCGGTGGCGGCATCGCCTCCGCTGGTGAGTAGCCACTGTCCGTCGGCGCTCCAGGACATTGCCATCGGCTTTGCGTAGTAGCCGCTCATCCGCATGTCGCGGTCCTCCTTCAGGCGCCAGGCATGGATCTCCTTCTCCTGTGTGCAGGTCGCCGCGAACCTGTTGTCCTGGGAGACGCACACTGCAAGGTGGGACCCCGCATAGCGGAGGCGCCGGCTGGCCGCGCGCAGGTCGTCCTTCTTCCAGACCGTGACACCGCCGTAATGTGCGGCGAAAACGCGTGACTCGTCCCGGGACAGCGCCAACTGCGCGATGGTGCTCTCGTGTTCGGCGGTGGTGCCGATGTGCGTCCCGTCGCCGGCCAGAAGCACGATGCGGCGCCCGACACCGACGGCGACGTAGCCCTGCCTGCTGGACACGAACGCGTCGACCCAGGCGCCAGGATGATGAGAGAAGACTGCGAACTTGCCTGTGGGCGAGACGCGAAGCAGCCGCCCCGAGTCGGTGCTCACGAGAAAGTCCTCGGGGCCGAGTGCTGTCACGGCCAACAACTGATCGCATTCGACCCGCAGGCGCCTTACAGCGGGAGGGCGCTGTGTATCCGAAAGGAGAATGTCGCCCGCGGAAGTGGCGTAAGCCACATGGCGGCCCTGGTGATTCCATACCGCGCCGACGATGAAGGCATCCAGTTGCCACGAGGCCAGGGGCGCGACGGGCGAAGACGAACCGGGCATGACGAAGGCTTCCTCGAGTTCACGATCCCTGATTCTAGACGCCACCCAGTTGCGCGTACATACTAGAGGCGTAAAGCGCGTGCGCGCGCCACATGTCGGAGGGAAACATGAAAAGAAAGATCCCGGTGACCGTACTGACCGGCTTCCTCGGTGCCGGCAAGACGACGCTCCTGAACCGGATACTGACCGAGAACCACGGGCAGAGGATCGCGGTCATCGAGAACGAGTTCGGCGAAATCGGTGTCGACCAGGACCTGGTGATCCGCGCCGACGAGGAAATCTTCGAGATGAACAACGGATGCATCTGCTGCACCGTTCGCGGGGATCTGATCAGGATTCTCGGCAATCTGATGAAGCGCCGAGACAAATTCGACCGGATACTCATCGAGACAACGGGGATGGCCGATCCCGGTCCGGTGGCGCAGACCTTCTTCGTCGATGACGATATCAGGGACGATCTGAGCCTGGATGGCATCGTCACGGTGGTGGACGCCAAGCACGTGCTGCACCATCTGGACACCAGCGACGAAGTCAAGGCGCAGATCGCGTTCGCGGATGTCATCCTGCTCAACAAGACCGACCTCGTC
The DNA here is from genome assembly GCA_040373665.1 of Burkholderiales bacterium. GTDB lineage: Bacteria > Pseudomonadota > Gammaproteobacteria > Burkholderiales. The sequence continues at coordinate 36,067 of JBEICA010000002.1, read as the reverse complement.
ACCGCTGCGGAAGCTGATGTCGTCGAGTCCCGCATTCACGCCATGAATGGCCTGGCGCGTGTCCGCCGGGTCGTCATGTCGAGAGCTCCGATGGCTGACGTCCTCGACCTGGGGGGGTTCGACCTCGAGCGAGCCCTGGCCCTCAAGCCGACGTTCCTCGAGCCCGAATATCCGTTCGAGTGGGCAGGAGCCTTCGAGATCGATGCGGCCGGCGCTCAGCTTCGGCTCAAAGAGGGTCCCGATCCAACGATGGCGTGCCTTGCGATCCCCTGGCCGTCGGGCGAGAGCGACTCCCTCGGCGAGCTCGCGGAGCGTGTGTTCCGGGCCTTCTCCAGCCCCGCCGGAGAGCTCGTCCCGGGAATGACGGTGCAAGCGGACGGCCTCGCGCGCACCATGCGGCTCGAGTCCGGCGGAACCAAGCTGTTTCCAATCGCGACCGGGCGACCGGGGCGCGTCGCAGTGTTCACCGAGCACCTTCCGGAGGAGTTCGCGCTGCAGGTGACCGATGCGGCTGGGACTGCCCTGACAGCCGTCGCCGAAGTGCGTTTTGCCGCCGCGCACGAGCATGACGACACGGTCACCTCTGTCGGCGTCGAGTTCGACGGCGCTGTGGACGGAGAACGGGTCAACGCCTGGCTCAGCCGACTGCTTCAAACGCAGGGGGCCGACATCTTCCGCATGAAGGGGCTGTTGAATGTCGCCGGAGAGGATGAGCGGTACGTGTTCCAGGGCGTGCACATGCTGTTCGACGGGCAGCGCGGTGGCCCATGGGGCGACCGGCCGCGGACGAACCGGCTGGTGTTCATCGGCAGGAACCTCGACCGGGAGTCGTTGCGCAGGGACTTCCTGTCCTGTGCGGTGAGTCCGAAGGCGGCCTCAGTGGCGATGACCGGCGCGGTCTGACGCGCGTTTTGGTTCAGGGTGGCAGTCAGCGCCGTTGCTTTCCCGATTGCGGGAAGCGCGAGCCCTGCCTGTCTCCCTGGCGAGGCGTGGCATCCTTTTACCGGCGTGCCGCCAGCCATGCATAGCCCGCAGCAACCAACACCACGCACGCGACGCCCATCGCGGTGAAGCCAGTGTCCGACCGGGGGGTAACGACACCGAGTCTTTCAGCGACTCCGATGGCTGCGATGCCGTATGACAGGGCAACCACGAGCAAGCTCAGATAGATGCGAAATGCGCGTGCGTCCCGGCGGCTCGCCCGCCGCATCAAACCGCTCAGCAGACGGCTGTCCAGGGTGTCAGTGATCATCATGCCAAGGGTGAACAAGGCGCCGATGACGATGGCCGCTTGCACGCCATCGCTTCGGGAGGCCGCGTAGCCCCAGGCGGCCGCCTGGGAGGTCGTGTCGAAGACGAGGGCGAACAGAGCTCCCACCGCGATCACGGAGGCGGGATGGACCGGGCGGCCGGCGCCAGCCCGTGCCAGGCGGCCCCACAAGGAGGGCGAGGCTCCCCGCGTCACCCACAGCGAGACGGCACTTGCTGTTCCCACCGCCACAAGCATGATGACGGGGATCCAGTCCACGATCCGAGCGAGTGGCGCGGGGAGCGACACCGAGCGGCTGAGGAGACACACGGCAACCGCGACCGCACAGACAACGCCCCCGTGCCCGAGGGCGAAAAGCGATCCGACCCAGGGAGCCAGCGCCGGCCTGTCGTGGTGGGCCCTCACCGCCAGCGCATCGACAATGGCGATGTGATCGGGGTCGAAGCCGTGGCGCAGTCCGAGCAGGAACATCAGCCATGCGCCGCTCGTCGCGAGATCCGATGCCGCCTCCACAATGTCCCCCCCGTCGCATGGCGGCCTTGCCTTCCGTGACCGTGACAAGGACTTTACTAAACGCGCAACGTGGTTGCAAATAGAGCGTGACATGGTGTGCGCCAGAGGGTTCACAGCACAGCCGCCGGCTGTGGGCGAGGCCGATTCGGAATGCCAGTCGGCTCAAGAGCCTGCGGAGCCAGCGCGGGTCCGGCCAAGGCGCCCGGCGGATCCGGCGGACTGATCGCTTCAATGCCCGCATGGAGGGCGGCAATGCGCAGGTCGGGCGCTGACGTGGCGCAGTTCCGGGACTATGCGTCAGTCAGCGTCTTCTCCATCGCTGCTGCAAGAAAATCCACGAAGACGCGCACCCGATTCGCCAGTTGCCGCCGGTGCGGATACACGACGTGGATGTCGGCTTCCGGTGTGTGATGCGCCGGGAGCACCTGCACAAGCCGTCCTGCGCGAAGATGGTGGGCGATGTCCCACTCCGCGCGCATGACGATGCCCTGGCCCTCCAGCGCCCAGGCGACGGCGACCTCGCCGTCGTTGGTCGTGAGTGTGCCCTGCACCTTGACCGTCTCGGGGTGGCGCCGCGGATGGCCCGAATGGAGCGTCCACGTTCCATAGGCCTCGTCCCCCTGACGGATGCAGATGCAGTCGTGGCGCGCCAGGTCTGCGGGCGTGCGGGGCGGGCCGCGCCGCGCGAGGTAGGAAGGCGCGGCGCACAGCAGACGCCGGTTCGGGGCGAGCAGCCGCGAGACGACCCGGCCATCGGGCGGGGATCCGAAGCGTACGCACACATCGAACGCGTCATCCGTCAGCGGGGGTGGGTCCACGGATAGTTGCAGCTGGACCTGGACTTCGGGATAACGCCTGACGAACCGGGAGATGATGGGTGCGACGTGGCGTCGCCCGAAACCCAGCGTCGCGTTCACGCGAAGCGGCCCACGCGGAACCTCGCGAGCCTGCCCGAGTTCGTGCGAGAGCGCATCCAGTTCGCCGAGAACCCGCCGCGCACAGTCCAGATAGAGTTCGCCTTCCGGCGTGAGACTCATCCGGCGCGTCGAGCGCGTCACCAGCGTGACGCCGAGCCGGGCTTCCATCTGTGCAAGCCGCTTGCTCACGGCTGGCGTGGTGACGCCGAGTTCCCGCGCGGCAGCGCTCAGGCTGCCGCAAGCGGCCAGCGTGCAGAAAAATCCCAGGTCGGCTGGCGGGATCGCGGATTCCATGGCTTGTCGGATTGTTGACTGAGAGTTAAACCTGGATTCACTGCATGTGCGCGTCCGCTCGGTTCGGGCATCTTACAGTCGTGCATTCCCATCTGGTTCCGGAGCCCGTGCATGACCATGTATCGCATCGCCACCATTCCCGGGGACGGCATCGGCAAGGAAGTGGTACCTGCCGGCCGCCAGCTGCTGGAGGCGCTGGCCGACGCCGACGCCTCGCTCGCCTTCGAGTTCGAGGACTTCGACTGGGGCGGTGACTACTATCGCAGACATGGGCGGATGATGCCCGAGGACGGTCTGGATCGGCTCCGTGGCAAGGACGCCATTCTGTTCGGCTCGGCGGGCGGCCCGGACATCCCCGACCACGTCACCCTCTGGGGCCTGCGCCTGCGGATCTGTCAGGGCCTCGACCAGTACGCGAACGTGCGGCCCACACGCCTGCTGCCCGGCATCGACGGGCCGCTCAAGCGTTGTGCTCCAGGGGATCTCGACTGGGTCATCGTGCGCGAGAACTCCGAGGGCGAGTATTCCGGCGCAGGCGGGCGTGTCCACCAGGGGCTCCCGATCGAGGCCGCCACCGACGTCACCCTCATGACCCGGGCCGGGGTCGAGCGCATCATCCGCTACGCCTTCCGGCTGGCGCAGTCGCGGCCGCGCCGGCAGCTCACCGTGGTCACCAAGTCCAACGCCCAGCGTCACGCCATGGTGATGTGGGACGAGGTCGCGATGTCGGTGGCACGCGAATTCCCGGACGTGCGCTGGGACAAGGAACTGGTCGATGCCGCCACGGCGCGCATGGTCAATCGCCCCGCCTCGCTGGACACCATCGTCGCCACCAACCTCCACGCCGACATCCTGAGCGATCTCGCGGCTGCCCTGGCGGGCAGCCTGGGCATCGCACCGACCGGCAACATCGACCCCGAGCGGCGCTTCCCCTCGATGTTCGAGCCGATCCACGGCTCGGCTTTCGATATCATGGGAAGGGGACTCGCAAATCCGATCGGCACCTTCTGGTCCGTGGTCATGATGCTCGAACACTTCGGGGAACAGGCCGCGGCGCGACGGGTGATGGCCGCCATCGAGCAGGTGATGGCCAGACCCGCGCTGCACACCCGGGATCTGGGTGGTACGGCCACGACGGCGGATGTGACGGCCGCGGTGTGCGCGGCTGTGGGCTCGGCGTCGCATCGCTGACCGCAGTCCCGACATCAGAACCTACAAGGGAGAATGACGATGAATTCCTTATCTCGCCGCGACTTCCTGCGTCGTGCCGGCTGGCTCGGTACCGCGGGAGTACTCGGCGGACTCGGACTGGCGGGCGCGCGCCCGGCGTGGTCGCAACACGAAACGGGGAAATCCATGGACGGTGTGAAGGCAATGGTGTTCGACGTGTTCGGCACCCTGGTGGACTGGCGCACCTGCGTGGCGCGCGAGTCGCGCATGATTCTCGAGCCGATGGGCTACAAGCTCGACTGGGTCGCGTTCGCGGATGCCTGGCGGGCCGAATACCAGCCGGGGATGGAAGAGATCCGTGCCGGCCGCAAGCCGTTCTCGCGTCTGGACGTGGTGCACCGCGGCATGCTCGACCGCATCCGCCCGCGTTTCGGACTCCAGTCCCTCGACGAACCGACCCTGCGCAACCTCAATCTGGTCTGGCACCGACTGGACGCCTGGCCGGGCGTCACCGCCGGCCTGCACCGCCTGCGTCGCAAGTTCATGCTCGGACCCTGCTCCAACGGCAACATCTCGCTCATGGTCGATCTGGCGCGGCGCAACGAGTTTCCCTGGGATGCCATCCTCGGGGCCGAGATCGCGGGCGACTACAAGCCGAAGCCCCGTGTCTATCTCGCGGCGGCCGAGGCCCTGGGAATCGAGCCGCACGAGTGCATGATGGTCGCCGCCCACAGCAACGACCTCGAGGCGGCGGGCAAGGTCGGCCTGCGCACCGGTTTCGTGGCCCAGCCCGATGAGTTCGGGCCTGGCACCGGCGAGGCTGTGCCAACGGTGCAGGTGGACATCGCCGCGCGCTCCTTCCAGGAGTTCGCGACGCGCATGGTGCCCTGAGCGGTCGCCCGTCAGCCCTGAGGGCGACACTCCAGAAAACCGGAGCGTCGCCCGGGGGTGGCTCACGCGGTGAGCCACCCCCCCCTGCACAATCGATCGCAGGGGAGGGTGTCATGGAACATGCAGGCACGTCCGGCAACGAGCTGTTCTCCGATCTCGCCGGGGATCACGATTTCCATCCGTCGCGACGCGATGCCGGCAGCCTGGCCGCCGCGCTGAAGCGGCGCCACGCCGATCGCATCGTGGCCGAGCTGGTGGTGCCCGCGCGTGCGGCCCGCCATGCCGGGTTCCCGCCCGGGCTGGACCCCTGTCTGGTGGGAGCGCTGCGCGAGCGCGGCATCCTGCAGCCCTATTCCCACCAGCGCGAGTGCTGGGACCACGTGGCCGCGGGGCGCGACGTGGTGGTGGTCACGCCCACCGCCTCGGGCAAGACCCTCTGCTACAACGTGCCGGTGCTGCAGGCGGCCCTGTCCGGTCAGTCCAAGGCGCTCTACCTGTTTCCCACCAAGGCCCTGTCCCAGGACCAGGTGGCCGAGATCCTCGAGCTCAACGCCGCCGGCAACCTTGGCGTGCGCGCCATGACCTTCGACGGCGACACGCCGGGGGATGCACGCCGGGCCGTCCGCGCCCACGGCGACATCGTGGTGTCGAACCCGGACATGCTGCACCAGGCCATCCTGCCGCACCACACCAAATGGGCGCAGTTCTTCGAGAACCTGCGCTATGTCGTCATCGACGAACTGCACACCTACCGCGGGGTTTTCGGCGCGCACATGGCCAACGTGCTGCGCCGGCTGCGCCGTATCGCCGCTTTCTACGGCGCGTCGCCGCGCTTCATCCTCTGTTCGGCCACCATTGCCAATCCCCAGGAGCTCGCGGAGCGCCTGCTGGGCAGCCCGGTGGCGGCGGTCACGGAGTCGGGCGCGCCCTGCGGCCGCCGCCACCTGCTGGTATGGAACCCACCCGTCATCAACCCCGACCTCGGGCTGCGCGCCTCGGCGCGTTCGCAGTCGACGCGCATCGCCCGCGCGGCCGTGAAGATGGGGCTCAAGACCATCGTGTTCGCCAACGCGAGGCTCGAGGTGGAGGTCATCACCAAATACCTCAAGGACGCCTTCGACAGCGATCCCAGGCGTCCGCCACGGGTCGCCTCCTATCGCGGCGGCTACCTTCCCACGGAGCGCCGCGACAAGGAGCGGCGGTTGCGCGCCGGCGGGATCGACTGCGTGGTCTCGACGTCCGCGCTGGAGCTCGGGGTCGACATCGGTGCGCTGGACGTCTGCGTGCTCAATGGCTATCCGGGTTCGGTGGCGGCGGCGCTGCAGCGTCTCGGCCGTGCCGGCCGGCGCAACCGTACGGCCCTCGGCGTGCTGGTGTGCACCAGCGATCTGCTCGACCAGTATCTGGCGCGCAACCCCGCGTTCTTCCTCGAGGGCAGCCCGGAACATGCGCGCATCGATCCGGACCAGCTGCTGATCCTCATGGATCACATCCGCTGTGCCGCCTTCGAGCTGCCCTTCGACGAGGGCGAGCGTTTCGGCGGCATCGCTGTCGCCGAGGCCCTGGACTATCTCCGCGAGCAGGGTGTGCTGCACCGCGAGGGCCCGCGCTGGCACTGGATCGCCGATGGCTACCCGGCCAACGCGGTCAGCCTGCGCGCCATCGCGGAGGGCAACTTCGTGGTGGTCGACACCACCGACGGGGCAAAGCGCATCATCGCCGAGGTCGATTACTCCGCCGCCGCCGTCACTCTGTATGAGGGTGCGATCCATCTCATCCAGGCGGCGCCGTGGCAGATCGAGCGGCTCGACTGGGTCGGGCGCAAGGCCTACGCCCGGCGGGTGGCGGTCGACTACTACACCGACGCCATCGACTACACGAAGCTCAAGGTGCTCGACGAATTCGAGCGCCACGAGCACGCCGCCGGCAACTGCAGCCACGGCGAGGTGCACGTGCTGCGCCGCGTGGCGGGGTACAAGAAAATCCGCTACTACACGCACGAGAACATCGGCTACGGCAACGTCACCCTGCCCGACCAGGAGATGCACACCACGGCCGTGTGGTGGGAACTGCGGCCGGAGGTCCTGGCGCGTGCCTTTTCCAGCCGCTTCGAAGCGCTCGATGGCTTCCTCGGCGCCGCCCACGCGCTGCATCACATGGCGGCCCTGATGAGCCTGGCCGAAGTGCGTGACATCGGTCGGTCGGTGGGCGACGGCCAGGCCGGCTGGTCCGCCACCGTTGACGCCTCGGGCCGGACGGGCGTACGCACCCTCGATGGTCAGGCCGTCGACCTCCGCGCCAGCCATGTGCCGTTCCGGCCGGCGGTCCACCTCTACGACGCCTACCCCGGGGGCATCGGCATCAGTGCACCCCTGTTCGGTGTGCAGGCCGAGGTGGTGCGGCGCGCCCACGAACTGGTGCACGATTGTCCCTGCGCCCATGGCTGCCCGGCCTGCATCGGTCCGGTGCTGCCGCCCCAGGAGCGGGTACGGCACTCGCCCAAGGCGGCGGCCCTGGAGGTGCTGCAGTTGCTGCAATGCGACGGCGCGATGCCGGTGACGGGCCTCACCCAGTAGGGTCCGGATGCTGCGCGAGCGCATCGCTGCCCTGCGCCGGCAGAGCGGAGTCGCCGATCAGACGCCCGGATGCGTCGTGCTGCCGGCCGTCGGGGCTGGCGGCGACGCTGGCACCGCCCCGGCTGCGTCTGGATCATCGCCCCCGCCTGGACTGCGAGGTACCGACACCGGGGAACCCCTGGCGCTGCGCCTCGCCCGCCTTGCCCAGGCACGGGCGGCGGCGCGCGTCCGCGGGCAGGACGAGCTGATGCTTGCCACCGGCGCCCGCACGGTCGCTGAGGGTGTGCTGCTGGTGGAATGGCGCCGTGCGCTGCCGCTGCAGCACGGCCGCACCTGGCTGGACGAGCCCCTGCGTGGCCGCCTGAGCGTGCCGCTGCGCCGGGGTGACACCCTGGTGCTGCCGGCGGAGCGCCTGCTCTTTCTCGATACCGAGACCTCCGGGCTCGCTGGTGGCACCGGCACGTTCGTGTTCCTGCTCGGCCTGGCCCGGGTGAGCGCCGGCCACCTGTGTGTGGCGCAGTACCTCGCCACCGGTTTTGCCGGCGAGGCCGGATTGCTGGATGCCCTGGCCGCAGCGGTGGCAGCTGCCGACTGTCTGGTCACCTTCAACGGCAAATCCTTCGACGTCCCGGTGCTGAAGGCGCGCTACGCGCTGGCGCGCCGTCCCCATCCCTTCGAGGGCAAGGCCCACGGTGATCTGCTGCATGCCACACGGCGGTTGCTGCGCGAGGGCTGGCCCGACTGCCGCCTGCGCACCACCGAGGTCCACGCCCTGGGCTTCGACCGCGTCGACGATCTTCCCGGTGCCGAGGTGCCGGCCGCCTGGCAGCGCTGGCTCACCCGGGGCGATGCCTCTGCCGTGCCCCGCATCCTCGACCACAACCGTGAGGATCTGTTGTCCCTCGCCGCCCTGGTGCAGGCGCTCAATCAGCCCGCACGCGGGAGCGGATTGTTCGCCTGAAGCAGGGTAGTGGCATGCCCCCGGGAAACAACACAGCGGAGTTCCGTGAGACCATCCGCGAAGCATGAGTCAGTCGTCCTCCCATCGGCTTGGTCCCTTGCTGCGCGCAGCCCGCGCGCTCTTGCTTGCATGCCCTCTCGCGCTGGTCTGCGCCTCCCGCGCCGAGCCGTTGCCAAAGGCGGGCAGCCTGTCCTTCGCCCTGATCGGTGACATGCCCTATGGCGAGAGCGAGGAGCGCCGCGCGCGAGAGGTGATCGCTGCGATCAACGCCTCGCCCGCGGTGGGCTTCGTCATCCATATCGGAGACCTGAAGGGCGGTGGCGAGTCCTGCGACGATGCCGTGCTGCGGCGTCGCTTCCGCCTGTTCCAGGAACTCGCCAGGCCCTTCGTGATCACGCCCGGGGACAACGACTGGACCGACTGCCACCGGGTGAGCAACGGCCGTTTCCTGCCTACCGAGCGGCTGGCACGCTACCGCCAGATCTTCCATCCCGATCCGGTGCGATCCAGTGGTGGGCGGCCCATGAACCTGCGGCCGCAGTCGGCGACGCCCGGGTTCGAGGCGTACGTGGAAAACGCCCTCTGGCAGGCGGCGGAGGTGACCTTTGCCACGGTGCACGTGGTGGGCAGCCAGAATGGTCTCGCCCCCTGGCGCGAGCTCGATCCGGACGACTCGGCGTCCCGGCCGCGGGCCGATCGGCTGGCCGAGGTTGCGCAACGCGAGGCCGCGGCCCTGGCCTGGCTGGATGCCGTCTTCGACGCGGCGCGCATGGCGGGCAGCCTCGGGGTGGTGGTCGCCATTCACGGCAACCCGGGACTTGAGCGCGCACCGAGCCCCGGCGCACCCGGACCCTACGATGGTTTCCTCGGGCGCCTGCGCCGTCACGCCCTGGCCTTCGGCAGGCCGGTGCTTCTGCTGCACGGCGACACCCACTGGTTTCGCCACGACCACCCGTGGCGCACCGCGGAGGGACGCGAGCTTGCGAACTTCACCCGGGTGGAGAGCTTCGGCAGCCCGTTCGTGAACTGGGTCGAAGTGACCATCGATCCGCGCGACCCGGCGCTGTTCCGCGTTGCGCCGCGGGCCGTGGAAGCGCCGCCTCCGATGCGCTGACGGCGGTGGTCGCCGCGCGCCGGGCTCAGGCGCCGCCCTGGGCGGCGCGCTCCTGGTCGATGAGCACGCGCCGCAGGATCTTCCCGGACGGGGATTTGGGGATGGCGTCGACGATGGCGAGCCGGCGCACCTTCTTGTAGGGCGCCACCTGTTCCGCGACGAAATCGAGAATCGCCTGAGGCTCCAGCGGCGTGCGCAGCACCACAAAGGCCTTGGGCACCTCTCCGGTTTCCTCGTCCGGGCTGGGGATCACGGCGGCGTCGACGATGGCGGGGTGGCGCAGCAGCACTGCCTCGAGCTCGGCCGGCGCGACCTGGTAGCCGTTGTGCTTGATCAGTTCCTTGACCCGGTCGACGATGTGGAACTCGCCATCGGCGTCCACACAGGCGATGTCGCCGGTGCGCAGCCAGCCGTCAGGAAGGAGCATTTCGGCGGTGGCGTCGGGCCGGCGGAAGTAGCCGCGCATGACGTTGGGGCCGCGCATCCACAACTCGCCACGCTCGCCGGGCGGGACGTCGACGCCGGTCGCGGGGTCGACGATGCGCGCTTCCATGTTGGGCCAGCACCAGCCCACCGAGCCGGTCTTGCCCGGTCCGGGACCGCCATGCTTGCTGATCGACGCGCCGGAGAATTCGGTCATGCCATAGCCCTGCATCACCGCGCAGCCCAGGCGCTCGGCACAGCCGCGCTCGACCTCCGCCCCCAGCGGTGCGGCACCCGAGCCGATGCGCCGCAGGCTCGACAGGTCGTATTGATCCACAGCCGGATGTTTGGCCAGGGCCAGGACGATGGGCGGCACCAGCGGCGCATAGGTGACCCGGTACTTCTGCACACACTCCAGGAACTGCACGAAGTCGAAGCGCGGCAGTGACACCAGGGTACCGCCGCCGCGCAGGCCGTGGAGCAGGATCAGCACCATCCCGTAGATGTGATAGAACGGCAGCACGGCGATGGAGACGTCCGGTTGCGCCTCGTCCAGCAGGCCGGCCGCCTGTTCGAGCTGGGCGGCGAGGTTGCGGTGGGTGAGCATCACACCCTTGGGCACACCGCTGGTGCCGCTGGAGTAGGGCAGTGCGGCCAGATCCTCTGCCGGATCGATCGCCACCGCGGCAAGGGGCGGGGCCTCCTGCAACAGAACCTCGAAGGCCACGGTACCCGGCGCCTCGCCAAGGCAGAACACACATTCCACGCCGGAGGCGCGGGCCGCCTCGAGGCAGCGCTGCGCCAGGGGTGTGACCGTCACCAGGAAGCGTGCTCCCGTCTCCTTGAGCTGGTGCCCGATCTCGCGCTCCGTGTAGAGCGGGTTCATGGTCGTGACGGTACCGCCTGCGCGGCTCGCCCCGAGGAAGGCGGCGGCGTATTCAGGCACGTTCGGCAGGCAGAGAGCCAGCACGTCGCCGCGGCCGAAACCGCGGGCGGCCAGATTGGCTGCGACGTGTTCGATGTCGCCACCGAGCTGGCGGTAGCTGAGTTGCCGGCCGGTTGCGCCCTCGATGATGGCGGGACGGTCGCCGAACTCCTCGAATCTCGCCATCACCACCGCATGCAAGGGGCCCTGCGGGATGACGACGTCCGGACGGGGGCTGCGATGGATCATGGCGGGATGCTCCGGCTCAGGTGGCGGCGGCGTGGCCCGGATGTTTCATCAGGCCATGGGACGATGGTCGGGTGCATTGCGAGGCAGGCCGTGCATCCCGCGCCAACCCAATGGCGGGAGGAAAGGTCTGGCCGATCGTTGCAGACCTGCGGGTCATCGGTGCAGAGATCATTCCCGGGGCCGATCCGGCGAAATGGCCGGGCCGGGACGGGGTTCGATGGTGCCCATGTGGAAGCGGTACTCGCCACGCAGGCGGTCGGCGTAGTAGTGCCTCAGCGTATTGCGCACCGTGGCGAAGGCCAGGGTGTCCCAGGGGATCTCGGCCTCGGAGAACAGCCGCGTCTCGAGCGATTCCTCGCCGGGATGGAAGTCGAGGTCCAGCAGCCGGCCGCGGAACAGCATGTACACCTGGCTGATGTGCGGAATGTTGTAGATCGCATACAGCGACAGGATCTCCACCCTGGCGTTGGCCTCCTCCAGGGTCTCGCGTGCAGCCCCGTCGGCGGTGGTCTCGCCGTTTTCCATGAAGCCGGCAGGCACGGTCCAGAAGCCGTGGCGGGGCTCGATGGCGCGCCGGCACAGCAGGACGCGATCCTCCCATTCGGGGATGCATCCGACCACCAGCTTGGGGTTCTGGTAGTGGATGGTGCCGCAGTCGTCGCACACCCAGCGCGGAAGATTGTCGCCCGGCGGAATCTTGCTGGAGACGCGGGCACCGCAGTCGCTGCAGAATCGCATGGAGAGACCTGGAAGATGGTGTCCGCGATTATCGTCCAAAGGCGTCTGGCGCGGACGACCCGCTGTCATCGCCGCAGCGCGGCGCGCCCCGCGGAGGTGCCGATCGCTCCGTCGCGACCGCGCGATTTGATCAGACCTTCCCCTAGAATGCCCGGGCATGCCTCGCACGCCGCCGTGACTGCAACCCGCGTCATGGCGAACCCTCCGCGCCGATCCATGAGACCTGCCCACCTCGCCACCATCCTGGAAAGAGAGTTCGCCGCCGCCGACGACGGGCTGCACACGCCGGTCATGCTCTGGGGGCCACCGGGGGTCGGCAAGAGCGATCTGGTGCGCGGCGTGGCCCGCCGGGTGGAGGTGGGTCTGATCGACCTGCGCCTGTCACAGCTCGAGCCCACGGACCTGCGCGGCATCCCGTTCCGCGACGGCGGGAGGGTCGAGTGGTCCGTGCCCTCGACCCTGCCCGACGCCTTGCGCCACGGCCCGCGTGGCATCCTGTTCCTGGACGAGATCAACGCGGCGGCGCCCACGGTGACCGCCGCCGCCTACCAGCTGATCCTCGATCGTCGCCTCGGCGACTATGCGGTGCCTGCAGGCTGGGCCATTTTCGCCGCCGGCAACCGGCAGGGCGACCGCGGGGTCACCTACGCCATGCCGGCGCCGCTGGCGAACCGCTTCACCCACTACGAGCTCGAGCCTCACCTCGACGACTGGGTGGCCTGGGCGCACGCCAGGGGCATCGACAGCCGTGTCATCGCCTTCCTGAGATTCCGCCCCGAACTGCTGTTCGACTTCGATCCGGCGCGCCACCCGATCGCCTTTCCGTCGCCGCGCACCTGGGAGTACGCGCACCGCGCCCTGGAGAAATACGGCGATCACGCGGGGTTGCTGGCCGGTGCCCTGGAGGCTTGCGTCGGCCGGGCCGTCGGTGCCGAGCTCAAGGCCTTCATCGATCACATGACCCGCCTTCCCGACATCGATGCCATTACCCGGGGGGAGGACCAACCGGTGCCCGAGTCGGTGGATCTGCAATACGGCGTGGCGGCGGCGCTGGTGCGGCGTGCGGCGCGGGCCGCTGAGGCGGCGCCCGGTGACGAGGTCCTCGCGGCCATCCTGCGTTACGCCCGCGCCTTTCCCCAGCGCGAGATGGGGGTGATGCTGGTCAGTGATCTGCAGCGTTCCATCGCCCGGCCGCTCATCGGGGTGCCGGGTTTTTCCGACTGGGCTGCCAGCCTGGACGAGCTCGTCCTTGGCGGGCGCGAAACGGACCGGGCAGCGTGACCGGGACGCGGGACCGGCTCGGCGCGAAGATCGCCGCCGCCCGCACCCGTCTCATCCTGGACCACCCGTTCATCGGGACGCTCACGTTGCACCTGCGGCCGGTGGCCGCCGACCCGCGCCACTGCCCGGCCATCGGGACCGATGGTGTGCACCTGTTGTTCAATCCCGGTTTTGTCGACTCCGCCACACCTGCAGACCTCAGGTTCTGGGTCGCCCACGAGGCGCTGCACTGTGCTCTCGGGCACGTGGCGCGCCGCGGTCACCGGCTGAGGGCGCGCTGGGATGTGGCCTGCGATCACGCCGTGAACCACCTGCTGCGCGAGGACGGTCTGGAAATGCCCGCGGGGGTGTGCTGCGACCCAGCCTTTCACGGACTGTCCGCGGAGGAGATCTATCCCCTGGTGCCGGACGCTGATGCGCCGCGCGACATCGACAGCCACGTGTTCGACCGGCCTGGCGATGGTGGCCTCTCCGGCCATCTGGGGGCAATGCGCCTCGGGGCGCCGGCGACCATTGGTAGCGAGGCCGGTGCAACAGGCAGCCCCGGAGCGGACGGCACTGCGGCGCACGAGGATGCCTGGGATGATGCCGGCCACGAGGCACGCCGCCAGCGACCCGCAGGTGCCAGCTCTGTGGACGTTGTCCTGCCGGCAACGATGGCGGACATGGAGCAGGCCTGGCGTTCCCGGCTTGCTACCGCGGCCCAGTCGGCGCGCGAGGCCGGGCGCCTCGGACAGTCGTGGCAGCGGGTGCTGGAGACGCTGCTGGAGCCGACCCTGCCGTGGCGGGCGCTGCTGGCCCGGTTCGTGGTGTCGGCGGCGCGCGAGGACTACACCTTTCAGCGACCACCGCGTCGCGAGGGCACGGCGGTGCTGCCGCGCCTGGCGCGCGGCTCGCTGCGCATCGTGGCGGTGGTGGACACGAGCGGCTCCATCACGGCCGACGAACTGAACGAGTTCACCGGAGAGCTCGATGCCCTCAAGGCCCAGGTGCAGGCCGAACTCACCGTGCATGCCTGCGACGAGCGCCTGACTCCTGAGGGGCCGTGGCGCTTCGATCCCTGGGAACCGGTGCGCCTGCCTGCTTCCCTGGAGGGCGGGGGCGGCACGCGCTTCACGCCGGCGTTCGAGTGGATCGAATCCGCCGGTCTTGCTCCCGACCTGCTCATCTATTTCACGGATGCCCAGGGCGAATTTCCGGCGCTGGCACCGCCCTATCCGGTGCTCTGGCTGGTCAAGGGGCGGGCCGGGGTGCCATTCGGCGAGCGCGTGCAGTTGAACTGAAACGGGCAAGCGGGCACCCACGACGCTGCCCACGGTCGCGGTCGTCCCGACGGACGTCCAGCACGACCCTCGACGGCCACCATCGTGCGGGTTTCCGGGGGGCGTACGCCCGATGTAGCGGAGGGGCCGTCAGCGACCCTCAACGCTCACCCGGAAGGAGACCGTTCGGGCCGGGGGTACATCCGTTTCCCAGACGCGGCGATAGACGAAGGACAGCTCCTGGCGGCCGGGGGCGACTGCCACGAACCGGAACACCTCCGTTCCACCCGCGCCCACCACACCCGCGGGTGCGTCCCCCCGCTCGAATCGAGGCTCGCCCTCCTGACGCAGTGCGGCCCGCTCGCCGAGGGCCGCCTCCCAGCGGAATCCAGTCGAAGGGTTTCCCGGCAGCCGTACTTCCAGCGGCTGGCCAGGGCGCAACACCTGCGTACTGCCGTCAGCGCCTTCGGTCACCATCAAGGCGGGTCGAGCCACGTCAGGCGGCCCCGCAGGCGTGCAGCCGGCCAATGCGAGGGCCAGGGTCAGGCGGATGCCAGCCAACGTCGCGTAACGGGCGCTGCAACCCCTCTGGGGTGGGTGTCTGACGGACAGGGTGGTTTTCACGGTTCGACGACATCGATCGAAGAGTTGCGGCATCGCTCGCCCCCGCCGCACGACCGGCGACTGGCGGCACGTTACTTGCGCGGGGAGCATGACCGCCACGTAGAGGTTTTCTCATGTTTCCATCATTTCTGCGCTTTTTCCAGTGCCTGGCTCTTGTCATGCTGCTCGTGTCCGGAGCACCCGGTGTCGCCGGTCCTCTCAGTCCGGGCGATCGCGCCTCCCTGCAGGCCGGCATGCAGCAGCACATCGACCGCAACCTCGTGGAAGGTGCCTACCTGCATCTGGATCTCGACAGTGGCGAGGTCGCGAGCCTGCATCCCGCCGCCGCCCATCCGATGATCCTTCGGATGGGGTCTTACTTCGTGCTCTGCACCGATTTCCGCGATGCACGCGGTAACCCCGTGAATGTCGATTTCTACATGGCCCGTCGCGGTCGATCCTTTTCGGTGTTCCATGCGTCCGTCGCGGAGCGTGGCAGGCTCGAGGCGCTGATGAAGGCCGGCAAGGTGCAGAAAGCCGACTGACAGCGGTGCGTCTGCACCCCTTCCGCCGCCTGCCCGGCAAGGGGCTGTTTGGCAAGTTCCTTCTGATCCTGTCGGCTGCGTTCCTGACCTTCTGCGGCGTCGGCGCCTGGATCGTCGGCCGAGCAGAAGACGAGGCCAAGTCACTGGAGCTGGCCGCGCGCGTCGGCAACGCGGCCGCGCGGGTGGCATCGGCCGCGACCCGGCACGACCCGCGCGGGGACCACGGTCTGGTGCAGGTTTTCCTGGCGCCGCTGGCAACCGATCCCGCGGTCGACTGCGCCGAAGTCACGCTCGCGGATTCGCGCAAGCGCGTTGCAGCGCTGCCACCCGGTCTGGGTTGCACCGGTCAGCCGGGGGCCGACCGCATCGTCCTCGAGGTTGGCGAACCCCCCGAGGCCGAACTCCTGGTGCTTTTCAACGAAGGGGAACTCGTACGCAGCGAGCGTCTCCTCAGGGACCTCACGGCTCTGGCGGTTGCGCTCTCGTTCGCGGGCGCCGCCCTGAGCGCAGCCATCGGCTTCAGGCTCATCGTCGGGCGCCCGCTGGACCGTCTCAGGCGTGCGATCCAAAGCGTCGGCGATACCGGGGAGCGGCAACCGGTGACGGTGCGCGGCGACGACGAATTGTCGGAAGTGATGCGGGCCTACAACCGCATGCTCGAAAGGGAATTCGAGCGCGAGCAGGCCCTTGCGCGATCCCGTGATGCGTTGGCCGAATCCCGTCAGGCCCTCGTGGAAGCCAACCGTGCCCTCGAGCAGAGGGTACAGGAACGCACCGAAGCGCTCGAAGCGGCCTTGCGGCGGGCCGAGGCCTCCTCGGAGGCGAAATCGCGCTTCCTGGCCAACATGAGCCATGAACTGCGCACGCCGATGAACGGCGTTCTCGGGCTGTGTGACCTGCTGTTGACCACCCCGCTGGACACGAGGCAGCGCACCCACCTCGACGATATCCGCACGTCCGCCGAGGCCCTGCTCGCCATCATCGCCGACGTTCTCGACTTCTCGCGGCTGGAGGCAGGTCGGGTCCGACTGCAGAACGCTCCCATGGATCTGATCGAGGTCACCCGGGCCGTGGTGAGCGCGCTGACGCCGCTGGCGGCCGACAAGGGGATCGGGCTGGTGCTGGATGCGCGGACGTGGCCGGGAGGGTGGCGGGTCGGGGACGGTGGAAGGGTGCGGCAGATCCTGCTGAACCTCGTGGGCAACGCGATCAAGTTCACGCCGCAGGGCGAAGTGCGGGTCGTGCTCTCGGCGGATGTCGGCGACGCATGTGCCGATGCCGTGTCCCTGACGGTGATCGATACCGGGACCGGTGTCCCGGAGGCGGCGCGCCCCACCCTGTTCGAACGCTTTTCCCAGGCGGAGGATTCGGCATCGCGCCGGTTCGGAGGCGCCGGGCTCGGTCTCGCCATCTCGCGTGAACTGGCGCAGCTCATGGGTGGGGATCTCGCATACCAGCCGCGAGAAGAATGCGGCAGTGTCTTCACGTGCACCCTTTGCCTGCCCCTGGCAGCCGCTTCCGGTGACCTCGCCGCTCCCATCACGCAGGGTGCTGCGGAGGGTACGGCACGGCGGTTCCATGGACACGTCCTCGTCGCCGACGACAACGCAATCAACCGCCGCGTGGCCGCGGGTCTGCTCGCCAGCTTCGGTCTGGAGGTCCGGATGGCGTGCGATGGGGCTGAGGCCGTTCGCCAGCAGACCGAGCACGGATTCGACCTCATCCTCATGGATTGCCAGATGCCGGGCATGGACGGTTACGAGGCGACGGCGAAACTGCGTGCCGTGGAGACGCGGCGCACCCCCGTCGTTGCCGTCACCGCGAATGCCATGCCCGAGGATCGCGCCCGCTGTCTGGAGGCCGGAATGGATGACTACCTGCCGAAGCCGGTATCGCGGGCCAGTCTCGAGAGTGTGCTCACGCGCTGGCTTCCGGCGCCCTGAGCCGGCCTCGGTAAGGGCCATGTCGTGCCCTACAATCCATCGGCCCGCTGCGATCCGAGGATTGCCTGGCGGATCGACATCCGCGAAGAGGTGAGTCGGCACGCCTGCCAGTCCCGGCGAGCAGTCGCCGCGCTCCGACGCGGAACCTGGGCCCGAGCCCGCCAGCCACGGGGCGCGGCGCACGTCACCCACAGGGAGGCCAATGCAATGGACAAGGGGCAGCAACGCGGTCGGGTCATCGTCGTCGGCGGTGGCATCGGCGGACTCACGGCAGCGCTGTGCCTGCATCGCGCCGGCGTGGGGGTGGAGGTGTACGAGTCGGCGGCGGAAGTCAGGCCCCTGGGCGTCGGCATCAATCTCCAGCCGAGCGCGGTGCGCGTGCTGCATGAGCTCGGCCTCGCACCGGCCCTGGCATCCAGCGCCATCGAGACCGCCGAGCTGGTGTACGTGAACAAGTTCGGTCAGCGCATCTGGCAGGAGCCGCGCGGTCGCGATGCCGGATATGCCGTGCCGCAGTATTCCGTGCACCGGGGCGAGTTGCAGGTGATCCTGCATCACGCCGCGTTGGCAACGTTGCCGCGAGGCTCGGTGCATACCGGCCACGTGTTCGAGCGCCTCGAATGTACGAATGACGGGGTGCAGGCGTGGTTCCGCGATCGCGCGTCCGGTGGCCTGATTGCGACACGGGGCGATGCGCTCGTGGGGGCCGACGGCATCCACTCCGCAGTGCGACGTCTGTACTACCCGGACGAGGGACCGCCACGTTTTGCCGGCCGCATGTTGTGGCGCGCCACCACCGAGGCGCCGCCTTTCCTGACCGGCCGCTCGATGGTGTGGGCGGGCCACGACCGCCAGAAGTTCGTCTGTTACCCGATTTCCGAACGGCATCGGCGCGAGGGCCGGGCCGTGCTGAACTGGATCGCCGAGTTGCAGGTCCCGCTCGACACCGTGCCACCCCGCACCGACTGGAACCGCCGGGTCGACAAGGCCGTGTTCGAGGCGCCATTCCAGGCATGGGACTTCGGCTGGCTGAACGTGCCGAAACTCATCGCGGAGGCCGAGGCGGTGTACGAGTTCCCGATGGTGGACCGGGATCCCCTGCCGCGCTGGACCCACGGCCGGGTGACCCTGCTGGGGGACGCCGCCCACCCGATGGTGCCGGTTGGATCCAACGGGGCCTCCCAGGCCATCCTCGATGCCCTCGAGCTCGAAGGGCAGTGGCAGCGCGACGCCGATGTCGATGCCGCCCTCGCGGCCTACGAGGCAGTGCGGCGACCCGCCACCGCCGCGGTGGTGCTGGCGAACCGTCAGGGCGGACCGGACCGTGTCCTGCAACTCGCCGAGGAGCGCGCGCCCCAGGGTTTCCGGGACATCGAGGAAGTCATCCCCCGATGGGAGCGCGAGGAGATCGCCAACCGCTACAAACAGACCGCGGGATTCGACCGGGACACCGTCAACCGCATGGCGGCCGGGCGATAGCCGGCAGCGTCGTCAGGCGGGGGGGTGACCGCAGGGCGCCGGCCGGACGATCTGCGCAGTGGGCGTCACCGCCGCGACGGCGTCGGTGCGGATCCGGTGGGCACCAGCCGTATCGTCACCGCCGTCGCAACGGCGAAGGCCACGTAGGCGACGGTGAAGACCCACTCCGGGAAGTCGTGGAAGATCACCGCATGAAGCCAGCGGGCCACGAAGGAGCGAGAGCCCTGATGCCCGCGCAGCGCGTCTTCCCAGAGCGTGAGCGGGCAGCTCAGTCCGGCGAGGGCCTCCAGCGCCACAGCGGTGATGGCGATCAGGTGCAGCGCGCGGAAGCGCGGGTTGCGGATCCATCCCCAGCCACGCCAGTGCCCGATCCAGATGAAGGCGAATCCGCCGGTGACGAACACCACGAACAGGGTGTGCACCACCAGCAGCAGGTCGGCTGCCCAGGCCATGTCCGCCGGGGCTCCGGCTGTCTCAGGTCTCCACCGGCCTCGACGGGTCGGAGCACCACTCGCTCCACGAGCCGGGATACAGGCGTGTGCCGCCCAGGCCGGCGATCTCCATCGCCAGCAGGTTGTGGCAGGCCGAGACGCCCGAACCGCACGAGTGCACCACCTGGGCCGGGTCGTGAGTTCCGATCAAGGGCGTGAAGGCGGTGCGCAGGTCGGCGGCAGACTTGAAGAAACCCATCGCGTCCAGGTTGTCGCGGAAGAAACGGTTCACTGCCCCGGGGATGTGGCCGGCGACCGGATCGATGGTTTCGTTCTGGCCGCGGAAGCGGTCGGCGGCCCGGGCATCGATGATCACCAGTCCCGGCGAGCCGAGGCGGGCGAGCAGGTGCCCGGCGTCCACGGTCACCGCGGGGGTCAGGCCGCCATCGTAGTGGACGGGCTGCGGCACGGGCACTTCGGTGCTGACCGGATGACCGGTCTTGACCCAGGCATCCCAGCCACCGTCCAGCACCGCGACGCGCTCGTGCCCGAGCCAGTGGCGCAGCATCCACCACAGGCGCGCCGCATAGGTGCCGCCGCTGGCGTCATAGGCCACCACTTCGGTCTGGCGCGACACGCCCATGCGCCCGAGCCAGGCCACGAAGGCACCGCGGTCGGGCAGGGGGCGGCGGCCGTTGCGACCGGTCGGCGGGCCCGCCAGATCATGGTCCACGTGGGCGAAGTGCGCCCCGGGCAGATGCCCCTGGGCGTAGGCGTCCGTACCGACCGTCTTGACCATCAGGTCGTGCCGGCAGTCGAAGATGACGAGCCCCGGATCGTCGAGTCGCGCGGCCAGTTCGGCCACGGAGACGAGCGGACCCCGCGGCGGTAGGGCGGACGCGGCCTGGGCCGCCGGTGCCGCACCCTCGGCCAGCCACTCGCGCGCGCCGGGCTCGGTGTCGAACACCCGCACCTCGGCACTGGTGAGCAGGCGTGTGATCCAGCCCAGCCAGACGGTGAGCTCATCGCGGGCGATGACGGCGACACGCCGGAAATCGTGGGCATGGGCGCGCACGAAGCGCACATCCTCCCAAGCCACGTCCAGGGTGTAGCGCAGCATGTCGCGCAGGTCGACCAGCAGGTCGACCCTGCCGGTCAGGCGCAGGCTGGCCAGGACCTCCCGCTCGAACTCCTGGTAGTCGGCGACCGTGAATTCGCCGAACACGCCTGCGGTGATGAGGGAGCCTTCGTGCTGGATGGTGATCATGGTCCTGCCCTGTCGCGGGTTGCCCGAGTGTTCGAGGATACCTCGCCGGCGTTGCCCGGTGGCGCGCGGCGGGCGGACGCGCCGGCAGAGGGCATTGCACGCAGGCTGAGCAGACCGCCAGCCACGATGAGTGCCATGCCCACCCATGCCCCCGGTCGCAGGGTCTCCCCCCAGAGGCCGAGCCCGAGCAGCGCCGAGAACAGCACGGTCGCGAACGACAGCGCGCCCACCACCAGCGTATCCCCGGTGTGGTACGCGCGGGTCATGGCGAACTGCCCGAGGGTCGCTGTGAGGCCGATGCCGAGGATGATCCAGATGTTGCCGGCGTCGACCGCGTGGACCTCGGTGAGCGCCATGCCGACACCCGCGACGACGGTGGACAGAAGCGTGAAATGGAACACCACGCGCCAGCTCGGCTCGCCACTGGCCCCAAGGCGCTTCACGCTGGCGTAGGCGATGGCGGCGAGCAGTCCGGAGGCGAGACCCAGCGTGCCGTCGATCCACTGGTCGCGGTCCAGCGTGGGCTCGAGCAGCAGCAGTACGCCGAGGAAGGACACGGCGGCTGCGGCGGCCAGCGGCCAGTGCAGTGGTTCGGCCATGAACACCGTGGTGATGAGGGCCAGGAACAGCGGCGAGGTGTAGTTGAGCGTGACCGCCGTGGCCAGAGGGATGCGGCCGATGCAATGGAAATACAGGCCGAGCGATACGACGCCGAAGCCGCCGCGGGTGAGGTGCAGGCGCCAGTGCGGGCTGCCCAGCGTCCAGCCGCGCAGCCTGGCGAGCCCGCCGAGCGAGATCACCCCGAACAGCGACCGGTAGAACACCAGCTCCAGGCTGGAGAAATGGCCCGCGCCGAGCTTGGCGAATACCCCCATGGCGGCGAATGCCAGGGAGGCGAGCAGCATCCAGAGCGAACCCATGGATCAGGGGGAGGGGAGTGTCACGGGCGGGTGGGAGCGAGCGGAACCAGGCTGATCTTCCGGCGCACCGGGCGGTTCGGGGCAGGCAAGCGCGCGCCTCATGGTGGCGCATGCGAGGCCACGCCCCGCCGCGTCGAGGCGCGACGGGGCGACCGGGGCCGCGTCAGCCCTTCGAGGTGCCGAGGGCGGGCTCCAGATGGCGGCGCAGGAACTCGTGGAAGTGGACCATCCCGTCCTCCATGGGCGACTGATAGGGGCCGACCTCGTTGTCGCCGCGCAGCCACAGAGCCCGGCGGCCTTCGTGCATGCGCTCGCAGATCTCGCGGTCTTCCACCGCGGTCTCCGCGTAGGCCGCCTACTCGGCCTCGACGAACTCGGGCTCGAACAGCGCGATGTCCTCGGGGTAGTAGAACTCCACCACGTTCGAGCAGGCCTCCGGGCCCTTGGGCAGGATGGTGGAGATGACCAGTACGTGGGGATACCACTCGACCATCACGTTCGGGTAGTACGTCAGCCAGATCGCGCCATGAGGCGGTGCCTCCGAGCCGGAGTAGCGGGCCACTGCTTCGTGCCATCGCTTGTAGACGGGTGTGCCCGGCCGCAACAGCCTGGCGTTGACCCCGACGGTCTGCACGCTGTACCAGTCGCCGAACTCCCAGTTCAGGGCGTCGCAGTCGACGAACTGCCCGAGCCCGGGGTGGAAGGGCGCCACGTGGTAGTCCTCCAGGTACACCTCGATGAAGGTCTTCCAGTTGATGGCGTACTCGTCGATCACCGTGCTGTGGTAGTGGTAGCCGGAGAAATCGAAGTCACGTCGCAGGGTCGCGCTCGCCAGGTCACGGGCGATGTCGCGACCGCCGGCGAACAGCAGGCCGTTCCAGTTCTGCAATGGCGTGCGGCCCAGGTCCAGGCAGGGGTTGCCGGGAAAGTGGGGGGCGCCCAGCAGCTTGCCCTGGATGTCGTAGGTCCAGCGATGCAGGGGGCAGACGATGTTGCCGGTGTTGCCCCGCCCCTTGAGCATGACCGCCTGCCGATGGCGGCAGACGTTGCTCAGCAACTCCACGCCATTGGCGTTGCGGAACAGGGTCTTGCCATGTCCCATCCACTCGAGGGAGTGGTAGTCGCCGTTTTCGGGCACCATCAGCTCATGACCGATGTACCCTGGCCCATGCTCGAAGAGCAGCTTCAACTCCAACTCGTGGATGCGGCGGTCGAAATACCAGTCCACCGGAAGCTGCGTGGGCGTCTGCGTGAGAGCCGAGACATTGGCCAGATCGGTCATGATGCGCGTGCCACCTCCCAAGCCGGCCCCCGCGCCAGGGCAGGCACCGGAGAGCCGACGACGATGCGTCATAAAAAATGGAAAAGGCCGCCTCGCCCGGATGGCGCCCAACGGCCTGCACGATTCGCCGGGTCGGTCGGAAGTCCCTGATGGGCCGACACAAATAACGGCGAAGGGCGGGATTGTCGCCCCAATCCCCGGCGCGGGCAAGCCGCACCGCACCGGTCCGGGAGGGGGCCCGCGTCTGCCCGGTCTGATGACCGCGCAGGAGCCGTCCCGTCGCGGGCGCAGGTCGGCCATGGGTCGTGCCGTGTCCGCAAGGCTGGATCCGGCTTGATCGGGTCGACCGCATTCCGGTACATTCAAGCGTTTTCCAGGTGCCGGTATGGCCACCAAGCCCACGAACGACACCCAGGCAACGCCCGTTCCTCCCGCTTCCTTCGAGGCTGCCGTCTCTGAGCTGGAGGAGGTCGTGGCGGCCATGGAGTCCGGGCAGCTCAGCCTCGAGTCCTCTCTCTCGGCCTATCGCCGCGGCGCCGAGCTGCTGCGCTTCTGCCGCTCCTTCCTGGACGACGCCCAGCAGCAGATCAAGGTGCTGGAGGGCGAATCCTTGCGCGATTTTCCTGGTGCAGATTCCGACGACTGATCTTCAGGCCTGGATGCGCGCCCACCAGGATCGGGTGGAGTCCGTCCTCGAGGCCGTCCTGCCGCCGTTGGCTGTGGCCCCGGAGCGCCTGCACGAGGCCATGCGCTATGCGGTTCTGGGCGGTGGCAAGCGGGTGCGGCCGCTGCTGGCCTACGCCGCCGGCGAGGCCGCGGGGGCGGATCCCGACCGGGTGGACCAGGTTGCAGCAGCCCTCGAACTGATCCACGTCTACTCGCTGGTCCACGATGACCTGCCCTGCATGGACGACGATGTCCTGAGGCGTGGTCGGGCGACCGTCCACGTCGCCTTCGACGAGCCCACCGCGCTGCTCGTGGGGGACAGCCTGCAGAGTCTCGCTTTCCAGGTGCTGGCGCAGAGGCCACTGGCGGACGATCCGGCTTCCCAGCTCGGCATGCTCCTCTCTCTGGCGCGCGCCTCCGGCTCCCGTGGCATGGCGGGCGGCCAGGCGGTCGACCTGAACAGCCAGGGGCGTTCCCTGTCCCTCGCCGAGCTGGAGTTCATGCACATCCACAAGACCGGTGCCCTGATCGGCGCGGCCGTCAGCCTCGGAGGGGCCTGCGGCAGGCTTGGCCAGGCGCAGGTGGACGGCATGGCGCACTTCGCCCGGTTCATCGGGCTGGCCTTCCAGGTGGTGGACGACGTGCTCGACGCCACTGCCTCCACGGGGACCCTGGGCAAGACTGCCGGCAAGGACGCCGCGAACGACAAGCCGACCTATGTCTCCGTCCTCGGCACGTCGGGAGCCCGGGCGTTCGCCGACGAACTTCTCGCCGATGCCCTTGGTGGGCTGGAGGTTCTCGGGGAGCGAGGCCTGCGGCTGGCGCAACTGGGGCGTTTCATCGTGAGCCGCAAATCATGAGCGAGTCGGGTCGGCTGCTCGAGACCATTGGCAGTCCTGCAGACCTGCGCCAGCTCGACCGGCGGCAGCTGCCGCAACTGGCGCGCGAACTGCGCGAGTTCATCATCCAGTCGGTAGCGGGGACGGGAGGGCACCTGTCCTCCAACCTGGGCACGGTCGAACTCACCATTGCCCTGCACTACGTGTTCGACACGCCGGACGACCGCATCGTATGGGATGTGGGCCACCAGACTTATGCGCACAAGGTGCTGACGGGCAGGCGCGAGCGCATGTCCACGCTGCGACAGTTGCACGGTCTGGCCGGCTTCCCCAGGCGCGAGGAAAGCCCTTACGACACCTTTGGCACGGCCCATTCGAGCACCTCGATCAGTGCCGCCCTGGGGATGGCGGTCGCGGCGCGGCTGAGCGGACGGCGGCGACGTGCCGTGGCGGTGATCGGCGACGGCGCCATGACCGCGGGCATGGCCTTCGAGGCCCTCAACAACGCCGGTGCCACCGACGAGGACGTGCTGGTGGTGCTGAACGACAACGACATGTCGATTTCCGAGAATGTCGGGGCGCTCAACAACTATCTGGCGCGCCTGCTTTCCGGCCGCGTCTACAACACGGCCCGCAAGGCCAGCGAGCGTGTCTTGCGGGCCGTGCCTCCCGCCTGGGAGCTGGCCAGGCGCGCCGAGGAACACGTCAAGGGCATGGTCACGCCTGGCACGCTGTTCGAGGAGTTCGGGTTCAACTACATCGGACCCATCGACGGCCACGATCTCGACGTGCTGGTGTCCACCCTGCGCAACGTGAGCAAGCTGGACGGGCCGCAGTTCCTCCACGTGATCACTCGCAAGGGCAAGGGCATGCCGCAGGCCGAGGAGGATCCCATCCTCTACCACGGCGTGGCGAAGTTCGACCCCTCCGTGGGCATCGTCGGCAAGTCGGGCGGGCGCCCGACCTACACCCAGATATTCGGCGACTGGCTGTGCGACATGGCGCGGGCCGATCGTCGCCTGGTGGCGATCACGCCCGCCATGCGCGAGGGTTCGGGTCTGGTCCGCTTCTCACAGGAGCACAGGGACCGCTATTTCGACGTCGGCATCGCCGAGCAGCACGCCGTCACTTTCGCAGCCTGTCTGGCATGCGACGGCATGAAGCCCGTGGTCGCGATCTACTCGACCTTCCTGCAGCGCGGCTATGACCAGCTCATCCACGACGTCTGCATCCAGAACCTGCCAGTGGTGTTCGCGCTCGACCGCGGCGGTCTGGTGGGGGCTGACGGACCGACCCACCACGGGGCCTTCGACCTGTCCTTCCTGCGCTGTCTGCCGAACATGGTGGTGATGGCGCCGGCGGACGAGGATGAGTGCCGGCAGATGCTGTTCACGGCCTTCTCGCTGGACACCCCCACGGCGGTCCGCTATCCCCGCGGCAGCGGGCCCGGCGTGCCGATAAGCGCCGAAATGACCGCGCTGCCAATCGGTCGCGGCGAGATCCGCCGCCGCGGGCAGCGCATCGCAATCCTCGCCTTCGGCTCGATGGTGCCCCCCGCTCTCGCCGCTGCCGACGGACTCGATGCCACCGTGGCGAACATGCGCTTCGTGAAGCCGCTCGACGAGGCCCTGGTCGCCGAACTCGCGGCCTCGCACGACCTGCTCGTGACGGTGGAGGAGAACGTGCTGGACGGCGGCGCCGGCAGCGCGGTGCTGGAGGCTCTGGCGCGTCTGCGGCTCGAGCGTCGCGTGCTTCGCCTCGGACTTCCCGACGAATTCGTCGAGCACGGCGATCCCGGCCTGCTGCTGCGTCAGTGCGGCCTCGACGCCGACGGCATCACGCGCTCGGTGCACGCCTGGATGCACCGATAGCCGGTGCCGGTCCGATGGATGTGTGCGGTTTCCTCTCGGACGCGGTGGACGCGATGCGGAACGCCCGGCCTGCCGTCGGTGAACCAGTCGCGGCCGAGCGCAGTCCCACAGGAGTGTCTGTTCCCCCGGAACGGCGTGCAGCCGGATGAAACCGGGTCCCGCCCACCTATAATCACGACATGAATTCCAGAGAACCCGTGCCCATTCCAGACGTTCAAGGCCTGCAGGACACCCGCCGCCTGGCCATCGACAAGGTGGGCATCAAGTCCCTGCGCCATCCCGTGCGGGTGCGTGACCGCAGCGGCGGGGTCCAGCACACCGTGGCCAGCTTCAACATGTACGTGCACCTGCCGCATCACTTCAAGGGTACGCACATGTCGCGCTTCGTCGAGATCCTCAACGCGCACGAATCCGAGATCGCGGTCGATTCCTTCGAGCCGATGCTGCGGCACATGGTCACCCGTCTCGAGGCCGAGTCGGGCTACGTGGAGATGAGCTTCCCCTTCTTCGTCGACAAGGCGGCGCCGGTGTCCGGGGTACGCAGCCTCATGGACTACCAGGTCACCTTCGTGGGCGAGATCGACCGCGGGCGCTACCAGTTCCGGATGTCGGTCGTGGTTCCGGTCACCAGTCTGTGCCCATGCTCCAAGAAGATCTCCGACTACGGTGCCCACAACCAGCGCTCCCACGTGACCATCAGCACCGTCACGCGTGAACTGGTCTGGATCGAGGAACTCATCAGGGTTGCCGAGGAGCAGGCCTCGAGCGAGCTGTACGGCCTGCTCAAGCGGCCGGACGAGAAGTACGTGACCGAGCGCGCCTACGACAACCCCAAGTTTGTCGAGGACCTCGTACGCGACGTGGCGACGGTGCTCAATGCGGATCCGCGCATCGAAGCCTACGTGGTCGAGGCAGAGAACTTCGAGGCCATCCACAACCACTCGGCCTACGCACTCATCGAACACGACAAGCGCGATCGCGCTGACGGGTGAACCCCGCCGGGCACGGCGCGTCGTCACCGGTGTTTCAGAAGCGGCGGGTCAGGGTCAGTTGCTGGCCACTGTGCTTCATGTCCACCCGGTTGAGAAAACTCATCCCCAGAAGGGCGAACGGCATGTCGTTGTTTTCATGCACCAGACCATCGACATTCCGGAGCGTGATGGCGCCGAGGCGGACCTCTCCCAGCTTGACGTGGTAGACCGGTGCGAGGCCGTTGGCAGTGTTGCTCATGCCGCGCTCTCCCGACAGGTACTGTATGCCGAGGCGCCTGGCGTCGGACTGGCCGATGGAGATCATGCTGGCCCCCGTGTCCACCATGAAGCGGATCGGCCCGCCGTTGATGCTGCCCTCGGCGTAGTAGTGTCCGCCCAGGTCGGCGTTCAGGACGACCGTCGGTTTGCCGCTGGCGGCGTAGTTGCCCGTGATCACCTGCGAGCCAACGCCCAGGCTGCGGCGCCTGCCGTCGACCTCCAGGACTGCGGACTCGGAGGTGGCCGATATCAGTCTGACCGCGCCGATGCTCTGGCCGACCGAAATGAGGGTGGGACGGCCGCCGTCGATGCGCACCAGCGCCTTGTCACTGAAAAGTCCCACGACCTGCACCTCGGTTGCCCGGGCTCCACCAGGTGCCGCGCTTAACAGGAACGCCAGGAGCAGCCATACTGCGCCGGCATGCCGGGCGCTCCGGCGTCCCCGGTACGTCTCCATGAAGCCCATCGCCATCTTTCGTCACTCCCCTACGGAAGGTCCCGGTCACCTCGCGGCGGTCCTGGACCGGCGGCACCTCTCCTGGGAACTCATCCCCCTGGATGCCGGTGCGGTGGTGCCCGGCGCACCCGACGGGTTTGCCGGCCTCGTGTTCATGGGCGGGCCGATGAGTGTCAACGACGACCTGCCGTGGATCCCGCCAGTGCTGCAACTCATCCGTCAGGCGGTGGCGGCGGACGTCCCGGTGCTGGGCCACTGTCTGGGCGGGCAGCTGATGTCCAAGGCCCTGGGGGGCATGGTCACGGCCAATCCGGTCAAGGAGATCGGCTGGGGAAGGGTGGAGGTTGAGGAAAATCCGGTGGCACGGGCCTGGTTCGGGCCTGAAACGGCGTCCTTTCTGTCCTTCCACTGGCACGGCGAGACATTCTCCCTGCCTGACGGAGCCGTCCGCGTCATGCGCAGTGCCCACTGCGCCAATCAGGGTTTCGCCCTCGGCAAGCATCTGGGCATGCAATGCCACGTGGAGATGACGCGCGAGATGGTCGATGCCTGGTGCCGCAACGGTCAGGAGGAGATCGACGCGAGCCCCGGACCGGCGGTGCAGAGCCCGGCGCAGATGCACGAGCATCTGGAGCTGAGGCTGGCAGCCCTGAACGCGGTGGCCGAGCGGCTCTACGACAGATGGCTCGAGGGCGCTGCGGGGATGGCACGATGACCGACGTGACCGCGCTGTCCGGGCGTGAGAGCGCCATGGCACGCCTGCTGGTGGCGGCGCAATTCGCACTGCTCGGTGTGTGGCTGCTGTCGGGGGCGGCTCTGGCCGTCGGGCAGGCGATGCGACTGCTGCAACTCGCAGCGCTGTTGCTTGCCGTCTGGGCGATGCTGGTCATGACCAGCGCCCAGAAGCGCCTGTTCCGCATCTCCCCCGATCCCACCGGACATCGGCAGCTGGTGCGGGACGGCCCCTACCGCTGGATCCGTCACCCGATGTATGCGGCGATCCTGCTGCTGGTGGCGCCGCCCCTGCTGGAGCGGGCCGATGTTTCACAGCTCATCCTGCTGGCGGCGCTCGCCGCCGTCCTGGTGGCCAAGCTGACGCTCGAGGAACGCCTGCTGGTGCGCCGTTTCGCCGATTACGCCGACTACCGGCGCGAGACCTGGCGGCTGTTTCCGCCGGTGTATTGACCCGACCCCGAGTTCGCTTCGGCGGCTGCGGCGACGGGCCGCACGGGCCCGCCCGTCGAGCTCAATCGCGGAAGTTCTCGAACTGCAGCGGGAAGTCCGTGATGGACTTCTTCACCAGGGTGATGGTCTCCTGCAGGGTGTCGCGCTTGGCCCCGGTGATCCGCACGCTGTCGCCCTGAATGGCGGCGGTCACCTTGAGCTTGCTGTCCTTGACCAGTCGGACGATCTTCTTCGCCAGTTCGGTCTCGACACCGGTCTTGACGGTGATGAGCTGCTTCACCTTGTTGCCGCTGATCTTCTCGACCGCGCCGAGATCGAGGCAGCGGATATCCACGCCGCGCTTGGCCAGACGGGTGGTGAGCACGTCCCTGACCTGCTCGAGCTTGAAGTCGTCATCGGCGAAGGCGGTGAGGGCGGTGTCGGACTGCTCGACGCGGGCGTCCGAGCCCTTGAAATCGAAGCGGTTGCCGATTTCCTTGTTGGCCTGGTCCACCGCATTCCGGACCTCGACCTGGTCCACTTCCGAAACGATGTCGAAGGAAGGCATGTCGCGTCTCCTCGGTCGGGAGGTTGAAGGACGGGGCGGCCGATCGGATCAGGCGCGCGCCACCAGAGGGATGGTGAAACACTGGATCGGCTCGCCGGTGCCGTCGTCGAACTCCGCCGCTGCGCGTACCGCGTGGCGGGCGATGGAATCGGCCTCCAGTTCCGGTCGGTCGTAGACCGAGTACAGGGCGCCCAGGGCATAGTCGCTGCCGCTGCCGTAAGCGTAGAAGCGCGAGAACTCCTGCACCGTCCGCTGCCCGGAGACGCCGAAGATGCCATGCGCGTTGGCGATCAGGGCGTCGATGCGGGTGGATTCCACCGCCTCTTCCTTGTCCTCTTCGGCCTGCAGGAAGTAGCGCTCCTTGAGGTCGGCGTGCATTCGGTTCCAGGTACGGAAGATCGCGCTCACCGAACCGAGCTCGGGGGGGTCTTCGAGGCTGTCGAAGTAGTCGGCGAGGATGTGCTTGAACGTGGCGTTGCCGGTGATCGCGAGGTAGCTGCCGGCGACATGCAGGATCTTCTCGTGGTTCACCACGTAGGTGGCCGATTCCTTGACCGGCCCCCACTTGGTGAGGGTGTCGGCGGCGATCGCCGCCACGCCATTCTTGCGCACCACGGCCACTGTCGTCATGGCCGCGGTGCCCACGGGGCTGCGGGTGTCCGCTCAGCCGAAGTGACAGACATAGTCCAGGGTTTCGAGGGTTTCGATCTCGAACGAGGCGTTGCCGGGCACATTGAAGCTCTGACCGCCCTCGTAGGTGACCCAGTCGGCGGCGCCGGGCAGCTTCACCCGGCAGCGTCCGGCATTGAGTTCCATCACCTCGGGCGCGCCGGTGTTGAAGGTCAGCCGGCTCGGGAGGATCACCCCGACAGACTTGCGTGTGCCGTCGGCCAGCACCACGGTGTGACTGATGCACTTGCCGTCGAAGTAGACATTGGCCTTCTTGATGACCGAGACGTTGTCGAATCTGTCCATGGCGTGGTCCTCAGCGGGTCGCGCGGCGGCGAGCCGGCTTGCGAAGGTTGGCGGCGATGCGCATGCGCAGCGCATTGAGCTTGATGAAGCCGGCGGCGTCGGCCTGGTTGTAGGCACCCTTGTCGTCGTCGAAGGTGGCGATCTTCGGGTCGAACAGCGAGTCCTTCGAGGTGCGGCCGACACACATGATGGTGCCTTTGTAGAGCTTCAGGCGGACCGTGCCGTTGACCGTGGCCTGTGAGGTGTCGATCAGACTCTGCAGCAGCACTCGCTCCGGGCTGAACCAGTACCCGTTGTAGATCATGCGCGCGTAGCGCGGCATGAGGTCGTCCTTGAGCGCCAGCACTTCGCGATCAAGGGTGATCGACTCCATGGCGCGGTGCGCCTTGAGCATGATGGTGCCGCCAGGGGTCTCGTAGCAGCCACGGGACTTCATGCCGACGTAGCGGTTCTCCACCATGTCGAGGCGGCCGATGCCGTGCTTGCCGCCGATGGTGTTGAGCGTGGCGAGCACCTTGGCCGGGGTCATCTTCTTGCCGTTGACCGCCACGATGTCGCCCTTGGCGTACTCGAGCTCGAGGATCTCGGCCCGGTTTGGGGCCTTCTCCGGCGACACCGTGATGCGCCACATGGACTCCTCGGGTGCGAAGTCCGGATCCTCCAGGATGCCGCCCTCGTAGGAGATGTGCAGCAGGTTGGCATCCATGGAGTAGGGGGCGCCGCCCTTGCGCTTCTTGAAGTCCACCGGGATGCCGTGCTTGTCGGCATAGGCGAGCAGCTTTTCCCGGGAGAGCAGGTCCCATTCGCGCCAGGGCGCGATGATCTTGACGTTGGGCATCAGGGCGTAGGCGCCGAGTTCGAACCGGACCTGGTCATTACCCTTGCCGGTCGCGCCGTGAGACACGGCATCGGCCCCGACCTTTCGTGCCACCTCGACCATGTTCTTGGCGATCAGCGGCCGCGCGATCGAGGTGCCGAGCAGGTATTCACCCTCATAGACGGTGTTGGCGCGGAACATCGGGAACACGAAGTCCCGTACGAACTCCTCGCGCAGATCCTCGATGAAGATGTTCTGGCGCGGGATGCCCATCTGCAGCGCCTTCTTGCGGGCCGGCTCGAGCTCCTCCCCCTGGCCGATGTCGGCCGTGAAGGTCACGACCTCGCACTTGTAGACGTCCTGCAGCCACTTGAGAATGACGGAGGTGTCGAGCCCGCCGGAATAGGCGAGTACCACTTTCTTGATGGCGCTCATGTTCGCTTGGTCGTGATGTTGTTGATGCGGGTCAGGTGCGGTTGGGGTCGGCCGGTTCTTCAGGCTGGAACACGCCGTCGACCCAGGTGCCCCGGGTCACGCGGCCTTCCGGTGTGCGGAAGGTACCGTTGCCGTGCGGTTTGCCGTTCTTCCACTCGCCCTTGAAGATGCTGCCATCCGGGGCGTAGAAGGTGCCTTCGCCGTGCTGGCGGCTCTTGGAGAACTGGCCTTCGTAGCGGCCTCCATCCACCATGGTCTGGACGCCGTCTCCCTCGGCGTAGCCGGCGCGCATCTCGCCTTCGTACTTCTCGTCTGCGATGCCGGACTGGAAGAACTGGAGCACCCCCTTGCCTTCAGCCACGCCCTCCCTGCAGCCACCGCTCCAGGTGACGGTCTCCTCGGGCCTCGGGGAGGGGTTCACGATGCGGCAACCGTTCTGGTCGACGATGTAGCGCACGCGTTCGTCGTCGGCGGTGACAGCGGTGGAAATCAGCAGCAAGGCGGCGGCGAACAGGTGCATCAGGCGGAAAGCTTTCATGGGTGCATCTCCTTGGTTTCGGGACAGGCCGGCAGCGGCAGGGCAGGCGCCCGGCCCGCAGACCCTGACATCAGACACGTCCGACGAGCAGATATTCCAGCAATGCCTTCTGGGTGTGCATGCGGTTCGCCGCCTCCTCCCAGACCACGCTCTGCGGACCGTCGATCACCTCGGCGCTGACCTCCTCGCCGCGGTGCGCCGGCAGGCAGTGCATGAACAGCGCGCCAGGCGCCGCCACCCGCATCATCTCGGGGTCCACCTGCCAGTCCTGGAAGGCCCGGCGTCGGGCCTCGTTCTCGGCCTCGAAGCCCATGCTGGTCCAGACATCGGTGGTGACCAGATCGGCGCCCCGGGCGGCTTCCATCGGGTCGGCAAACTGTTCGTAGTGGTCCGTGCCATACAGACCCGCGCGCTCGGGCTCGACCTCGTAGCCCGGCGGGGTCGAGACGTGAACGTTGAAGCCGAGGATCTCGGCCGCCTGCAGCCACGTATTGCAGACATTGTTGGAATCGCCGATCCAGGCGACCGTGGCGCCCTCGATGGATCCACGGCGCTCGACGTAGGTGAAGATGTCGGCCAGGATCTGGCAGGGGTGGTATTCGTTGGTCAGCCCGTTGATCACGGGCACGCGGGAGTTGCGCGCGAAGCGCTCGATGATCTCCTGCTCGAAGGTGCGGATCATCACTGCATCGCACATGCGCGAGATCACCTGCGCCGCATCCTCGACCGGTTCGCCCCTGCCGAGCTGGGTGTCGCGGGTGTTCAGGTAGATGGCGGTACCGCCCAGCTGGTGCATGCCGGCCTCGAACGACAGCCGGGTGCGGGTCGATGCCTTCTCGAAGATCATCACCAGGGTGCGATCCTGCAGCGGCCAGTAGCGCTCGTAGCGCTCGAAGCGCTCCTTGATCCACCGCGTCCTGTCGAACAGGTGAAGAATGGTGTCGCGGTCCAGATCCTTGAACTGCAGATAGTGCTTTGGGGTTTCCATGATTCCGGATGCCTGCACGCTGCGCCCGCGCGATCAGCTCGCGACCGGGACGGGTTGTGGATCGCGGTGGGCCGCCTGGCCTGACAGCCTGGCCGCCCCGGACGCGCCAGTGCCCGTGGCGTTCGTGTGTCGGGAGCGGCTGTCCGCCTGCACGGCAAGCAGACAACCGATCGAGGCCACGGTCGTGGTGGGCCGGCGCGACCATCCGGCTGCCACGACCCGTGGCCGGCGGTGCCGGCCGTCAGTCGCCGCGAGATGCCCGCTCCGCCGGCAAAAACAAAACGCCGCCGGGATCACCTCCTCGGCGGCGTGCTGCGGGTCGGGCGTCGCCTCAGGCCATCGCCTTGACTGCGCTCGACAGCCTGCTCTTGTAGCGGGACGCCGCGTTGGCATGGAACAGACCCTTGCGGGTGATGGACTCGATCGTGCCCTGTGCGGCCTGGAAAACCGCCTGGGCCGCAGCCTTGTCACCGGCGAGGATCGCCTTGCGGACGCTCTTGATGGCGGTGCGCATCTCCGAGCGGAGGCTGGCGTTGTGCTGACGCCGCTTCTCGGACTGACGGGCGCGTTTGCGGGCTTGTGCCGAATTGGCCATGGGAGTGCTGTCCTTGGGAAATTCAGGAAAAGTGCGCGATACTAGCGGCCTTTGCCGCCTCGCGCAAGGCAAGCCCCGGTCCGCCGGTGGCGGGCAGTTGCGGCGGTCACGTCCCCCGCACATCCTCACGTGAATCTTCTCAAGGCGCTGGCCACGGTCAGCAGCATGACCCTGCTGTCGCGGATTCTCGGCTTTGTCCGCGATGCCGTCATTGCCCGGGCGTTCGGTGCCGGCCTCGCGACCGACGCCTTCTTCGTCGCCTTCAAGCTGCCCAACCTGCTGCGACGCATCTTTGCGGAGGGGGCATTTTCCCAGGCCTTCGTACCCGTGCTGGCCGAGTACCGCAGCCAGCGCGGCGAGGCGGCCACCCGCGACCTGGTCGATCACGTTGCCACCTGTCTGGCGCTGGCCCTGCTGCTCGTGACCATCGCGGGGATCATGGCTGCGCCGGTGGTCGTCTACGTCACCGCCCCCGGCTTTTCCGCCCAGCCGGACAAGCTCGGCGTCACCGTGAGCCTGCTGCGGGTGACCTTTCCCTACATCCTGTTCATTTCGCTTTCCTCGCTGGCGGGAGCGGTGCTCAACACCTGGAGCCGGTTTTCGGTGCCGGCTTTCACGCCGACGCTGCTCAACGTCTCCTTCATCGTGTTCTCGCTGTTTCTCGCGCCCTACTTCGACCCGCCGGTCCTGGCGCTGGCCTGGGCCGTGTTCGTGGGCGGCGTCCTCCAGTTGGCCTTCCAGCTTCCCTTCCTGGCGCGCATCGGCATGCTGCCCAGGTGGCGCCCGAGCTGGCGGGACGAGGGAGTGCGTCGCATCCTGCGCCTCATGGGTCCGGCCATCTTCGGGGTTTCGATCAGCCAGATCTCCCTGCTCATCAATGGGGTGTTCGCCTCGTTTCTTCGCACCGGTTCCGTCTCCTGGCTGTATTACGCAGACCGCCTCATGGAATTTCCGGCCGGCGTTCTGGGGGCTGCGCTCGGCACCATCCTGCTCCCCAGCCTGTCGCGCAGCCACGCCTCGGGGGCTCCGGAGGAGTACTCGCGCCTGCTCGACTGGGGCCTCCGACTCACCCTGCTGCTGGCGGCGCCGGCGGCGCTGGCGCTCGCCATGCTGGCGGTGCCGTTGATCGCGACCCTGTTCAAGCACGGCGCCTTCGGTGTCGAGGACGTCGAGATGACCCGCCGCGCGCTGGTCGCGTACAGCGTCGGGCTGGTCGGCATGATCCTGGTGAAGGTGCTCGCCCCGGGCTTCTACGCCCGCCAGAACATCCGTACCCCGGTGAAGATCGGCATCCTCACCCTCGCCGCCACCCAGCTGATGAATCTCGCCTTCGTCTGGCCCCTGGGCCACGCCGGGCTCGCGCTGGCCATCGGACTGGGCGCCTGCATGAACGCGGGCCTGCTCTACGTGAATCTGCGCCGCCACGCCATCTACCGCCCGCAGCCGGGGTGGGGTGTGTTCTTTCTGCGGCTGGTGACCGCAACCCTGGCCATGGGGGCGGTGCTGTGGCTGACCGCAGGTCCGGCGTCATTGTGGCTCGAGGCATCCACCCTGGCGCGCGTGACCCGCCTGACCGGGGTGGTCTCCGCCGGCGCGGCGACCTACTTCGCCACCCTGTTTGTGCTGGGCATCAGGCCGCGCGACTTCCACAAGCGCGCGGCCTGAGCGGCATTGTTCGTCTCCGCTGCGGGTTGCCGCGGGAATATCCGGGCTAAAATCGCGTTTTCCCCCGTGGCACGGCAGCTTTCCAGATGCGGCTCTTCCGGGGCATTCCCGGGCGTGCGGACACGCCCGTCGCCCTCACCATCGGCAATTTCGACGGCGTGCACCTCGGCCATGAGGCCATGGTG
>JBEICA010000401.1:0-2429 GCA_040373665.1 Burkholderiales bacterium | reverse complement strand
TCGATCTCGAGCGGATTGACCAGGAACCCGGCCAGCCGCATCACGTCGCCCATCCGCGCCACAAAGATGAAGCTGTTGTCCCCGGTCGTGTAACCCAGATCGCCGCTTTTCAGGTAACCGTCAGCCGTAAAAGCGGCGGCCGTCGCAGCCGGGTTCGCGTAGTACTCGGACATCATGCTCGGCACGTGGAATTCGAGTTCGCCGCGGACGCCGTGGCCGAGAATCGAACCGGTTGCCGGATCGCGCGCACGGACACGCCCCTCCGGCGCGATCAGGGTTCCGCCCCCGAGTTCCCGCTCTGCTGGCGGTGCATCGTGCGGGTGGCGCGACAGAAGCGCCTGTACCTCGCTCATGCCGTAGGTACCCATCAGCGTGAGGCCGCGTGCCTGCGCAGGCGCCGCCTGCCCGCCGCGCGCACCAATCACCATTCGCACGCTCGGGAAAGGCACTGCCTCCGTGGTGGTTGCAAGCAGTTGCGCGACGATGTCGCCGACCGCCGGGAAGTGGGTGATGCGATGGTCGCGAATGGCCTGCGCCGCGGCCCGCGCCTCGAACGTTGGCAAAAGGATGAGCGGACGACCGGCCGCCAGCGCGGCAGTCGCCATGCACAGGCCCATGACACCGCACATCGGGATGGTGAGAAGTACGGCGGCGCCCTCGGCGTCGAAGCCGAATGCACCCGCCATGGCACCGGCATGGTGGACAATGGATCGCTGCGAATGCAGAACGAACTTGGGCGCGCGAGTGGTGCCGGAAGTCGTGAAGATGATGCAGCCGGAGTCTGGCGCCACGCCCTGCGCCGGATACTCGGGCCGGCGCGCAAGGTCATGGTAATGCTTCACCGGAAGCCCGAGCAGCGACGGGAGCGCAGGGGCTTCGGGCGACTCGTCGTAAGCCACGATCGAGGTCAGTCCAGCCAGTGCGCCGGGCGGAATGTCGGACAGGATGCCGGGGAAATCGATCTTGCGAAAGCCCGGCCAGAACACCAGCAATTTCGCACCCGAGCGGCCGACGATGTCGGACACCTCGCTGCTCTTGAAGCGCGTATTCACCGTGACCACGACTGCGCCTATCTGTGCGCAGGCGAAGAAGCAGGCAAGCCAGGCCGGAACGTTGGGCAGCCACAGTGCCACGCGATCACCCGGTCCGATGCCGAGTTCGACAAAGCCCTGTGCGACGCGCCGACTTTCTTCCGCCAGGTCGCCCTGGCTCAAACGACGCTCCCCGTATATCAGCGCGGGCGTATCCGCCCCGACTGCAACACGAGGGGAAAGCAATTCCGTCAGGGATGAAGACATGGTGTCTGGCTCCGCGAGTCCGGCACGAGCCGCCCCCGCTGGCCGGCTCGCACGTCTGTCATGCTGGTTTCTCGGATGATCGTTTTACATCAATGCGCCCGGGCCAGCGCAGACGGGTTCTGCACGAACATGTCGGCGTAACTCGGGTCAGAGTCACTTTTCCACTCGATAAACCAAACGCTGCTTCCTGGCGGCGCCACCGGTAGCCTCGTGTTTTTCTTTGCCGGTAGGCATCAGGCTTCCCGTGGTACGGCCAACGTGTCGAGCGCCGCGGTGAAGCGACCGACGTCGCCCACGCAGTACGCCGGGACGAGCAACTCGTCTTCGTCCCGACCGCGCAGGTGGATCCAGTCCCGCCTTTCGGTCCACGGCGTCCGGCGATAGCCGCTCACGTCCGCGATCGGTCGACGCGTCGACTCGGCGTGCCGGTAGAGAAGCGCGGGCATCCGGCCTTCCTCACGGGGCCTCGATCGGGCTTGCACTTACCGCCCCATGCCACGTGTCGCCCAGAGCGGCGGCACGAACAGCATCAGGAAGCCCGCGTTCAGCAGGGCGTTCTGCCAGTAGCCGGACCACACCGAGTAGGACGTATCGACCACAAACCATGCACCGACCGAAACGGCAACCAGGGCCCAGGCATCCCGGGAACCCTGGGCGAACAGCGTCCGTGACACCTGGAACAGTGCGCACCCCCAGCCGACCAGCACGCCACCGATCACGGCATGGGCGAGCGAGACATAGCCAGCCGCCTCCACGCCGAACCTGTCGATGTGCCCCGGGGAGCCGAACACCAGCAGCGAGAAGCCTCGCCGCGTCAGGCCAGGGGCGATCACCATCACCATCCCGAAGAGGATGACCAGTGCCGAGACCGCAAGCAGCCAGCGGACCCAGAAGCGTGGAGGCCGGCAGGCAATGTCGCGGTTCATCGGCGTGTCTCGGTTAACCACCTGGCGGACAGGAAGATACGCTGGAAACATGCACCCCGAAAGACCGGGGGCAGCGTTGCGGTGGGCTGGCAGGGGCGCTTGAAGGAACTGTCCGAAGCTTCACCCCTTGACTGCCTTGTACAGCGCCAGCGCCTTCAGCCTCTGCACGGCGTGGTCGACCACCGGCAGCGGGTAGTCGCGGCCG
>JBEICA010000373.1:0-2795 GCA_040373665.1 Burkholderiales bacterium | reverse complement strand
GCGCGATGATGGCGGCGTGACAGGTGCGCCCGCCCCGGTTGGTGACGATGGCCGCGGCGCGCTTCATCACCGGCTCCCAGTCGGGATCGGTCATGTCGCTGACCAGGACATCGCCCGGCTGCACGCGGTGCATCTCCTCGGGATCGCGGATCAAGCGCACCGGACCGATGCCGGCGCGGTTACCGATGGCCCGACCGGACACGAGGATCTCGGAGCGGTTCTTGAGGCGGAAACTCTGCTGCGACTCATGACCGGCGTTGGACTTCACCGTCTCGGGGCGCGCCTGGAGGATGTAGATGCGGCCGTCCTCCCCGTCCAGACCCCATTCGATGTCCATCGGGCGTGCGTAGTGTTCCTCGATGATGGTGGCGTAGCGCGCGAGCTCGTGCACCTGTTCATCGGAGATCGCATAGCGCCGGCGGTCGGCCTCGGGCACGGGCACGGTGCGCACCGACTTGCCGGCCTCCGAAGCGTCGCCGAACACCATCTTGATCGCCTTGGCACCCAGACCGCGGCGCAGCACGGCATGGCGCCCGGCCTTGAGGCCCGGCTTCCACACATAGAACTCGTCGGGATTCACCGCCCCCTGCACCACCGTCTCGCCCAGGCCGTAGGAGGCGGTGATGAACACCACCTGGTCGAAACCGGACTCGGTGTCGATGGTGAACATCACGCCGCTGGCGCCGAGATCGCTGCGCACCATGCGCTGGATGCCGCAGGAAAGGGCAACGCCGGCGTGCTCGAACCCCTTGTGCACGCGGTAGGCGATGGCGCGGTCGTTGTACAGCGAGGCGAAGGTGTGGCGCACTGCGGCCAGCACGTTGTCCAGACCCCGAATGTTGAGGAAGGTCTCCTGCTGGCCGGCGAAGGAGGCGTCCGGCAGATCCTCGGCGGTGGCGGAGGAGCGCACGGCCACGGTGGCATCGCCGACCCCGGAGAGGCGCCGGTAGTGCGTCTCGATGTCCGCCAGCAGTCTGGCCGGGAGAGGCGCCTCGGCGATCATCGTGCGGATGCGCCGCCCGGTGGCCGCGAGCGCGGTGACGTCGTCCACGTCCAGTCCGGCCAGTTCGGCACGGATACGATCCTCGAGCCCCGCCTCGGCGAGGAAATCACGAAAGGCGTCTGCCGTGGTGGCGAAGCCGCCCGGCACCCGCACCCCCGCCTTGGACAACTGGCTGATCATCTCCCCCAGCGAGGCATTCTTGCCGCCGACGCGCTCCACATCGGACATGCGCAGTTCGTCGAAGTCCAGGACGTAGGGAAGCTGAGACGACATGAGGGTGATCTCCCGTGACGGCGACGCAGGCCGCGCTCTGAAAAGATGCTATGTTACCGGATCGTTTATTGCGGCACAGCATCGGGTCGGAGCATGGACAAGCAACCGAGCAGGCGGGCGTTCTTCGTGTCGGACCGGACCGGCATCACGGCGGAGATGCTGGGGCACAGCCTGCTGTCGCAGTTCGACGGCGTGCCGTTCCGCGAGGTCACCCTGCCCTTCGTCGACTCGACCGAGCGGGCGCGTCAGGCGGTGCAGGAGATCAACCGGGCGCAGGCCGAGGACGGCTTGCGCCCGCTGGTGTTCAGCACCCTGGTGGACCCGGCGCTGAGCTCCATCATCGCCACCGCCGAGGCGCTCTACATCGACTGCTTCCAGCGGTTCATCCAGCCGATGGAGGACGAGCTCGGCGTGCAGCACACGCGCGAGATCGGGCGGGCCCACCGCGTGCGCGACCAGGGCGAGTACCACACCCGCATCGAAGCGGTGAATTTCGTGCTTTCCCACGATGACGGGGTCTCCACCAAGGAGCTGACCCAGGCCGACATCATCCTGGTCGGCGTGTCGCGCTGCGGCAAGACGCCCACCTGCCTGTACCTGGGGCTTCAGTACGGCATCCGCGCCGCCAACTACCCGCTCATCCCCGAGGACTTCCGCGACATGGTGCTGCCGTCGCGGCTGCAGAAGTTCCGCCGCAAGCTGTTCGGGCTCACCATCCAGGCCGACCGGCTGGCGCACATCCGCAACGAGCGCCGCCCCAACAGCACGTACGCGCAGATCGACAACTGCCAGTACGAGATCGACCGCGCCGAACTGATGATGCGCGAGGAGGGTATCCCCTTCATCGATGCCACCAACCGCTCGATCGAGGAACTGGCCACCACCATCCTGCACCAGGCGCAGCTGCAGCGTCAGGTGTTCTGAGGCACGCGCCGCCGCACGGGAGCGCTCACCAGGACCGTCCCGCACGGCGCAGATGCCGCGCGATGCGGCCCTCGCAAACCGTCTGGGCCCGCTCGTATTCCTCGGGACTGTCGATGATCTGGTGTTCCCGACGGACGTCCTGCAGGTCCCGCTCGGCTCTCGGCAGCCAGCGGCCGGTGACCTCGGACTGGAGCCTTGCCTGCAGATCGTCGCGTCGCCCGACGTGAACACCGCCGGCGAGACGATCCTGCAACTCCGCCTGCAGCTGCAGGGCGACCTCGCGCAACCGCCTGACGTGCACGTCGACGTGCCTCATCTCGTGCCGGAAGACGAAGTCGTAGGCGCAGCTGTCGTCGATGAACTCGCTGGCGACGTACACCTGCACCGGCCGGTAGCGCAGCGTCATGGTGAGCGACGGACGCAGGCAGGTCAGCCCGGAAAGCGGATCCGACAGCGAACTGAAGCCCCACTGCGCCTCCACCTGCAGCGCGGGGCGGGTCAGACCCAGGACCCAGCGCCCGTCGCCTTCCCGGCCGGCGAGACGCGTCAGCTCGGCGTAGGACAGACGGCTCTCCACCACCGGCTCGACCGGGTC
>JBEICA010000086.1:0-12552 GCA_040373665.1 Burkholderiales bacterium | reverse complement strand
GGCCGCCATCGTCGACCGCGCGAAGCCAGATCTCGAGATCCGCGGCAGGCAGGTGCCCCCGCGCTTTCTCCGGCCACTCCACGATACAAACGGCAGATGTGCCGAAAAACTCCAGGAATCCTGCAGAGCGGAGTTCCGCAGGATCTTCGAACCTATAAAAATCAAAGTGGTATAAGGATAACTTAGAAAGCTCGTAAGGTTCAACCAGGGTGAAGGTGGGGCTTTTGACGCGTCCCTCATAACCCAGGGCCCGCAACAGTCCACGCACAAGCGTGGTCTTGCCGGCGCCGAGGTCGCCGTGCAGGTGAAGTTGCAGTCCTGATTCGATGCCCTGCGCGAGATCGCGTCCGAGAGCGAGGGTGGCCGCCTCGTCGTCGAGGTGCCGGGCGCATTCGCGCGGGGTATTCACATTTCCTCCGTCAGATCGCCGGGCGAGAAGGCGGCGGTGACCTCCAGCAGCATGTTCAGCGAGGCACGGGTGTCGCCGCGCCGCCATGCAAGGCCGAGTTCGGTGAGTGGGCTGGTCTCCGCCAGGGAGCGGTACACCACTCCGGTACGTCCGAGGTGGCGCAAGGACGCCGGGATCAGCGCGACACCGATGCCCGCCGAGACCAGGGACACGACGGTCTGCATCTGTACCGCTTCCTGGTCCACCCGAGGGCTGAAGCCGCACCGCTTGCAGAATGACACGATGTCGTCGTGCAGCCGCGGGGCGTGCGAGCGCGGCGTCAGCACGAACGGGCTGTCGGCCAGGCGCGCCAGCGCCAGGGGGCCGGCCTCCGCTGCCAGGGGGTGATGCTGCGGCAACGCCGCCAGGAAGGGTTCACGGTGGATGCGGTGGTACTCCAGGGCAGGGTGGTCCACGGGTGGCAGCACGAAGCCCGCATCCATGGATCTTTCCGCCAACGCCCGCAACTGGACGTCGGTGGTGGCTTCCTTCAGAGTCAGCCGCACCCCGGGCGCGCGCGCCCGCAGTTCCCTCAGGATCGGCGGCAGGACGTTGTAGTCCGCGACGCTGACGAAGCCGATGGTGAGTTGCCCGATTTCCCCGCGGCTGGCGCTCCTCGTCGTGTCGAGCGCCTTCTGCGCGCGGGCCAGGATGTCGCGGGCCTCGGCCATGAGGACCTCGCCCGCCGGCGTCAGTTGAACGCGCCGTTGCGTCCGCTGGAACAGGGCGGCACCGACGATCTCCTCCAGCGCCCGGATCTGGATCGAAAGCGGGGGCTGCGACATGTTGAGTCGCTGTGCCGCCCGACCGAAATGCAGTTCCTCGGCGACGGCGATGAAATAGCGCAGGTGGCGTAGCTCGAGATTCATACTCGAAAAGTATCAGAATTCGAGAAACAATATATTGGACGCCAGCATTCCCGGGCGGCACACTTCCTCGTTACGGTGTCCGGACCTCGCGACGCCGCATTCCACTCCAACCACCGATTCCAGGAGAACTCACATGGCCGACAACTGGCGTTCCAAGCTCATCACCAGTGGCATTGCCCGCGCGCCCAATCGCGCGATGCTGAGGGCTGTCGGATTCGGTGACGCGGACTTCCAGAAACCCATCGTCGGTGTCGCCAACGGCCACTCCAACATGAATCCCTGCAACGCCGGCATCCAGCCCCTGGTGGATCGGGCCATGGCGGTGCTGCGCGCCGAGGGGGCGATGCCGCAGTCCTTCGGAGTGCCCACCGTCACCGACGGCATCGGCATGGGGACCGAGGGCATGAAGTACTCGCTGGTGTCGCGGGAGGTCATCGCGGACGCCATCGAGACCGCCACCAATGGGCAGATGATGGACGGCGTGCTGGTCGTCGGAGCCTGCGACAAGAACATGCCCGGCGGCATGATGGCGATCGCGCGCATGAATGTCCCCGCGATCTACGTCTACGGGGGCACCATCAAGCCGGGTCGCTGGAAGGGGCAGGACCTGACCATCGCCAGCGCTTTCGAAGCGGTCGGCGCTTTTGCCGCCGGCAAGATGTCCAAGGAGGACTATGAAGGCATCGAGCGCAACGCCTGCCCGACCGTCGGTGCCTGCGGTGGCATGTACACCGCCAACACCATGTCCTCGTCCTTCGAGGCGCTCGGCATGAGCCTTCTGGGTTCGTCCCAGATCGCCTCGCCGGACCCCGAGAAGGCCGACTCGGCGGCGGAGTCCGCCAAGGTGCTGGTACAGGCGATCTCGAGGGGCCTGCGGCCGCGGGACATCATCACCCGCAAGTCGATCGAGAACGCCGCCAGTCTGATCATGGCCACGGGTGGTTCGACCAATGCGGTGCTTCACTATCTGGCCATCGCCTCCGCCGCGGAGGTCGACTGGACCATCGACGATTTCGAGCGCGTGCGCCTTCGCACGCCGGTGTTGTGCGACCTGAAGCCTTCCGGCAAGTACGTCGCGGTGGATTTCCACCGGGCGGGTGGCGTACCGGTGGTGCTCAAGATGCTGCTCGACCAGGGCTTGCTCCACGGCGACTGCATGACCATCACCGGCCGGACCATCGGCGAGGAGCTTGCGGCCTTGAACCCCGTGCGTCGTGATGACCAGGACGTCATCCGCCCGTGGAACGACCCGATGTACGCGCAGGGCCATCTGGCCATCCTGAAGGGCAACCTTGCCCCGGAGGGATGCGTGGCAAAGATCACTGGCCTGAAGAACCCGAAGATCACCGGCCCGGCGCGGGTCTTCAATTCAGAGAACGAGACCATGGAGGCGATCGTCGCCGGCAAGGTCAAGGCGGGCGACGTGGTTGTCATCCGCTACGAGGGCCCGAAGGGTGGTCCCGGCATGCAGGAGATGCTGGCGCCAACGTCCGCCCTGATCGGCCAGGGACTGGGCGAGTCGGTCGGCCTCATCACCGATGGACGGTTCTCGGGCGCGACCTGGGGCATGGTGGTCGGTCACGTGGCCCCCGAGGCTTTCGTGGGGGGACCCATTGCCCTGGTGCAGGATGGGGACTCCATCACCATCGACGCCCATCAGTTGCTGATCCAGGTCAACATTCCGGACGAGGAA
Source organism: Burkholderiales bacterium (assembly GCA_040373665.1). Taxonomy (GTDB): domain Bacteria; phylum Pseudomonadota; class Gammaproteobacteria; order Burkholderiales. The sequence goes on along the minus strand of JBEICA010000086.1, from coordinate 9,542 downwards.
CTGGCGCGTCGACGGGCTGCGTGGCAACCCCCCGAGCCGCGCTACAAGCGCGGCCTGATGGGCAAATACATCAAGCTGGTGTCGACCGCCTCTCGCGGCGCCGTCACTGACCAGTCCTGAGACCGAGGGGGCGGCTGGCCCGGAACGCTGACGCGCCACCACGCGCGCCTGTCGGGACGGCTGCCCCTGCGGATCGAGGTCTTGAAGTCGCTTCCGGTATCCCTTCTGGCGGTGCTGGCCGCCATCGCTTCCAGTACCCTGGGGGGATCCGCCATCGTAGCCACGCGGTTCGTGGTGCCGGAGGCCGGCGTCCTGCCGACCATCCTGCTGCGCTTCATCGGCGCCGCGGCCATCGTGCTTGCGTTGACCCTGTGGCGCATGCCGGTCAGGGTCGCCGCCCGTGACCTGCCGGTCGTGGTCGGGCTGGGGCTGGTGCAGTTTGCGCTGTTTCCCTGGCTGTTCACCATGAGCCTGTCCCACATCCCGGCGGGTCGGGCAGCCCTCGTGCTCTCGACACAGCCTTTGCTCACCCTGCTGCTATCCTCGATGGTGGGCCGTGAGCGCCTCACTTCCGTCAAGGTCTTCGGTGGGCTGCTGGCGCTGGGCGCAGTCGCCGTGGCGCTGGGGGATCGGCTGGGCAGCGGTGGTGCCGCCGCCTGGAAGGGCGATCTGTTCATGTTCGGCGCCAGTGTGGCCGGTTCGCTCTACAACGTCGCCGCCAGCTATGCCCTGAGGCGGTACAAGGCGATGGTGGCGGCATCGATCATGATTCCTGCCGGTGCAGTCGCCATCACGGCGGCCATGCTTTGGGCGGGCGACTTCGGCGCGTTTGCCGCGATCAGTCCCGCGGGGTGGGGCGCGATGGTCTACCTGATGACCTTCGGCGGCGCCTTCACCTTCTTCCTGTGGATCTGGGCCCTGGAACACACGGTGCCGTCTCGTGTCGCCCTGGCTGTCACCTTCAACCCCATCGCCGCAATGCTGCTGGGCGCCGTGGTGATCGGCGAGCCTGTCACCTGGAGGCTGCTCGTCGGACTGGGTGGTGTCCTGTCGTCCCTGCTGATCGTCAACGGGCGTGCGATGCGGGAGGCTTGGCGGTCCCGGACTCCGGAGACGGGGCGCCCCTGAATCGCCGGCCGGCGTGGCCCTGCGCGCTTGTCCGGCCTGAACCTTCAGTACCAGTAAGGCCAGCGACCCGGGAACGGCCGCGCCGGGAATGCCGGTGGAGGCGGCCAGCCCCACCCCCAGCCCCAGTACAGCTGCTGCTGCCTGAACCTGGCGTCAATCTCGACCGCCTCGAGGTGGCGTTTCTGGATATGGTCCAGCACCTCGTCCGGAACCCCTTGCTGGCGCAGCCCCGCGTATTGCGAGCCGCTGAGGGCCAGCACGGTGCGCGACTCATCCATCGCGCGGATGATCTGCGGCGCGGGTAGGTCGTTCTTCGCCATCGTGACGACCTCCTCCAGGGTGAGGGGCGGGCGGCGCGGAGCGGTCGCGCAGCCCGCCAGAACCGTCAGAAGGGCCAGTACCGCGAGGGCGCGCAGGGTGTGGCTACGTCGCGCCGTATGGGTGGTGTTCATGACGTGGTGAGCTCCTGCAGGCGGGTGTTCCGCCCGTGGCGGGCTTTCGGCACAGGTGACCCGTGTCCTGCCTGGTTCATGGTCGCGCTTGCTTCTCCCGCATGAGGAAGCCGGCCGCCATCGCGTGGCCGGTCATCAGGGCGTGCAACAGGAACGGGGAGCCGAGTGGCGTGAGGTCGGCACTGGCGCGGGCCACAGCCATGCCGGTCTCCGCCAGGAGCCAGATGATCAGCGAGGCCGGTGCGGCTGACACCGTGCGGCCGGACCGCTCCGGGAAAAACCGTGTCGCGAGGGGCGCTGCCGCGAGGGGCAGCAGGAGGGCCGCCAGGGCGAAGGGCGCGAACAGGGCGCTCGCGATGGAAGCCCCTGTACCAACGGGACCGTTCCAGGTGCCCTGCAGGAAGGACACGGCATTGACCGCGATCTGACTGCCCGTACCGATGACCGCGGCGGCGAACAGCAGTCGGGGGAAGAGGCTGCGAGTTGACATCACCGAGCTTGGAGTGCTCCACTGACCGGAGGTTTCCGAGAAAGCCCGCGTTGCGGCGAGGATGCTGTGCGGAGCCGTGATGCCGTGCGAGCGGGCCGCCGGCCTGCCTGCGCAGTCCCAGAGGATATGAACATGACGAAATCAACGATGTCACGCAAGAACACCTTTCTGGCAACGGCCGTGGCAGCCGTCCTCGGGGGCGCCGCGCCCGCCGGGTTTGCCGGCGACCTCGAGCGTGGCCAGGCCCTGCACGACACTTTCTGCATCATGTGTCACTCGCCCGAGCTTTATGGCCGCAGCGACCGCATCGCGAACAGCTATGCCGAGGTGCTGCAACAGGTGACCCGCTGGCAGAACAACGCAAGATTGCGCTGGACCGGCTACGACATCGACAGCGTCACCGAGTACCTGGCGGAGAAGTATTACAAGGTGCCGCGCTGATTCGCCGGACCCGGCATGGCGAAGCATTCAGGCGGGTGTGTCGGGGTCCAGTTGCCGTTCAAGCCAGGACAACTGGTCCTTGAGCAGCAGCTTGCGCCGTTTCAGACGCTTGAGTTGCAGTTCGTCGTGCAGCGGCGTTTCCGACAGCCTGGCGATCGCCTGGTCGAGGTCCCGGTGTTCGATGCGCAGCGCCGTCAGCTTGTGCAGTATGGCCTCGAAGGCCTCGGGATCGCCCTCCATCACCGTCCACCCTGGAGGCTGGCGGGCCCCAGAACGATGTCGAAGCGACCGGCCAGACGGCTGTTTCCTGTGGCGGAGGGCCGCAAAGGCACGACCAGAGCCTCCCGCTGACGGCGGTCGACCACCGCATTGAGCAGGACGTCACCCCCGTTGGCCGGTTCTCCAGCCACGTACATCTGTGTGTGGAAAGGCAGGCCGCCCGCGGGCGTCACGGCGAAGTGGATGTGCGGGGCGCGGCCAGGATAGGCGACGGGCCGTATGGTCCGGAAGTGGTAGGCCCCGCGCTCGTCGGTCAGGGTGCGTCCGAAGCCCTGGAACAGGGGGTCGACCGGCGCCGGAGACGCATCGTCCGGATGGTGGTATCGCCCGAAGCCATTCACTTGCCAGATCTCCACCCGTGCGCCGCGGATCGGCTGGCCGGCTGGATCGAGCACCAGCCCGGATACCTCGGTGATGACGCCATGCGCCCGCCCCCGGCGTCCGGCCACCTGCACCAGATCGTTGTCCTGATCCAGCGGCAGCGTCACGGGATAGAAGGGCCCCTGCATCTGCTGCGCCGTGAGCGTGGAGGCGGCCAGTGCCTGCGTGCCCGTCAGCAGGGTGCCGAGCGCACCGAGCAACAGACGTCTCCGGCGTCGGGTCGCCGTGAGTGACCCAGGCTGCGGCAGTGCGCCGGCCGGGGCGTCGCATCGAAGGTGATCTGGCATCGTGGTGGTGCGGACGTCGGGCGCGGGACGGAGATCAGTAACGATTGTAGATCTCCAGCGCCTTCAGCATCGATTTGTGCTCCTGGATGATGGGGATCATCCGGGTCTCCTTGTCGGCGTACTGACGCAGCAGTTCGACGACGCGCTCCGCGGCCGCCTGGGGCACGACCACAACGCCGTCGGCGTCGGCCACGATGTAGTCCCCAGGCGTGACGAGGATGCCACCGCAGTGCACCGGAATCTGCTTGTCGACGCTGATCATGCGGCCCACGGATGTCGCCGGACTGACGCGGCGCGACCATACCGGGAAGCCGATCTGCCGGATCTCGGTGATGTCCCGGACCGCGCCGTCGATCACCGCCGCCTCCAGACCGCGCACCTTGGCGGTGGTGGCCATCAGGTTACCCATGGCGGCGATGTCGAGGCCGTCCTGCATCACGTAAACCAGCACGCTGCCCGGCTCGGCCTGATCCAGGATCTCGAGCAGGTGGTTGGTGTACTTCCGCGGGTCGTTGCGCAGCACGGGACGCATCAGGGCGGTGGCGGCGCGACCGACCACCTTGCCCTCCTGGATCGGCTTCACGTCGGGATTCATCCAGCCCCGCGCGCCCGTGGCCTCGTCGACCGCGTCGGCAACGTTGCCGGTGCTGTGAACCGGATCGCGGAGCACGGCCACGATCTCTTCCGGCGTCATGCCGTGGCTGACGAGCGGTGTGAGCAGGGCAAGGGTGGTGAGCATTCGGCGGATCATCAGGGGCATCTCCTCGGCATCAGGGTGTGGTCGCGGGCGCGGGTCCGGGTGAGCCGGCGCCAATGCCCAGAAGATACTGCAGCAGATCACCTTTCTCTCGCGCGGTGCAGCTGCGCCCGAGAACATAGAAGCAATTGACATCGAACCAGAGTTCGGTACGGTCCGGGTCGGTGAATCGTGCCGGGTTGGCGGATGGCGCCAGCGGTCGGATCTCGGCGCGTGCACCAGGGCGAGATGCCGCGCGGTCGGGTGGCGTGATGTGACAGGCCGGGCACTCGGCCCGGAGGCTGCCGCCGTGGCCGGACATTGCCTGCGCAGGATCCGTACCGTGGCACGAGGCGCAGGCATGCTCGCCGTTCGGCCCCTGGTGCCTTCGCAGGTAGAACTGGCGTCCGCGTTCGGCCGAAAAGTCCCTGAACCCGGGCGCCGTGGCGGCGGCGGCGCGGTACACGGCGAGCATGTCCTCGGGCGTGGCCGCGATCGCGCCTCCCGTCAGGACTGCGCCGCCGCAGAGCATGAATATCCCGGTCATCCCGGTGCGCATCCCGATTCCTCCGGCTGTCGTGGCGGTGCGCTTGTGATCATGGTGTCCCCCGACAGCGCTGACACGCCGCGCGGGTCACGCCGCTCACTGCGCGCGGCTGCAACCGCAGTATGCCCGTTCCGGACGCCGCGACGCACCCTCCCACGAGGCGGGGGCATGGGCCACGCGGGTGGACAACGATGTTGTTCGAAGGGAGCGATTCGCCAGGGCAACCGGGTCGGAAGCCGCCCGGGCTTCGTGACGGACCGCAGCCTGACGAAAGAAGCCCTGCTAACTCGGACGGGTGGCGCGCTGAACCCGGCTCTGGGTGGCGGCCGATGCGTCCCGGTAGCGGCGGTAGTAGGCAAGCACCCGGGGGACGTAGGCGCGTGTCTCGGCGTAGGGCGGGATGGTGCCGTAACGCAGCACCGCACCTTCCCCGGCGTTGTAGGCGGCAACCGCCAGACGCAGGTCCTGGCCGAACATCGCCATCAGGTCCTTGAGGTAGCGAGTCCCGGCATCGATGTTCTGCTTCGGATCGAGCAGGTCCTTGGCGCCGTAGCGCGCACCGGTCTCGGGGATCAACTGCATCAGGCCGCGGGCGCCCTTGCCTGATCTGGCCTTGGGGTTGTAGCCCGATTCGGCGGAAATGACGGCGTGGATGAGGGCCGCTTCGACGTCGTGCTGCCTGGCCGCGGCGAGGACGTGCTCATCGAATTCCTGACGGCGATCCGGCGCCACGCGCTTCGCCCGACGATCGGTGAGCATCGCCTTCATGACACTCGTCGGGCTCGCCGCCACCTCGCGGCGCGGTGCCTGCATGAACACCGTGCAGCGGCGATCACCGGGGACATTGGTGAACAGCGGTACGCCGTCCTCGCCCAGGCAGCGGTAGACCGCCTCCTGCGCATGCGCTTCCGGACCACCCGACGTGGCGAGAGCGGCAAGGCAGGCTGTGGCGATACGGGCGCGCAGGCGCATCTGAGAACTCGCGGGATCGTCCTGTGGAAAATCATGCCGCGAAAGCACGGCCGACCCCGGTGGGCGAAACCACGCGGGGGGGCCGCGCGCATCCGCGGAGCACGTCAGTTAACGGAAGGTCCGCCGGGACCTTGAGGTGATTCCGCGACCGACCGCCGGCCTGGCACCACCACGGTGGCCAGGGCGCAGAGGATCAGGGCGAGGGCTGCGAAGTCGGTGGTCGCGGGGCGTTCGCCGAGCAGCAGCATGCCGCTGAACACCGCGACGACCGGGATGAAGAGGGTGCCCAGCGCCGACACTCCCGCGGGTGCAAGGCTGACGATCTTGAACCAGGCCCAGAAACAGAGCACAAAGGCGATGGACATGTTGTAGGCGAGTCCGGCCAGGGCCGCAGGACCGACAGCGCGCCAGTGCGGCGGGTCGAACAGCAGGGCTCCGATCACGATGGGGATGCCGCCCAGCAGGAAATTCCAGCCGGTGAATGTGGTCACCGCCAGACCCAGAGGCCTGCGCTTCATCAGTACCGTGCCGGAAGACCAGGCGATCGCGGCCGCCAGCATGAGCAGCGCCCCTGCAGGACGCCCGCCGATCGATGCCAGGGAATCTGCGAGCAGCAGCGCCAGCCCCCCCATGCCAAGGGCGAGACCCGCAGTGCGCCTGAGGGTCAGGGGCTCACCGAGGAAGAGGGCCGAGAGCAACACCGTCCACAGCGGCATGGTGTAGGCGAGTATCGCGGAACGCCCGGCGGGCAGGAGGCTGACGGCATAGGTTGACAGGATGTTCCACAGCGTGACGTTGCAGGCGGCCATGGCGGCCAGCGCGCCCCAGTCCCGTCGTGGAACCCGCAGCGGCACGCCGGTGAAGCGCGCGATGGCGAACATGCCGACCGCACCGGCTCCGACGCACAGAGCACGGAAGGTCCACACGGGGATCTCCGCCACCGCCAGCTTGATCATCGGCCAGTTCATGCCCCAGCCGAAGGTCAGGATCAACAGGAGCGTCCAGGTGGAGCGGGGCAGGGTGGTGGTGGGGCGGGGCATGGGCATGACGAATCTGCGTCTCGGGATCTTACGCGCTCGGGCCCCACACCCGCCGCGAATTCAGCCGATAATGCGGTCATGTCCGAGTCGTCCGACACATCGTCCGGCCTCCTCCGCCTGCTGGTCTTCTGGGGCCTGAACGTCCTGGTCCTCTGGGTCGCGGCGGAATTGCTGCCGGGCGTGTCGGTGTCGGGACCCGGGCCGCTGCTGCTCGCCGGGCTCGTGTTCGGGCTGGTCAACACCTTCGTCAAGCCGGTGCTGGTGGTCCTGACGCTCCCAGTCACCATCCTCACGCTGGGGCTGTTCCTGCTGGTCCTCAACGGCCTGATATTGCTCCTCGTCGGCTGGCTGGTGCCGGGCTTCGGCGTGGGCTCGTTCTGGCAGGCGGTCGGTGCGGCGTTGCTCGTCTCGGTGCTGGGCTTCGCGTTCAACCTGATCAGGCGGCGCTGACGGCATCTTGGACCGGCGGACGTTGGGCGTTATCCTGCCCGCGCCACGTCGAACAACACGATTTCCTGCCGGAGGAGCGCCACCATGACGAAGACCTCACTGATCGCCTGTGCCACCCTGGTCGCTTCGGCCTTCGCGCCGTTGGCGGCCGCCCAGAGCTGGACGCCGCCCGGCCCGGAGCAGCGGTGTCCGTCGCGCTGGGGCGCAGGCGACGAACGGGGTGCCGCCAACCACATGACGCCCGCCCGGGTGCTTGAGGCGTCGAGGCTCATCCGCAGCGGCGAGATCATCGAGCTCGGCCGCACCCTCGAAGGGAACATGCCCCTGTTCGGGACCCGTCGGTTCGAGGTCCACACCAAGCGCACCGGTCCGTCGCTGGGCACCAACGCGCGCCGCAGCAACGAGGAACTGGTGGTCACCGAGCTTGGCCAGGTCGGCACCCAGTTCGACATGTTTTCCCACCAGACCATCGGCAACTCCCTCTACAACTGCGTCGACAGCGACGAGGTGGGCACGCGTAACGGCTTCACCAGGCTCGGTGTCGAGAAGGTCGGCATGCTGTTCACCCGGGGTGTGCTGCTCGACGTCGCGGCCACCAAGGGTGTCGACATGCTCGAGGGTGGCTACGAAATCACGCCGGCCGATCTCGAGGCGACGCAGAAACGTCAGGGCACCATCGTCCGTCCCGGTGACGCGGTGCTGATCCACACCGGGTGGGGCAAGCTGTGGGGCGTCGACAATACCCGCTACAACGCCAGTGCCCCCGGACTGGGCGTACGGGCTGCCGAATGGCTCGCCGCCAGGGATGTGATGCTACTGGGCTCCGACACCTTTCCGGTGGAAGTGGCACCCAATCCCGACAAGTCGCTGAGCCTGCCGGTGCACCAGATCGCGCTGGTGGTCCATGGCATCTTCCTGCTGGAGAACATGAAGCTCGAGCAGCTCGCGGCGACCGGGGTGCACGAGTTCGCCTTCGCCGTGCAGCCGCTCAAGATCAAGGGGGGGACCGGCTCCACCGTCGCACCGGTGGCGATCCGCTGATGACCCTCCTTGCGCGGCGCGGTCCGCCCGGCCCGCGCCGTTTCCATTTCTGCCCGGACACCGCGGGACCACACTCACCCGTCACCCGATGAATCAGGTCTTCACACACGAACAGATCATCCGCTTCGCGCACTGCGACCCCGCCGGAATCGTCTATTTCCCGCGTTTTTTCGATCTCGCCCACACGGTAATGGAGGACTGGTTCGCCAACGGCGTCGGATATTCCATGCCGGATATGATCCTGCGGCAGCGCATCGGCACGCCCACCGTCACCATCCACTGCGATTTCGCCAAGGCTCTGCGCATGGGCGACATGCTGCGCTTCGACCTGCGCGTCACCCGCATGGGACGCAGTTCGGTGCAGCTCGATTATCGTGGCAGCTTCCAGGGCGAGGAGCATCTGCACATCGTCCAGACCATCGCCTTCGTCGATCTGGAGAGGATGCAGTCGATACCCATCCCCGAGCATGTGCGGGGACGGATCGAGGCCTATATGCAGGGGTGATGCAGTGCTCGCCGTCGGAGTCCGGCTGACATGGTGGGCGGTCCAGGCACGGTCGACGAGGGCCGTGGGACTGCTGCGGGCGCGCGATCCACGGCCTCGGTAGCGTCCATGCTGCCTGCCGGTGGCGGGCAGCCTGGACGGGATCCCGTACTTCCTGAGGTGGCTGGGTGCTGCGCCCCGCAGCGGCTGCGTCAGCGACCGGGACGGCGGTCAGCCTCGATCGCGCTCAACAGGATACCCAGATCGCGCTCCAGCCTGGAAAGCACTGGCGCGTCGAGATTGGCCAGCGCATCCGGGAGGATGCCTGCGATCGGTCCCGGGGCGCGGCGCAGCAGTCTCGAGCCTGCGGCCAGAGCATGGAGCTGGACAGCTCGCCGATCCGCCCCTTCCTTGCGGACCTCCACCAGTCCCTGCATGGCCAGTGACTTCACCAGATTGCTCGCCGTCGGCTGGCGGACATCCATGGCGCGGGCCAGGGCATTCATGCCGATGCCGGGGTTGGCCTTGATCACACTGAGCGCCCAGAGCTGCGCTCCGCCAATGCCGACATGGTGCTCGACGCGGCGGAAGTGGGACCGGACTGCGTTGAAGATCTGACGGAACTGCCTCAGTACGCGTGCCGGGGCCTCTGCGGAGGCATCCTGCTCGACGACTCCCGCTGCACTCGTGACCCCGGTGCGACGTGTCTCTTTTTTCATGGTTTATTCGGCGGCTCGTGACCACCTGCCTCTTGCCAGGGATGTGATCCGGGTGCGGCCCAGTGCCGGCGTGATCACATTCCCAATCCATGAAT
>JBEICA010000424.1:0-2025 GCA_040373665.1 Burkholderiales bacterium | reverse complement strand
TGCGCTGCAGCACGCGGAAGGTGCCGCTGCCGACGGTGCCGATGCCCAGGAGGCCGACTCGGATGGGCGAAGCGGCGGACGCGGGCGCCGCGGCGGGACTGCTGGAGCTCATGGGTGTCTCAATGCGACGCGTGGCGCCGCCGGTAGTGCGCAAGGAAGCGCTCGATGCGCCCGATGGCCTCGACGAGGTCGTCGGAGTTGGGCAGGAAGACCACGCGGAAGTGATCGGGCTCGGGCCAATTGAAGCCGGTGCCCTGCACGATCAGCACCTTCTCCTCGGCAAGCAGGTCGTAGGCGAACTGCTGGTCGTCGGCGATGGGGTAGACCTTCGGATCCAGGCGCGGGAACATGTACAGCGCCGCCTGCGGCTTGACCACCGAGACGCCCGGGATCTGGCTGAGCAGCTGGTAGGCCAGGTCGCGCTGCCGGCACAGCCGGCCGGTCGGCGCCACCAGGTCCTTGATGCTCTGGTAGCCCCCCAGCGCGGTCTGGATCGCCAGCTGGCCGGGCGTGTTGGCGCACAGGCGCATGGAGGCCAGCATGTTCAGGCCCTCGATGTAGTCACGCGCGTGCCGCTTGTGGCCCGACACCACCATCCAGCCGGCCCGGTAGCCGCAGGAGCGGTAGTTCTTGGACAGGCCGTTGTAGGTGACGAAGAGCACGTCGTCGGCCAGGGAGGCGATGCTCGTGTGCGTGGCCCCGTCGTACAGCGTCTTGTCGTAGATCTCGTCGGCGAAGACGATGAGTTGGTGACGCCGCGCGATCTCGACGATGTCGCGCAACAGGTCCACCGGGTACAGGGCGCCGGTCGGGTTGTTGGGGTTGATGACGACGATGGCCTTGGTGCGCGGGCCGACCTTGGCGCGGATGTCGTCGAGGTCGGGCAGCCAGCCTGAGCCCTCGTCGCAGCGGTAGTGAACCGGGGTGCCGCCCGACAGCGAGACCACGGCCGTGTGCAGCGGATAGTCGGGCGCGGGGATCAACACCTCGTCGCCGGCGTCCAGCAGCGCGTTCATGCTCATGGCGATGAGCTCGCTCGCGCCGTTACCGAGGTAGACGTCGTCGACCGAGACCCCGGCGATGCCCTTCTCCTGCGTGTAATGGACGACCGCCTTGCGCGGCGCGAACAGGCCCTTGCTGTCGGTGTAGCCGGCCGCCACCTGACTGGGCAGGTTGCGGATCATGTCCTGGACGATCTCGTCCGGGGGCATCAAACCGAAGGCCGCGACGTTGCCGATGTTGAGCTTGATGATCTTGTGGCCCTCGTCCTCCATCTGCCGCGCCTTGTCCAGCACGGGGCCGCGGATGTCGTAGCCGACGTTGGCGAGCTTGGCGGACTTGGCGATGGTCTTCAAGGAGGGCTCCCGGGTGGCTTCGGGCGGCCACACGACGCAAAACCTAGAATTTGACCACATGAAGTTCCAGCCCGACCGCGCCGAAGGCGTGAACCTGATCACCCGGCACGAGCCCGGCCGCGCCTGGGTCGGTCCCCGGCTTTTCGAGGGCGGCGTGGTCGTGCCCTGGAAGGGCGCGGTGCAGGACTGGCAAGCGCTTGCCGCCTCGGACCTGCTCCCCGGGCACTTCGAACGCTTGCTCGGCCTGCGGCCCGAACTCGTCGTCTTCGGGAGTGGGCCGAAGTTGCGTTTCCCACCCCCGACGCTGCTGCGCTCGCTCATCGCTGCCGGCGTCGGCGTCGAGACCATGGACACGGCTGCAGCCTGCCGCACCTACAACGTGCTGGCGGCCGAACACCGTGCCGTCATTGCCGCCTTGCTGCCGGCCGCCTGAGCCCGGCCGCAACTGGCATTTCGGGGCTCGCCGCGGCGGAGTCGCTTGGCACCGACTGGCCGGCATTCCAGCTCGGCGTGAATACCCCGCCTATAATCCAGGGGTTTTGCCGGCCTCGGACCGGCGTCAGTGACGAGCACCCATGTCCATGACACCTTCGGTCAACAAAGCCCTTCCTGACTTCGAGGCTCCGGCCACCGGCGGCGTCAAGGTGACGCCCCAGTCCCTGCTGGGCCG
>JBEICA010000241.1:0-5561 GCA_040373665.1 Burkholderiales bacterium | reverse complement strand
CCTGATCGCCGGCAAGCGGGTGCAGGAGGTCAACGTCAACCTCATCCCCAGCTACAAGACGGTCGATGCGCGGCTGCAGAATGCGAAGTGGCACACCGTCGACGGCAAGCACTACGGCGTTCCGTATCAGTGGGGCTACAACGTGCTGGCCTACAACACCAAGGCCTTCAAGGAGGCGCCCAAGTCCTGGAAGGTGGTGTTCGAGGAGATGACCCTGGCGGACGGCAAGTCCAACAAGGGCCGGGTGCAGGCGTTCGACGGCCCGATCTACATCGCCGACGCTGCCCTCTACCTGAAGGCCACCCGCCCCGAGCTCGGCATCAAGGACCCCTACGAGCTGAACGAGGACCAGTACAAGGCCGCCCTCGAGCTGCTGCGCCAGCAGCGCAAGCTGGTCTCCCGCTACTGGCACGATGCCATGGTGCAGATCGACGACTTCAAGAACGAGGGTGTCGTGGCCTCCTCGTCCTGGGGCTTCCAGGTCAACCTGCTGCGCGGCGAAAAGCAGCCCATCGCCAGCGTCGTGCCCGTCGAGGGTGCCACCGGCTGGGCCGACACCACCATGCTGCACGCGAACGCCAAGCATCCGAACTGTGCCTACCTGTGGATGGAGCATTCCATCAGCCCGAAGGTGCAGGGTGATCTCTCCGCCTGGTTCGGTTCGGTGCCGGCCGTGCCTGCCGCCTGCAAGGGCAACAAGCTGCTCGGCGACGACGGCTGCAAGACCAACGGCTACGAGGAGTTCGACCGCATCTCGTTCTGGCGCACGCCGGTGGCCAAGTGCTCCGACCCCAAGGGCTGCGTTCCCTACTATCGCTGGGTGTCGGACTACATCGCCGTGCTTGGCGGACGCTGATGTCCACGCCGGCTTCGGAGGCCCTCGCCCATGGCGGGTGAGGGCCTGCCGGCGGTTGCCTTCGAGGAAGTCAGCCGCGCCTTCGGCGAGGTCCGGGCGGTCGATCGCGTCTCCTTCGAGATCGCCGACGGGGAGTTTTTCTCCATGCTCGGACCTTCCGGGTCGGGCAAGACGACCTGCCTGCGGCTGATCGCCGGTTTCGAGCGTCCCGCCAGCGGCCGCATCCGGGTGCACGGGGTCGACGTGTCCGGCGTGCCGCCGTACGAGCGCGACGTCAACACCGTATTCCAGGACTACGCCCTGTTCCCGCACATGAGCGTGGCGGAGAACGTGGAGTACGGCATGATGATCCGCAAGGTGGCGCGCGAGGAGCGCCGCCGCCGGGCCGACGAGATGCTGGCCCTGGTCAAGCTCGAGGGGCTGGGGGGCCGGCGTCCGGCCCAGCTCTCCGGCGGTCAGCGTCAGCGCGTCGCCCTGGCCCGGGCCCTGGTCAACCGGCCCCGGGTGCTGCTGCTCGACGAGCCGCTCGGTGCCCTCGACCTCAAGCTGCGCGAGCAGATGCAGCAGGAACTGAAGAGCATCCAGCGCCAGGTCGGCATCACCTTCGTGTATGTCACTCACGATCAGGGCGAGGCCCTGGCCATGAGCGACCGTCTGGCGGTGTTCAACCGCGGCCGCATCGAGCAGATCGGCACACCGGCCGAGGTGTACGACGAGCCGGCCAGCGCCTTCGTCGCCGGTTTCGTCGGCCAGACCAACCTGGTCGATGGCTATCTTGGCCAGCGCCTGGGAGGCTTCCCCGGGCGCTACGCGGTCCGTCCCGAGCGCATCCGCATCATTCCCTTCGATGCCCTGCCCGAGGGCGGTTGCGCCATGATCGACGGCACCATCGTGTCCACCACCTATCTCGGTGCCACGGTGCGGATCACTGTGGCGGTCGAGGGGGAGGGTGTGGAGCTCACCGTCGTGGAACAGAACGCGACGGGGGGCGACGGCAGCGCCGGCCGTACTCCGGGCAAGGCGGTGCGGCTGGTGGTCGAGCGCCGCCACGTGCGGCCGCTGCCGGACGGCGAATGACGGCCATTGTCCAGGGCGGCACGGGTTCCCCGGCCGGCAGAATCTCGAACCTGCTGTTCCAGCGGCCACGGCTGTTGCTTATGGTGCTGCTGGGGCCGCCGCTGGCCTGGCTGGGCATCATCTACCTCGGCTCGCTGTTCGCCCTGCTGGCGCAGAGTTTCTTCTCGGTGGACGAGTTCTCCGGCGTGGTGGTGCAGGAGTTTTCCCTCGCCACCTGGCGGGAGTTCCTCGGCAGCCCCGCCAACTGGGACATCGTGCTGCGCACCGTGCTCATGGCGGCAGCGGTGACGATCGCCTGCGCCCTCATCGCATTCCCGGTGGCCTACTACATGGTGCGCTTCGCCGGCATGCGGCTGAAGGCGCTGCTCTACCTCGGCGTGATGCTGCCGCTGTGGTCGAGCTACCTGGTGCGGGTGTACGCCTGGAAGCTCATCCTGGCCAAGGAGGGCATCCTGAACTGGTTCGCGACCCGGCTGCACCTCGACTGGCTGCTGCAAGCGGTCCTGGCCACGCCGGTGGTCGGCGGTCCCTCGCTGTCCACCTCCTACCTCGGCACCTTCCTGGTGTTCACCTACATCTGGCTGCCGTTCATGATCCTGCCGGTCATCGCCGCCCTGGAGCGCGTGCCGAACTCGGTGATCGAGGCGTCCTCGGACCTTGGCGCCCGGCCGGGCGAGACCTTCCGCCGCGTCATCCTGCCCCTGGCTTTCCCGGGCGTGGTGGCCGGCTCCATCTTCACGTTCTCGCTGACGCTCGGCGACTACATCATCCCCGGCATCATCGGCCAGTCCACCCCCTTCCTCGGGCAGGCCGTCTACGCCCACCAGGGGGTGGCGGGGAACATCCCCATGGCGGCGGCGTTCACCGTGGTGCCCATCACCCTCATGGCGGTCTACCTCATGGTGGCGCGGCGGCTGGGGGCCTTCGATGCGCTCTGAGCGCGACGGACCCCGGGCGGGGCCGGGGCTGAGGCTGGCTGCCGTGGGTGGCATGGCCTTCCTGCACCTGCCGCTGCTCGTCATCGTGCTCTACGCCTTCTCGGTGGAGGAGAAGAGCTTCCGCTTCCCCATCCCGGGTTTCACCACCAAGTGGTTCGGCGTCGCCTTCGCCCGCGAGGACATCCGCGCGGCGCTCGGGCTGTCGCTGCAGGTCGCCGCCGTGTCGACCGCGGTGGCGCTGGTGCTGGGCACGCTGGCGGCCGCTGCCGTGTGGCGCTCGCGCTTCTTCGGCCGCGAGGCTGTGTCGCTGCTGCTGATCCTGCCGATCGCGCTGCCCGGGATCATCACCGGCATCGCGCTGCGCTCCGCCCTGAGCCTGGCCGAGGTGCCGTTCAGCTTCTGGACCATCGTCGTCGGCCACGCCACCTTCTGCGTGGTGGTGGTCTACAACAACGTGCTGGCGCGATTCCGCCGCACCAGCGGGGCGCTGATCGAGGCCTCCATGGATCTGGGGGCGAACGGCTTCCAGACCCTGCGCCACGTCATCCTGCCCAACATCGCGACGGCGCTGCTCGCCGGCGGCATGCTGGCCTTCGCCCTGTCCTTCGACGAGGTCATCGTCACCACCTTCACGGCGGGCCAGCAGAGCACGCTGCCGATCTGGATGCTGAGCGAACTGGTGCGGCCGCGGGAGCGGCCGGTGACCAATGTGGTCGCCGTGTTCGTCATCGCGCTCACCTTCCTGCCCATCGTCGCGGCCTTCTACCTGACGCGGGACACGCACGACGTGTCCGGCAGCACGAAGTGAGCGTGACGCCGCGCGCCGGCGCGGCAGGATCACCCGAAACCTGAAACGTCCCGAGGAGAACACGACATGGAGTCCGGATTGCTGATCGGAGGTGCCCTGGTCCAGGGTGGAGGCGAGGCCGTGGCGGTGACCAACCCGGCCACTGGGGGCGCGATCATCGACATCGCCGAGGCCACCACGGCGCAGGTGGACGCGGCCGTCGCGGCCGCCCGCCGCGCCTTCGAGACGTGGAGCCAGACCACGCCTGCCGAGCGCTCGTTGCTGCTGCTCCGACTGGCGCAGCGCATCGACGACGATGCCGCCGAGCTGGCGCGCCTCGAGTCCCTCAACTGCGGCAAGCCGCTGGCGCGGGCCGCCGGCGACGAACTGCCAGCGGTGGCCGACGTGTTCCGCTTCTTCGCCGGGGCGGCGCGCTGCCTGTCGGGTTCGGCCGCGAAAGAGTACCTCGCCGGTCACACCAGCATGATCCGGCGCGATCCGATCGGCGTGGTGGCGCAGATCGCGCCCTGGAACTACCCGCTGATGATGGCGGCCTGGAAGGTCGCCCCGGCGCTGGCCGCCGGCAACACCGTCGTGCTCAAGCCCTCCGAACTCACCCCGCTGACCACGCTGCGTCTGGCGCGGCTGTGCGCTGAGGTCTTCCCCGAGGGTGTGATCAACGTGGTGCACGGCCGCGGCGCGACCGTCGGCCAGGGTCTGATCTCGCATCCGGATGTCGCCATGGTGTCGGTCACCGGCAGCGTCGCCACCGGTCAGGCGGTTCTGCAGGCGGCCGTGCCGACGCTCAAGCGCACCCATCTCGAGCTCGGTGGCAAGGCGCCGGTCATCGTGTTCGACGATGCCGATCTGGAGGCCGTGGTGGCCGGACTGCGCACCTTCGGCTTCTACAACGCTGGCCAGGACTGCACTGCCGCCTGCCGTGTTTACGCCGGGGCGCGCGTCTATGACCGGCTGGTCGCCGATCTGTCGAACGCCGTCTCCAGCCTGAAGTGGGGTGACCCCAACGACGAGGCCACCGAACTCGGGCCCGTGATCTCCTCCCGCCAGCGCGAGCGCGTGGCCGGCTTCGTCGACCGCGCCGCCGCCAACAGCCACATGGAGGTCGTCACCGGCGGCCGCCCGGCCCACGGGCCCGGCTTCTTCTACGAGCCCACCGTCATCGCCGGCGCGTTGCAGGGCGACGAGATCGTGCGCCAGGAGGTGTTCGGCCCGGTGGTGTCGGTCACGCGCTTCGACGACACCGACGACGCCATCGCCTGGGCCAACGATTCCGACTACGGGCTGGCGTCCTCGGTATGGACCCGCGACGTGTCGCGCGCCATGAAGGTCGCGGCGCGTCTGCAGTACGGTGCCACCTGGATCAACACCCACTTCATGCTCGCCACCGAGATGCCTCACGGCGGGATGAAGCGCTCCGGGTACGGCAAGGACATGTCCATGTACGGCCTGGAGGACTACACCGTGGTGCGCCACGTCATGGTCAATCTGGGCTGATCCGGCCACCTGGAGGGTCTGCCGGGACGGCGTGATGCGTCGGTCCCGGTGGTGATCCTGTGGTTGCCTGTCTGGCGGTGAGGCACGGGGTTGGCGCGGGCGAGGTGGGCGTCCACACCATCTGTCGTGGGATTCCCGCCTATTGTCGTGGTTAATCAATGCTTTGCGGGCAGGTGTTCTGCGCGGTGTCGATGATTCTTACAGATGGCTCTGGGTCCGCCTCCCGCAGAGGACGCAATCCACTGTAAACAATGAAGAAAGTTCTTGTGGCACGGCGGTTGCTGAAGCTAGAATCAAAGCAGTAGAAGATCGTGTGCGGGGATGACCGCGCCGGAGACCACAGGCTTCATTGCTCTACTTGGCGGTTGGGCAGAAGAGGAAGGCGTGG
>JBEICA010000201.1:0-6497 GCA_040373665.1 Burkholderiales bacterium | reverse complement strand
GCAATGTCCAGCACAAACGCCTGCCCCGAGTCCTCGTGAATGAAGCCCAGCTGGGGGATGGTGGCGGTGGCACAGACGGCGATGGCGGCGGCACCCTCCACCGCACTGGCCGCGTGATTGATCGCCTGATTGATCTCATCATCGGCCGCGGGATGGGTGCGGTCATACCGCCTTCCCTGCCACGGCACGCGATACTTGTCCGCCAGCAAGGCATAGAGGGCCTTGACCCTCGCCCCCTCCATGCCGCGCAGCACGGTGATGTCCCGGTGCGGCATGATGACCCCCAGGCGCCGAGCGTACATCCGGCGCGCCACCAGCAGCCGCCCCCGCTGCGGCTTCGACCACAAACTGACCTGCCGACGTGCGAGCACCGACGTGTCGGGCAAGAGGGGCGGGGCCGTGTACTGCCGAACCCCATCGGCACCCACGGCCGACAGGCCGGTGCCGTGACGCGCCAGCAGGCGCAGCGCGTCATGACTGACCATGGTGCCAGGGCCTAGCAGCACCAGCGAAATGCCCTGAAAGGGGATGGCGTAGGTCCCGGACTCCAGATGTCCTCCACCCGCGCAGGTGAAGCGCAGACACCCATCCACAACGGTGAGGTGGCCCCGGTCCAGATACAGCAGCCCATGCCGATCAGCATGGGGAATCCGTGCCGTGTCCAGCCCCAGTCGTCCCCGCAGCATCAGGGAACCGCACCACCATCTGGCGCGAGCAGCATCATCCCGAACCCGAACGCCCGAAAGCGGCCAATCCCCGTGACCACCTTCTCGAGAAAGAGATCCCCGGCCGTAACCACCAGGCGACCGGTCAGCACGGCATCCGGACCATCCACCACCCGGGGGCGCGACGACCCGGTACTTCGGTCTCTCGCCAAGAGGCGCGTACGCTGGTACCGCTCCAGCTGACACTGCTCCACACGCGCGCTGGAGGCCACGCGCGACGCCAGCCAGCCCGCGTAGCACGTGGCACGCGCGTCCAAGGTGGCCGATGTGGCCGGTGCGGAGTACGCATCCCGCTCCCGAGCGGCCGCCCCATCGGGCCCTTTGCCGGTACGGACCACCGGTCTCACCCGAATCCGAAAACGCAGCACAGAAGAGTCTGGGATCCGTTTCGGCATCACCTTGGACGCCGACTCGGCCTCCTGGATGACCGACGCAAACACCGGATCGGCGAACAGCGCGACGTGCTCGAAGAGCTGCACCAGCGGCAGCCGGGAATACACGAGGAGCCGACCGGCGCGCCCTCCGGAGGGTGTGCCGGGAGGGCTCCAGGAAAACGGCTGCGGGGCCTTATCGCCAAACGCCGCGTGCAAGACGGCATGGATGGCGTACCCGATATCCTCCCCAGGAGGCAACAGCCGTTCCGCCACAGCCAGGCGCATCAGGCGAGGCACGTCCAACGCCAGCGCGTGCATGTACGCCGTCATGCCGCGGCGCCCACGGAAGAACAGGCGGCCGTTCCGACGTAGCGACGCTGGACCCCGGCATGCACGCCCGCCACCCAGTCCCGGCGTTCGGTTGTCGTGACCTCCCGGAAGCCCGCCGGGCACGGCTCACCACTGGGCAGCACGAAGCGCCGAACGGGATCAGCGGCCTCCTGTCGTCGCCCGAACATCCCTGGGGGGAGAGGCCACGCAAGCAGGGCGGCGAAGGCCGAATCCGCCTCCACCTGACCGGCATGCAGGGGGGCGGCCGGGAGGCAGGACTTGCGACCGAGAAAGAGGGGACGCGCTGGCCTGAGCAGGGCGGCGGCGATCTGTGGCAACGTGGGCTCGTGAGCATCGGGTTCCAGCCGGACCGCCAGCGTCAGCTTGACGCCGACGTCGTATTCCCGCTCGCGCAGGTGGGGGCTGTCATAGGTCGCTGCTCCCCCCGCGCGGTCGGCGAATACCCCAGAAGTCGTCCACCACCGATCGTCCGCGCCCAGCTGGGCCGTCTGAAAATCCGTGATACGCGATTCCACCTGATCGATCCGCGTGCCAAAGATCAACCGTTCCTGCAGGGCGGCGAGCTGGGACGCATCCTCCCGCCGCCACCCGAGCGCATTGCCCACAAGACCAGTCAACGCCGACAGGGACGGCGTGTCCTGAATGGGACCAAAGCGATCCACCATGACCTCGCCGAAAGCCACCATCGGCCCATCAAGCCGCAGCATCAGGTACTGCGGCATCTCAAGCCACCTCGGCAGCCCGCACCCCGTCCGCCGCCCAGGCAGCCATGGCGTCAAGCGAGGTAGGGGCGCCAGCCCCGTCCCGCGCATGCCCCAACACCGACAGGAATCGGCGCGCCTCTCCCTCACCGTAGGCTGTATCCAACGCGGACAGGCGCGCAAACATGGCGGATTCAGCGCGCTCCCCCATGGCCCCGGTCCGTCCCGCACGCACCGGCTGCTCAAACGCCGCCGCCAGCGTCCGCGGCTGCCGATCCCCCAGCTCAACCAACATGGTGCTGGCGTACGCATACGGCGCCGTCGACCCCTTCTTCGCGCCAGGGGACACCGTGGCAACGAGGTGAATCAGGTGCTCTACCACCTTGGCAGCAGACTCACGGTCCGTCTCGGCGGCGGCCCATGCCTCCGGCGGGGTCCCGGACAGGTTGGCCACCAGCAACGGCACGTCCACCACCACGTAGCCATAGTAGAGCCCGGAGGTGAGCTCGGTGTCAAAGATCCCGGCGGAACCCGAATCCTCCTCCCCGGCCGCGCGCAGGTCGTCGACCACCGTGAAATAATCCGTCTCCGACTCCTGCTCATGGACCGTGAACGCATGGGCCACATGAACGGCGGCGTCGGTGTTGGCGCGCGGATCGGCCGTGACCATTCGGCCGAACAGCGCCGCCTCCAGTCCGGCGCCCAACGCCGCGGCGGCCTTGAGCATGACCTCCAAATTGGCCTTGTCCGCCTTCCCCTTGAACGCCGCTTCCACACCAGCGGTCGCCGCCGCGGGGCTATCCGCCGCTTCGACGGCGCGCACCACGACATCGGTGAGAAAGTCCACCTCACGCCATCCCAGCAACAGGGCTTGCCGGTTCTTCACGGCATCAGCCTTCTTGCCGTACAGTACGCGACTGAGCGCGGCGCCGGCGGCATCAATGGTCTCGGCAGTCGCCCCGGGCAGCCGATCGACCACCCGCGGCCGGATCGCATACTCGAAGACCTCGCGGGTCCGAACAGACAGCGGCAAACCGATCCCTCGCAGGCTCCAGCGATCGGCGGCCGTGCGCCAGTGCCGCTTGAGACACTGGGAGGACACCCGGGTGCGCACCGCACCCCCGTAGGTCAAACGCTTCGCCAGCCCCGCGTCGTCCCGATTCAGCAGCACCCCGGGGAACGCCGTCAGAAAATGAATCTGCAGGAATCGCGGCATCGTCATGGGGACATTCACTGGTTGACGTTGGTGGAAGTCTTCGCGTCACCGGCATCGGCAACGCGGTAGTACGCCGTGGCCAAACGCAGGCGCGCATCATCGGACCACTCGGCGCCCACGGCATCGGCCAGCGCCAAGACACCGAGATCCTGCCACGTCGGCGCCAGCTCGCGTGCGCGAAGCAGGCGCGCCAGCAGGAGCAGCTGATCCTGCAATCCCTCACCGCGCGACGCGAGGAGTCGGGCAAACCGGCTCTCGGTCAGCCCGGCCTTGGCCAACACCGCCCCGTCACGCCCTCCTGTGGGGCTCCCATCCACGGTGAGCGCCATGCCCATGGCGATGACCGCAAGGGGGCGTACCCAGTCCGGCGCGGGATCGAACCCCTCCAGCCCGGCGAGAACCCGGTGGAACGGCGCATTGTGCGCCACGTCCTCTGGTGATCCCCGACGAAGCGCGGCCATGAAACCCGCATCCTGCCTCCGGGCGAGAATCCCCTGCCGCATCCCCCGGAGCACGTCCTGAAGCGCCGGCCTGACGGCCACGCCCTGCGCCTGGTCCGTTGTCATCAATTCTCCTCCACCAGTTGCATCGCAGTCGCCTCCACGCCGACCTTGGCGTCGCCGAGGTAGGCACCAAAATGACGCCGGAGCGCCCATTCCAGCCGATCCCTGCTACGGGCTTGTATCCGGTAGTGCCGCATCGCCGCCGCTGGCGCCTCGACAGCCACCTGGTCCAGCACGCTCCGGGCAAGGCCGGCCAGCGTCCGCACCCATGCCGCCCAGGCAGCCTGGGCTTCCTCGGGATCGCGGGCGGACAGCTCGGCATCCAGGGCACTAAAAAACCCGGCATCCACAGCGGCATGGAACCGTTCCACGCCGCGCCCAGCCCGATCCTTTGCCGTCTGATCATCGCGAGCGCGCTCCGATTCCCCCGGCGCCGCGGTGAAGACCGTGAGCAGGGCGGGATACAGGACCTTGCGTGCCATCAGGCCGGCATCGGCTACGCGCTCTGCAGCGGCGGCGGCGGCGCGATCGGTGGCCACATCCTTTTTCATGAACCCGCGCATGGACTTGGACACGGGGATGCGACGCTCAAAATAGCCTTCCGTCTTTCCCTGTCCTCGCACCAGGCCTCGGAAGACCATGGTCAAGCCGGAGGCCGGATCGTCTGACGCCACGACCTGAAGCGGGGCGCGCACCGCGGCATCTGGATCGGAGAGCGCTGGAAAGACGAGGGCCGATAGCTTGTCGTAGCGAAACGACTCGCGCGTTACACTCAAGGCCTTGAGGCCCTCGCCACTCCGGATCAGCGGGGTCCATCCATCACCGGTGTTACCCGCGATGCTCTTCGCATCCACCCGCGCCACTTTGGAGGTTCCCTGTCGCACCGTGATACGCCCTGAGGAATCCTGCACCATCCTGATGCGACGACAGACCTCGATATAGAACGGATCAAGGTCGCCCAGCGCCACCTGCGTGGTACCGTCCCATGGTGCGACCCAAAGGAGCGCGGCGCCACCGGTCGACGGGTAGTGAGGATGCTGCCGAAGCACGTCGTTGCGTTCCGCGACCAACCGTCGAGCATCACGCACGAACCGCCCCCCCGGGCGATCCCCAGCGCTGACCGAGAGGGCTGGGCGACTGGAGAACCCGCCATTCATGCGACTGATGCCGTAATTCCCGGCACCGAGAAATCCCTCCTGGGTCTGTACGCTCACCAAGGCCAGCACCCAATGCTCCACCTGCGCGCCCAGTACGGCACCTTGCTTGACGTCGTGGTTGCGCGAGGTGACCAGCATATCGAGTGCATCAGGGGTCAGGATCTCCTTGAATCCGGCAATGGCCTCGCCTCCCACGGGAGGCTGGAGAAAGGCCGGCCGATCCGGCGGGGTCACCAGACACCACGCTGCCCCATCGGCGTCGTGGGGCGTCAGGGCAAGCAGTGCCGCGCGCCAGCCCTCCTCATCACCCGGGAGCTCCCCGGCGCCCGACTGCACCAGATGCAGTGCCCCCAGCTGGACCAGCAAGGCGTGCCAGACATGCTGCTGATGCGGGCGAACCGCCGGCTGATCACGCACGTCATCACGCGTCAGCCCAGCCAGCAATCCCGCCAGGGAATGCTTCGCACGGCGCCCATCCGTCAGCTCCACGCTGAACGTGGGTTCCTGCAGCAGGTCATGAAAGAGCATCATTGCCCTGTGGCATCCTCTCAAGGCCGTGCGGTCCATACTGGAAGGCACGGTCACCCACAGCAATCACGATACCGCTGGTGGCTTGCGTCACACGCACGCTGTCCACCTCAATCGCGGCACGCGAGCCCGCGACCATCCATGCCGGTATGCTGATTTGCGTGATGACCTGTCCGAATGCTCCTAGTGTGGTCGCTGGCAGCCGAACTAGCAAGCCGTCTGCACCAAGACGTGTCGTCACCCGTGCATCACTGTCGACCGGTTGTTCCATAAACGGCATGTTTCGACACAAGGCCCCGTGACGGGCGAGCTGTGCGCGCGCAATCAGGTCTCCTGTGACCCTGCCACGATGCACTTCCCAAGGCCCCCGTCGCTCGACGTCCAGGTCACGAATCATGCCTTGGATGGCATCCGAGTGGGTGGAGCGCTCAACGAGGGCGCGATTGTCGAGCGGTATGGACCACAGCGACTGCTCCTGCACGATATTGGCCGTGAGTTGCAGGATGCTCACGTCCTGATAGACCCCGACCAGTCGACCGTCGATGTCCCGGAACCCGAGACCGTGCCGGTCCTTCGGCCCGCCTCGCCCTGGCAGGTATGCGTCAAGGCCATCTTTCGGGCCGATGACCACGCACCGTGGAGCCTCGAAGGCTGCGGGGCGCTCCCGGGGGCCTCCGCCGACCCCCCGCTGATGTCGGTGCAGCCGTCCAATGCGCTGAAGCAGCACGTCCATCGGACAAAGATCCGTGAGGAGATAGTCGGCGTCGATGTCCAGGGACTGCTCGAGCGTTTGCGTCCCGACGACGACCAATCCTCCGTGAGCGCGTCGCTTGCCAAGGCGCTGTTCGACCATGGCATCCAGCAGGCGCCGATCTTCGCGGGCGAAACGGCCATGGTGCAAGGTCGCGTGTCCATGCACACGGAAGAGCAGTTCGCTGTCCT
>JBEICA010000223.1:0-6080 GCA_040373665.1 Burkholderiales bacterium | reverse complement strand
TGCGTCCGCCAGGACGCAGGAAGCGACGACCGGTATCCTCTGTGATGCCGGTCCCGGGCGCCCTGCGGCGCCGTTAATGCGAGTCACGGATTGCCATGTTCGATTGGGTCGACAAACACAAGCGCTGGATACAGATCGTCCTGCTGGTTCTGATCGTGCCGTCCTTCGCCCTGTTCGGGATCAATTACTACTTCGACGAATACGGCGACTCCGGCGAGGTCGCCAAGGTGGCGGGCACCAAGATCACACCCCAGGAGTTCGACAACGCCCTGCGTGAGCGGCAGGAGCAGTTGCGCCAGATGATGAAGGACAAGGTCGACACCGCGATGCTGGACAGCAACGAGGTGCGCATCGCGGTCGTGAATGATCTGGTCGAGCGGCGGGCCCTGCTGTCCCACGCGCTGCACTCGGGTCTGGCGGTGCCGGACGGCGAGGTGCAGCAGATCATCGCCGAGATCCCGTCGTTCCAGGACCCTGCGACCCGTAAGTTCTCGATCGACCGCTACAAGCAGGTGCTGAAGAGCCAGGGCATGACGCCGGTCATGTTCGAGGAGCGGCTGCGACACGACCTGCGCGTGACCCAGTCGCGCGACTCCGTCACCGGTTCGGTGGTGCTGGCTGACACCGTGGTCAATCGGCTCGGCAAGATCCGCGAGCAACGGCGCGAGCTGAGCTACTGGGTTCTGGCCCCGGAACAGTTGTTGTCCCGCGTCAGCGTGAGCGACGAGGAGGTCAGGAAGTTCTATGACGAGAATCAGAAGGACTTCCGCATTCCCGAGCGTGTGCGCGTGGAGTACGTGACCCTCACGCCCGAGGTGGCCGGCAAATCGGTGACCGTGTCGGACGAGGAGATCGCGGAGTACTACCGCAAGAACGAGGCGCAGTACCGCAGCGCCGAGCAGCGCCGTGGCAGACACATCCTCATCGCCGTGGCGAAGGATGCTACACCCGCCGTCAAGGAGGAGGCACGCAAACGCGCCCAGGCGCTGACCGACGAGGCGCGTCGCAATCCCCCGGCCTTCCCGGACCTTGCGAAGAAAAACTCCCAGGATCCTGGTTCGGCCGCAAACGGTGGCGACCTCGGTCTGGTGGGGAAGGGGGCCATGGTCAAGCCCTTCGAGGACGCCATGTTCGCCATGAAGCCCAACGAGGTGACCGGGCCGGTCGAGACGCAATACGGCTTCCACGTGATCCGCCTGGACGAGGTCCAGCCCGGATCGGTGACGCCTCTGGAAAAGGTGCGTGCGGACATCGAGGCCGAGCTGAAGAAGCCCAAGCTGGGCAAGGCCTTCGCGGACGTGGTGGCCACGTTCGAGGAAACGGTCTATTCGCAGTCGGACAGCCTCAAGCCCGTGGCCGATGCGCTGAAGCTCGAGATCAAGACCAGCGACTGGCTGACGCGTGATGGCGGCGGCGACCCGACACTGACCAAGCCGGCGCTGCTGGGCAAGATCTTTTCGGATGATGCGATCAAGAACAAGCGCAACACCGAGGCGGTCGAGGTCACGCCCAACACCCTGATCGCGGCGCGTGTGGTCGATCACCGGGAGGCGAGCGTCCTGCCGTTCGACAACGTGAAGGCCGATGTCGCGCAACGCCTGCAACTGGACAAGGCGACCAGGCTGGCGGCCGAGGAGGGCAAGAAGCGCCTCGAGCAGATCAGGAAGGGTGACGAGTCCGGCATCACATGGTCGGCGCCGGCGGAAGTGTCACTGCAGAACCCGGGCGACATTCCGCCGACGGCGGCACGCGACATCTTCGGTGCGCCTGCGGACAAGCTGCCGGCCTACGTCGGCGCGACCGCTTCCCGGGGGCGTTATGTCGTCTACCGGATCGGGAAGGTCACCGAGGCGCCGGACCTGACCACCGAACAACGGACCGAGTTGCGCAAGCTTCTGGCCCAGATCGTGGCGCAGCAGCAGTTCGACGCCTACCTGCAGGTGGTGAAGGCGTCGGCGGACGTGTCCGTCGACACCGCCCGGGTGGAGAAGAAGGACAAGTAAGTCCGGCTGAACCAGTGACGTGACGCCGACGGCCGGAGCACCCCCGGCCGTCGGCGTTTTCGTCAGTCGAAGCTGGCCACGGCCGTGGTGTTGTAGCCGGCGTCGACATAGACGATCTCACCGGTGATGCCGCTGGCCAACGGGCTCAGCAGGAATGCTGCGGCATTGCCGACCTCCTCGGTGGTGACGTTGCGCCGCAACGGTGCGGTACGTTCGTTGTGCGCGAGGATCTTCCCGAAGCTGCCGATACCGGCTGCGGCCAGCGTCTTGATGGGCCCGGCCGAGATGGCGTTGACACGCGCTCCCTCGGGGCCGAGGCTCTGGGCCATGTAGCGCACGTTGGCCTCGAGACTGGCCTTGGCGAGCCCCATGACGTTGTAGTTGGGCAGCGATCGCTCCGCGCCGAGGTAGCTCAGCGTGAGCAGTGCGGCATCGCGCCCCTGCATCATCGGCCGTGCGGCCTTGGCCAGTGCGGCGAAGCTGTACGAGCTGACGTCATGCGAGATGCGGAAGGCCTCGCGGCTCAGGCTGTCGAGGAAGTCACCCGACAGCGCCTCGCGCGGCGCGAAGGCGATCGAGTGCACCAGCCCCTCGAGCGCGCTCCAGTGCCTGCCGAGTTCGGCGAACAAGGCACCGATCTCGGCGTCGCTGGAGACGTCGCAGGGAAAGACGAGTTCGGAACCGAACTCGCGCGCCAGATCGCGCACCCGGTCCTCCACGCGTTCGCCCTGGTAGGTGAAGGCGAGGGTGGCGCCCTCCCGGTGGCAGGCACGCGCGATGCCGTAGGCGATGGAGCGGTTGCTCAGCATGCCGGTGATGAGGATGCGTCTGTCCTGCAGGAAGCCCATGATTCGTATTCCCTGTTGTCGATGACGCTATTATATCGACCGGCCATCGACGGGCGGTCGTCTGCCCGCACCGCGGCAGCACCCGTGGCCCGTCACCCACCCAGAGGGCTCATGCGTTTGCGACTGCTGTTTGCCGGCGTGCTTGCGATGGCCCTGGGGGGGTGTGACCTGCCCTGGAACAGCCCGTATCCGGCGGCAGACGCGACGGCCAACACCTTCTACGCCGGGTTTGCCGAGCGGCCCAAGCACCTCGATCCGGTGCAGTCGTACAGTTCCAATGAGATCGCGATCACGGCGCAGATCTACACGCCGCCGCTGCAGTACCACTACCTCGATCGCCCCTACCGGCTGGTGCCGCAGGCGGCGGTGTCGCTTCCGCGACCCGCCTACCTCGATGCCGCGGGCAGACCGCTGCCCGAGGATGCGCCGCCTTCCGACATCGCCTTCAGCGTCTATGAAGTCACCATCCGTGACGACATGCGTTACCAGCCGCACCCCGCCTTCGCCCGCGGGCCGGACGGCGGGTATGTGTATCACGCCCTGACGCCGGAGGCGCTCGCCGGCGTATTCACCCTGGCCGATTTCGGGCACCGCGACACCCGCGCCGTGACGGCTGCCGACTTCGTGTACGAGATCAAGCGCCTGGCCCACCCGCGCCTGCACTCGCCGATCCTCGGCCTGATGAGCGACTACATCGTGGGCCTGAAGGAGTACGCCGGGCGTCTGCGCGAGCTGAACGCCACGCTGGCGCGGGAGGGCAGGGGGGAGGCGTGGATCGACCTGCGCGAGCATCCGCTCGAAGGGGTGGAGGTGGTGGACGCGCGCACCTTCCGCATCCGCCTCAAGGGCAAGTACCCGCAGTTCGTCTACTGGCTGGCGATGCCGTTCTTCGCTCCCATGCCCTGGGAGGCGGACCGTTTCCACGCCCAGCCCCTGCTGGCCACGCGCAACATCACCCTCGACTGGTATCCGGTGGGCGCCGGCCCGTACATGCTGACGCGCAACGACCCGAACCGGCAGATGGTGCTCGAGCGCAATCCGAATTACCACGGCGAGGCCTATCCCTCGGAGGGCGAGCCGGGGGATCGGGAGGAGGGGTTGCTGCGCGATGCCGGCGCGCGCATGCCCTTCATCGACCGCGCCGTCTACAGCCTGGAGAAGGAGTCCATTCCGTATTGGAACAAGTTCCTGCAGGGGTGGTACGACAGTTCCGGCATCAGTTCGGATGCCTTCGACCAGGCCGTCCAGGTGGCCTCGGGGGGGCAGGTGGTGCTGACCGACGAGATGCGGGACAAGGGCATCCGCCTGAAGACCGCTGTGGCTCCGTCGACCATGTACATGGGCTTCAACATGCTCGACCCGGTGGTCGGCGGCGCCGGTGAGCGTGGCCGCAGGCTGCGCCAGGCCATCTCCATCGCCGTGGACTACGAGGAGTTCGTGTCCATCTTCGCCAACGGTCGCGGCCTGCCGGCGCAGAGCCCGCTGCCGCCGGGCATCTTCGGCTATCGGGACGGCGAGGCCGGCATGAACCCGGTGGTGTACGACTGGGTCGACGGTCGGCCGCGGCGCAAGCCGCTCGAGGCGGCCAGGCAGCTGCTGCGCGAGGCCGGCTATCCGGACGGACGGGATGCGGCCACCGGGGCGCCGCTGGTGCTGTACCTCGACGCCTCCGCGCGCGGTCCGGACGACAAGGCGCGCATGGACTGGCTGCGCAAGCAGTTCGGCCGTCTCGACATCAACCTCGTGGTGCGCGCCACCGACTACAACCGTTTCCAGGAGAAGATCCGCAAGGGCAACGCCCAGATCTTCTACTGGGGCTGGAATGCGGACTATCCGGACCCGGAGAATTTCCTGTTCCTGCTGCACGGGCCGCAGGGCAAGGTGTCGGCCCAGGGCGAGAACGCGGCCAACTACGTCAACGCCGAATACGACGCGCTGTTCGAGCGCATGAAGAACATGGACAACGGCCCCGAGCGCCAGGCGATCATCGACCGCATGGTGCGCATCCTTCAGGACGATGCACCCTGGATCTGGGGCATGCACCCGAAGGACTACGGCCTGGCCCACGGCTGGGTGAACAACCGCAAGCCCAACCAGATCGCCAACAACCTGCTGAAGTACCAGCGCATCGACACCCTGGCACGGGCCGAGGCGCGGCGCGCCTGGAATGCGCCGGTGCTGTGGCCGCTGGCAGTGGTCGGGCTGCTGCTGGCGGTGTTCGTGGCGCCGGCCTGGCTGGCCTACCGCCGGCGCGAGGCGGCCGGCGCGATCCGGTTGCGCGCAGGGGGCTGAGGCGATGCTGCGCTACCTTTGGCGAAGGCTGCTGCACGCGATTCCGATCCTGGTGGGGGTGAACCTCCTGACCTTCTCGCTGTTCTTCGTGGTCAACACGCCCGACGACATGGCCCGCATGCAGCTCGGGGTCAAGCGGGTCACGCCCGAGGCCATCGAGCAGTGGAAGCAGTCGCGCGGCTACGACCGCCCGCTGCTCATCAATCCGGAGGCCGCTGGAACGGCGCGTTTCACCGACACGATCTTTTTCCAGCACTCGGTGCGGCTGTTCGCCTTCGACTTCGGCCGCGCCGAGTCCGACGGCCGCGACATCGCGCACGAGATCGCCACGCGCATGTGGCCGAGCTTCGCCATCGCCCTGCCGGTGTTCGTGGTGGGGCTGTTCGCCTACGTGAGCTTCGCCCTGATCCTGGTGTTCTTCCGCGGCACCCTGGTCGACGCCGGGGGCGTTGTGTTCTGCGTCGCGGCGATGTCGGTGTCGGGGATGTTCTACATCATCGGCGGGCAGTATCTGGCGAGCAAGCTCTGGCACCTGGCGCCCATCTCGGGCTTCGGCGACGGCCTGGGGGCCTGGCGTTTCATGATCCTGCCCATCGTCGTGTCGCTGTTCTCCTCCCTGGGGGAGGACGGGCGCCTGTTCCGCACCTTCTTCCTCGAGGAGATGGACAAGGATTACGTCCGCACCGCCCGCGCCAAGGGGCTCGGCGAGGGCCGTGTCCTGTTCGGCCACGTGCTGCGCAACGCCATGATTCCCATCCTCACCGGGGCGGTGGTGGTGATCCCCCGGCTGTTCCTCGGAAGTCTGGTGCTCGAGTCGTTCTTCGGCATCCCCGGCCTGGGCAGCTACACGATCGAGGCCATCAACGCCCAGGATTTCGCGGTGGTGCGCACCATGGTGTTCCTCGGGTCGGTGCTCTACATCGCCGGCCTGATCCTG
>JBEICA010000211.1:0-6283 GCA_040373665.1 Burkholderiales bacterium | reverse complement strand
GCTGCTGCTGCGCGCCCAGGGCCTGGTGGTGGACGCCCCGGGCCGCGGCCTCATGGTGGCACCGCTCGAGCCGGGGCACGTGCGCGACCTGTACGAGATCCGCGCCGTGCTGGACGGACTGGCCAGCGCCAAGAGCGCCGAGCGTGGCCGCGAGATCGCCGCGCGAGACGGCCCGGGCTTCATCGCCCGCGGGCGCGATGCGGTGCGCAGCCAGGATATCGCCCGCATGATCGGCGCCGACATGGACTTTCACTTCTTCCTCTACCGGCTGTCCGGCAATCCGCTGGTCGCCGAGGCGAGCGGCGCCCACTGGAGCTACCTGCGCCGCGCCATGGGTGAGGTGCTGCTGCGCGGCGATCTCGCCACCGACATCTGGGACCAGCACGAACTCATCCTGCAGGCCGTCACCGATGGCGACGCCGCGCGTGCCGAGACGCTTGCCCGCGAGCACATCTCCCACGCCTCCGATGTGCTCGCCCGGGGGCTCGCCCCCGCAGCCACGCCGGCCATGCCTGCGGTCCGCCGCGCCAGGCGCGCGGCGGGCGCCTGACACCCTCCACACGATCCGTTTCCGCCGATCCCTCCCACCATGCAAGCCACCCCAGCCACCACCCTGTACGAGACCTTCCTCCACACCGTCGCCCGATGGGGTGATCGCCCGGCCTACTGCGTTCCGCCCATGGCTGGCCGTGCCTACCATCCGGACGGCTTCGAGATGACCTGGAACGAGACCGCGCGCGGCGTCGAACGCATGAAGGCGATCTACGCGGCGGCCGGCTACGGCGCGGGTCACCGGGTGGTGATCCTGTTCGACCAGCGGCCCGAGTTCTTCTTCCACCATTACGCCCTCAACGCCCTGGGCTGCAGCGTCGTGCCCATCAACCCCGACTACCGGCGCGACGAGATCCAGTACGTGGTGGAGCATTCCGAGGCGAGCCTCGCGGTCACCGTTTCGAACCGGCTGGAGGACTTCCACGCCATCGCCGCAGACCTGGGCAACGGCCTGCACGTGGTGCCCTTCGAGGACTTCCCGGAGGTCCTGCCGGCGCCGCGCCACGGCCCGTCCTCCGGGACGCCCGGGCCGGATACCGAGGCTGCACTGCTCTACACATCGGGCACGACGGGCCGCCCCAAAGGTTGCGTCCTGACCAACGAGTACTTTCACCACTTCGGCCGCAACTACATCGAACAGGGTGGCCGGCTGACCATGGGGGAAGGGGTGGAGCGGATGTACAACCCGCTGCCACTGCACCACGCCAACTGCCTCTCGATCTCGGCGCCGGCCATGCTGCTGCTCGGCGGCTGCCTCATCTTCCCCGACCGCTTCCACGCCAGCACGTGGTGGAAGGACCTCGTGGCCACCCGCGCCACCTGCGTCCACTTCCAGGGAATCATCCCGAACGTGCTGATGAAGCTGCCGGTGGTGCCCGAGGAACAGGGCCACCAGGTGCGTTTCGCCCTCTGCGCAGGGGTCGAACCGACCCAGCACGAGCCGTTCGAGCAGCGATTCGGCATCACCCTGGTGGAGATGTGGTCGATGTCCGAAGCCGGTCGCATCATC
The DNA here is from genome assembly GCA_040373665.1 of Burkholderiales bacterium. Lineage (GTDB taxonomy): Bacteria > Pseudomonadota > Gammaproteobacteria > Burkholderiales. Next base: position 4,722 of record JBEICA010000211.1, on the reverse strand, counting down.
AGCGACTGCCACGAGCCGCGGAGCATCCACACCCGATGCTTCGGTCGCCCGGCACCGGACACCGAAGCCGCGGTCTGGGACGACCAGGGCCGCGAGGTGCCGCCCGGGACCCCCGGCGAACTGGTGGTGCGCCACAGCGCCGCCACGCCGCGCCGCGGTTTCTTCTCCGGATACCTGAAGAACGCGCAGGCCACGGACGAGGCCTGGGCGGGCGGCTGGTTCCACACCGGGGACGTGGTGGTGCGGGACGCCGACGGCTTCCTGACCTTCATGGATCGCAAGAAGAACATCATCCGCCGTTCGGGCGAGAACATCGCCGCCGCCGAGGTGGAGGCCGTCCTCACCTTCCACGAACACGTCAGGCAGGTGGCGGTCATTGCCGTGCCGGACGAGATGCGCGACGAGGAGGTCATGGCCTGCCTCGTGGTACGCCCCCCTGCGGTGCCCGGCGAGGCCCTGGCGCGCGCGATCTTCGACTGGAGCATGGAACGCATGGCCTACTTCAAGGCGCCGGCCTACGTGCTGTTCGTCGACAGCCTGCCCACCGGCACCTCCCAGAAGGTGCAGAAGATCCACATCTTCCCCGCCGGCACCGACCCGCGCACCCTGCCGGGTGTGGTGGACCTGCGCGCGCTGAAGAAGAAACAGCCCGGCCACTGAGCCGACGGGAGCCCCGAACCGTGACCCCAGCCCCACTCACACCCGACTGCAGCGCCGGCGTCATCGCGCGCTTCCTCAAGGCCCGCGGCGTCGACCGCGTGTTCGCGCTCTGCGGCGGTCACATCATGCCCATCTGGATGCGTCTGGACGCAGAGGGCATCGCCATCGTCGATGTGCGCGACGAGCGGGCCGCCGTGTACATGGCCCACGCGCACGCCGAACTGACCGGCGGCCTCGGCGTGGCTCTGGTCACGGCCGGCCCCGGCGTGACCAACGCCATGACCGGCATCGCGAATGCCCACGTCGCCCGCGCGCCGGTGCTGGTGCTGTCCGGGGTCCCACCCCGCCCCCAGGAGAATCGCGGCGCCCTGCAGGACATGGTGCACACCGACCTGCTGCGCGGGATCACCCGCTACGCCCGCACCGTGCGCGAACCCGCGCTGGTGCTGCAGGAGCTGGACGAGGCCGTGTCGCGCGCCTTCGGCTCCGGCGCAGACCCGGGTCCGGTATACCTCGACTTTCCCACCGACACCCTGCGCGCCGTGGTACCCGCAGCGGTGCAGCTGGAAGAGCACTTCCGGCCGAGGCCACGCATCCGCATCCCGGCCGACCCCGCCCAGGCCGCGGCCGCCATGGAACTGCTCTGGTCGGCGCGCCGCCCCCTGGTCATCAGCGGACGCGGCGCCCGCGGCTGCGGCCCCGAACTCGTGGCCCTGCTCGATCGTCTGGGCGCCGCGTATCTCGACACGGGCGAGAGCCGCGGTCTGGTGCCCGACGACCACCCCTCGGTCGTGGCCGCCATGCGTGGCAGCGTCATGACCGACGCCGACGTCGTGCTCACCGTCGGCCGGCGGCTGGATTTCCAGCTTGCCTACGGCTCGCCTGCGGTGTTCGGCGCGGCCCGCTTCGTGCGCATCGGCGACGCCCCGGGCGACCTGCGCGACAACCGGCGCGGCGAGATCGAGATGTTCGCCCACGCCGGCGAGGCGCTGGCGGCGATCGTCGCCGCTGCGGGCGACCGTCCCTCCGGGGTGGACCGCGAATGGATCGCCGGCCTGCGCCACAGCCACGAGCAACGCGCGGGCAAGCTGCGCGAGACCATGCGCAACGCCGCGCCGGGTTCGGATGGCCGGCTCCACCCCAACCGCGTGCTCGCGGCGATCCAGGAACGACTCGCGCCGGACGCCATCCTCATCGCCGACGGCGGAGATTTCCTCAGCTTCGCCCGGGTCGGATTGCAGGCTGGCACCTACCTCGACCCGGGATCGCTGGGCTGCATCGGCATCGGCACGCCCTTCGGCATCGCCGCCAGCCTGGCCTGTCCGGGCCGACAGGTCGTGGTGGCCACCGGCGATGGTGCTTTCGGGTTCAACGCCATGGAGATCGACACCGCGGCACGCCACAAGGCGCCTGTGCTGGTCGTGGTGGCCAACAACGGCGCCTGGCAGATCGAGGTGCAGGACCAGATGGAAACCCACGGCCGGGTGGTGGGGACGCGGCTGCAGTTCGCCGACCACGCCGCCATGGCGCGGGCTTTCGGCCTGCACGGCGAACGCGTCGAGCGCGCCGAGGATCTCCCCGGTGCCATCGAGCGGGCGCTGGCCAACCTGCCCGCCCTGCTGGACGTGGTGGTCACGCCCGAGGCGCGATCGTCGGACAGCAAGACCGGCCTGGCCTGGGTGCCCGATCTCCAGCCGCTCGCCGCCTGGGATGACGCCGAACGCGCCTGGCGCGCCGGAGGCCATCGCTGAGGCCATGGTGGAGATGCCTGCCACAGCCGACCGCACGTACCGGGAAGTGCGTGCAAGCCCGCCCGACGCGTGCACAATCACGCCACGGTGTGTTCCGGCGTTGGTCGCCACCCGATTCCACCCGATGCGGCAGCCTGTCCCGCCGCCCGGGAGTTTTCCCGCCCTGAAACGGAGGTTCCGATGAAACGCAACACCATCCTTGCCGCCCTGGCAGGCAGTGCACTGGCGGCCGGCGCGATCGCGACCGCCGTGTCGGCCGATGACGGCGAAGCCGGCCTGCTGGCCCGGGCCCAGGCCTTGTTCAAACCGCTGCCCGCAGTCGCGGAAGCGCCGGACCGGCCGGTGACCCCGGAGCGCGTCGCCCTCGGCCGCGTCCTGTTCTTCGAGACCCGCCTGTCCAGCGATGGCAAACAGAGCTGCGCCGAGTGCCACCAGCCGATCTTCTATGGCACCGACGGCCTCGCCCTGTCCATCGGCAACAAGGGACGCGAACTGCCCCGCAACGTGCCCACGGTGTTCAACACGGCCCTGCAATTCAAGCAGCACTACGGCGGCAACCGCGTGGACGTCGAGGAACAGGCCGTCAAGGCCCTCCTGAGCCCGCTCGCCTACGGCAACCCCGACTACGCCAGCGCCGAGGCGAAACTGCGCGCGATCCCGGGGTACCGGCCGATGTTCGAGAAGGCCTTCCCTGGCGAGGCCGAGCCGGTCACCGCCACCAACTGGGGCCTGGCCATCGGCGCCTACGAGCGTTCCCTGATGACGCCCGCCCCCTTCGATCGCTACCTCGCCGGCGATACCGCCGCCATCGGCGCCCAGGCCAAGCGCGGACTCGACAAATTCATCGGCTACGGCTGCGCCGGCTGCCACGGCGGCGTGGTGCTGGGCGGGCAGATGTTCCAGAAGTTCGGTATCGTCGCCGACTACTGGACCGAGACCGGCAGCACCGAGAAGGAACTGCTCAAGGGCCGGGACAAGGGCCGCTTCCACGAATCCAAGGATGAAGCGGACGCGTTCATGTTCAAGGTGCAGCAGTTGCGCAACGTGGCCGTGACGCCGCCCTACTTCCACGACGGCTCGGTCGCCACGCTGCCGGAGGCGGTGCGCGTCATGGGCAAACTGCAGCTTGGCCGGGATCTCGGCAAGCAGGACATCGCCGACATCGTCGCCTTCCTGGAGACGCTCACCGGCGCATCGCCGGAGAACTTCATCAAGGTGCCGGAGCTGCCGGTAGCCTCTCGCTGAGGCCGGGGCGCCGCCCGCAGGCCTGGCCGACCGGGCGCTCCGTCAGGGTGCCCGGTCGGGATAACTTGCCGCCATCCCGGCCCGCACATCCTGCTGGATCCCGTAGGGCGGCACCGGGTAGCGCAGCCCGTTCTTCGACAGCGCCTGCATGCCCTCGACGGCCTTGAACAACAGCTCCGGCGGCAGCGCCATGAGCATCTCGTCGTCCTGCACCCCGCCGTAGCGCCGCTCCGCGAAGCACGGAATCGAGAGACTGGGCTCGCGCCTCGCCAGGGCCCGGCCCCAGGAGTCGGCGCAGGCCGACTCGCCCACCACGCTCCAGTCGAAACGCCGATACCCGGTCCATTGCAGGCCGTTGATGAAGTACATCATCGCGCCCGGGGTGGCGTAGAACAGTGCGATGTCCGGCGGATCCAGCCGCCCACTCGCCAGCGGCGACAGGGCCAGGGCCTCGTAACGACCATCCGGTACACAGTGCATGGCCTGCTGGTGCGCCTCCGCATCCGGCTGGGTGGCGAACCAGACGCCCGCCATGTGCCGCCCGGAGCGCCACTCCGCCGTCTTGGCGGCACCCAGCCCCACCACCGAACGGCACTGGGCCCCGACCAGATCCTCGGCTGTCACACCCAGGGTCCAGCCCAGGCGGGCGCACTGCCCCACCAACTGGTCGAGGGCGTGTACCGCCTGCGGCCGCCGGATCCTCGGGATGGCCTCCATGTCGGCACGTCTTTCGAACAGCTTCATGCCGAAGACGTGGGAACGCAGGCGCAGCAGGCGCTCCAGTTCGGCGACGATCGTGGCTTCCGGGGTGCTCATGGCGGGACTCCGCAGGTGGATGACGGCGGCCGGGCGCACGGGTCCGTTGCCCGCACATCGACACCGTCCGGAGGGTAGCCCATCGGCTGCGAGCCCGCGGGGCCGGCTTCCGCTTGCACACGGCCAAAGCGACAGGGTGGGACCACTCGCGTCGTCCCCCCCTGTCGCAACCATCGGCTGGCGACCCGCGCCCGCCCCGGGGTCACATCTTGCGCACGAAGGGCTCCCGCAGCGTGTGCAGGGCCATGGC